>NZ_JBXUHE010000042.1:0-58715 GCF_057180585.1 Actinomycetospora sp. 2LY8.5
CCGCACCCGGCCACTACCGCCACCACTCGGGCACCAACCCCGCAGAGCTCGCCACCGACACACCCCTCTGGACCAACGACCCCTACCCCGACACCCCACCCACCAGACCACCACCCCGCGCCACCACACACAGCGACAAGCCGGAGGACGACGACCCGCCGCCCTTCTGATCGCGCACGCGCCGGCGAGGTCTCTGCGGCTCATGGCCTGGCCGGTCGGGTGGGCGCGGGCAGGCGTCGTCGATCATCGCGAAGCTCCGGCTCCGACCGGCGAGCCCCTGAGCCCCTGAGCCCCTGAGCCCAATGGCGAGCCCGCGCCCGCCCTCTTCGGGGCTCGAGCGGCGTCAGCTGACGAGGCGGCGACGGTAGGCCGCGCCCGCGACCACCGCGCCGGCGACGGCGCCCGCGCCGAGCACCGAGGGCACGCCGATCTTCGCGGCCTTGCGGCCGGACCGGAAGTCGCGGATCTCCCAACCACGGCGGCGGGCCATCGAGCGCAGGTCGGAGTCGGGGTTGACGGCGACCGCCGTGCCCACCACCGAGAGCATCGGAGCGTCGTTGACCGAGTCCGAGTAGGCCGCGCAGCGCCGCAGGTCGAGCCCCTCGCGCGCGGCGAGGGCCCGGACGGCGTGGGCCTTGGCAGGTCCGTGGAGCAGCTCGCCGACGAGCCGTCCGGTGAACACGCCGTCCTCGCTCTCGGCCACGGTGCCGAGTGCGCCGGTGAGGCCCAGGCGGCGCGCGATGATGCGGGCGAGCTCGAGCGGCGTGGCGGTGACGAGCCAGACCCGCTGGCCCGCGTCGAGGTGCATCTGGGCGAGCGCGCGCGTGCCCTCCCAGATGCGGTCGGCCATCAGCTCGTCGTAGATCTCCTCGCCGAGCGAGACCAGCTCCGAGACCGACCGGCCGGCCACGAACGACAGCGCCTGCTCGCGGTGGGCCCGGACGTCGTCCGGCGTCCCTTCGCCGCCGAGGCGGAACTTGAGCTGTTGCCAGACGAAGCCCCGCAGGTCGGAGCCGGAGAAGAAGTTGCGCGCCGCGAGCCCGCGGGCGAAGTGGAAGATCGACGCGCCCATCATCATGGTGTTGTCGACGTCGAAGAACGCGGCGGCAGTGAGATCGGGCGGCACCCGCGGCGAGGGCGGCACCACGTGGATGTCGGGCGCCTCGGCGGCGGCGGCGGCCGCCGCGGGCGCGCCGCCGGCGAACTCCCGGTCGGGTGCACCGTCGGCGGGCTCCAGGAGGTCGCCGGTGCCCTCCACCGGGGCCGCGGGGGCCTCGCCCGCCGTGGGGTCGGTGACGTGCCCGGCGTGCTCGGGCACCGTCTCGAGGAGCTCGGACGCGGTGGGTTCGCCGAGCGCCGTATCGCGCAGCGCGGCCTCCGCGGACGCCTCGCCCGCGAGCCGTGCCGCCTCCCGCTCCGCCTGCAACCGGCGCTCGCGCCGTCCTGCCACCGCCGGAACCTCCCGTCGCGTCCGTCCTGGGACCACGTCGCCGGGAGGGGGACGGAACTTCTCGACCCGGCGGTGCTCGTTTCACCCTAGACGCGACCCTCGACCGCGGGGGCTGCCACGACCGGGCTCACGTCCCCGCGCGGTGGGGGTCGCGTCAGCCGAGGCTCAGACCGGGCAGGCCGGGGAGGAGCGGCGGGACGTCGACCTGCGGCAGCAGCGGCACCGGCAGCGGAACGCGCACCGGGTCCGGAGCCTCGCGCTGCTCCTGGTCGTCGGGCAGGAGGTCCTCCACCACGTTGTCGTCGCTCGAGTCGCGGTTGCTGCGGCTCGTCGACTGCTCGGAGGAGGTGCTGGTCCGCGACGTGGTGGTCGTGGAGGTCGTCGTCGAGGTCGGGCTGCTGGTGTTCGCGGCCTCGGTGCGCTCGGGCGACGCCGTCGTCGGCTCGCGGGTGGAGTCGCACTCGCGCGCGGGGATCGGGCCGAGGTCGTCGGACTCGGTGCTGGTCTCGCAGCGGACCGGGCCGCTGAGCGCGGTGGCCCGCTGACCGAGGCGCTGGAGCATCTGCTGGGAGTCCGTGGCGGCGGCGCGCCCGTCGGTGTCGAGCGACGGGCTCAGCGTGTCGAGGCGCGACGACTGGGACCGGGCCCACTCCGCGAGCTCGGTCGGACGCGGGCCAGAGGGCTGCGACGCGAGCGGCAGGATCATCCGCGAGCCCGTCCGGGCCTGCTCACCGAAGGCGCGCAGGTTCTCCAGCACGAGCGCGGCCTGGTCCGGTCCGAGGCCCGCCGCCGCGGGCCCGGTGCCGGCCGCGGTGGTCGCGTCCCGCGCGATGAGGTCGGAGACCTCCTCCAGGCGGGTCGCCGCGAAGTCCAGGTGCCGCTGGCCCTTGGCCTCCTGGCCGCTGGTCAGCCCGAGCTCGGCGTTCTCCGAGGCCCGCTTGACGCCGTAGAGCATCTCGCCGGGCAGGGCGCCGCGGCTGAGCAGCACGGTCAGCGCCCCGAGGAGCAGGATCGCGCAGGCCCCGGTGACGAAGGAGGACATCACCCGCGAGGTGGAGCGCCGCGACGTCTCGGTCGCGCGCCCGGCGGGGCGTCCGTCCGCGGGACGGGTGCTCGCCCGCCGCCTGTCGCCGTCGGGGCGACCGGCCCGGCCGGCCCCCCGACCGCCGGCCGGACCGGTGTCCGAGGTGCGCAGGACGCGTGTACTGCCCCGCGGGGAGGCGGTGGACGGCGCGGCGTCCCCGGTGATCTCGGCCATCACGGCGGCGCGCATACGGGCGCTCGTCGCGCGGTCCGGGCCGACGGCGTCGCGTCCGGCCGCGCGCAGGGCGGCGGTGAGCTCGAGGTCACGGGCGAGCTCGGGCTCGACCGGCGATCCCGCACGATCGGAACGCGTCGGACGCCCCGGGGCGTCGCGCTGCTCCCCGACGCGAGCGAACCGCTCGTCGTCCCCGTCGTGCCCGCTCGACATGCCGTCCGTCCTCATCGTCCGCGCGTCACGGTCCGTACGCGCCGTGCTCGTCGCAGGGGCAAACGAACGGACAGGCGACCGGTTACGACGATGCGGTGTGCGGTTCGAACCACATGGATGTGACTCACCGCAGCCCCTCGGGCAACAGTTGAGCGAGCCGACGGACCGCCCGGTGTTGGAGGGCCTTCACCGCCCCCTCGTTGCGGTTCATGATCTCGGCCGTCTCCGCCACCGAGAGGCCCTGCAGGAACCGCAGGGCGATGCACTCCTGCTGGTCGTCGCCCAGGCGTGCGACGCATCGCAGCAGCTCGGCGTGAGTGGCGCCCGCGATGACCTCGGACTCGGGGCCGGCGCGGAACGTGCTGGGCGCGACGTCCGCGACCTCGGCGGTGGAGCTCTCGAGCCGGTAGCGGCTGGACTTCACGTGGTCGAGCACGAGGTTGCGGGCGATGGTGACGAACCACGCACCGATGTCGCGGCCCTGGTAGCTCACCGACGTGATCCGGCGGTAGGCACGGACGAACGTCTCCTGGGTGAGGTCCTCGGCGGCGGGCCGGTCGCCGAGGCGGAAGAGCACGAACCGGAAGACCGTGTCGTGGTACCGGTCGAACAGCTGGCCGAACGCCTCGGTGTCGCCGTTCTGGGCGGCCCGGACGAGCGCCCATCCCTCGGCGGTCGAGCCGTCGTCGTCGGGGAGATCGTCGGGCAGGTCGTCGGCGATCTCGTCGTCGGCGGCGTCGGCGGCGTCGGCGGCGTCGGACTCGGCCGACCCGGCGTCCTCGGGCAGCGGCGCGGGGCCGGCGAGCGTCGCGGTCGGGTCACCCGGGGGCTGCATCGGCACGGAGGCCGTGGGGACCACGTCGGGGGCGACCACGTCGGCCGCGTCGGACGGGGGCGGCACGTCCGGGGGCGCGGGTACCGGGGGGAACGGGCCCGTGCCGTTGCTGCGCGGCGCCGGGGTCAACGGGTTGGCCTGCGGGTCGGGCTGCGGGACGCCCATCGGGGGCGTGGGGCGGCCGCCCGCGGGCCGGCCGGTGCGCGTGTGCCCGTTCGGGGGCGTGCTCGTGTGCCCGCTCGGGGGCTCCGTCGAGGGCGGCGGCCAGGTGTCCTCGCGCCGGCGCTGCGCCGGGTAGAAGGGCGCGGTCGGGGTGGCGCCGTTCGCGCGCGCGTCGATGACCGGCTCGGGCGGGGTGTCGGTGCCCGTGGCGCCCCGCGACCGTCCGGTGGTGCCGCTGCCGCCGTGCCGCCTGCCGCCCCGCGCCGGCACGTGGCCGGCACCGGGCTCATCGGCGGGGTCGGGTGCCGGGCGCCTCACGGCGCTCCGGGCGGTGTCGCGGGGAGACCGGGGTGGCCCGGGAGACGACGGGCGCGAGGGGGACGGGGCGCACCGAGGCAGGCGTCGCGCGCGCACGTCCGGCGGTGACGGCCGGCAGCGTCGGACATGCCCTCTCCCTCGATCGACCTCTCGACCCGGATCCCCCTGTGGAGGGGGCGCTGCCGGGGGAGCATACGTGCGGCGAGATCCCCCCTCACACCGGCGCGCCCCCGGGAGGGGTGACCCTCTCCGACCTGCACCGACGGTGCGACGAGCGGCCATTCAGCGGTATCCCGGGGCTCCGCGTGGGGCCCTGACGACCGTGCGAGACTGCCGCCGGGCGGTGCACCGACACGGTGCCGGAGGGAGGCGACGAGCCGGTGGGGGACGAGCGGTCCGACGAGCGGGCGACCGCGTCGGTGGGCGGTACGGCGGGCGGTCGTCCCGGCGGGTCGACCGCCACGCCGGACGACGAGCACGTTCGCGTCGTCGTCCTCGTCCGGGCGGACTGCCGGACCTGTGACCGGATGGAGGGCGTGGTGCGGGAGATCTGCGGGCGCGCCGGCGAGGAGCACGCGGTGGTCGACGTCGACGTGCCGGGCACCGACCCCGAGTGGCGTGCCGAGTACGGCGACCGCATCCCGGTCACGCTGGTGGACGGCGTGGAGGTCGGGTCGTGGCGCCTCGAGCCCGACGATCTCGTCCGAGCCCTGGAGAGGGAGGCCCCGTGACCGCGCCGGTGCCGGCGGACGTGCCGATCCTGCAGACCGCGTCGTCGCTCGTGGTGCTCGCCGCCGACACCTACTCCTCCCTGCAGGCGCTGCCGTTCGGGGGCGGGTCCTCGGCGCCGGCGCCCTTGCGCGACCTCCTCGCCGCCGCGCTCGACGCGCTGGCCCGGGCCCGCACCGACCTCGCGACCGCGACGCGGCGGTCCGGCGGGCGGGCGCAGACGAACGCCCACCCCCGGTACGCACCCGTGGTGGAGCAGGCGCTGCCGACCGTGCGCGGCCCCGGCGACGTCGTCGGGCTCGCGCTGACCCTGGAGGACGTCCTCGCCCAGACGCTCGTGAGCGACGTCGTCGAGCTGTCCACGCCCGACGTGCGCCGGACCGTCGCCGGCCACGCCGCCGCCGCGGCCCGGCGCAAAGCCCTGCTGCTCACCCTGCAGACGCTGCTGTCCACCGGGCGCGCCGAGCTCGTCGCCTCGCCGCCGGACCTGCAGGCCCTCCCGCCGGCGGCCGGGACCGTCGGCTTCCCCGACGTCCTCTTCCCGACCGAGAAGGCGTCGCCGGCGGCCGACGGCGCGATCCGATGAAACGCGTCAGCTCCGCGTCGCGGCGAGCCGGCCCGACGGGCGTTCCGCGCCGGCGCTTCCTCGCCGGTCTCGGGCTCCTCGCGGGCGCCGGGGCCCTGGCGGCCTGCTCGAACGAGGCGCCGGCCGGACCGCCGCCCGGAGCGGGCGCCCCGCCCGCCCCGTCGACCACCACGACCGACGCGCCCCCGACCTACGAGGGCGAGGCGGCGCTGATCGCGCTCGGCGCCGCGCTGTCGGCCCTCGCCGGGGAGCTGCTCGGTCAGGCCGCCGCCGGCGCGGGCCAGGGCCGCTACGGCGCGGTGCCGCCCGTCGTGTCCGCGTACCTGTCGGGGGCGGCGGCCCAGCACGTCGCGCACGCCGAGGCGTGGAACCGGCTGCTCGTCGCCGGCGGCCGGGCCGCGGTGGACGGCACCCCGCTGACCGTCGAGCCCGCGCTGCGCGGCCGCCTGGAGGCCGCCCGGGCGCCGGTCGACCTGCTGAGCCTCGCCGCGGACCTCACCGGCACGGTCGCGGCCACCGTCACCGCCATCGTGGGCCAGGTCACGGACGCGTCGGCCGTCACGCTCGCGGCGGGCGTCGGGCCGGTGGCGGCCATGCACGGCGCGACGGCGGACTTCCTGCTGGGACGTCCGCCCACCGCACCGGACGACCCCACGGCCGGAGCGCTGGGTCCCGACGCGCTCACCGTCTGACACCTGCTCCCGCCGGACGGCGCACGAGGGGCGCCGGGTACCGCGTAGCGACGCTCACGACAGGCCTGGAGCAGGCGCTCCGCGGCCGTATCGGGCAGACTGGAGGTCTCCGCCGGTCGGCACGACGCCTGCACGACACGGCGCGATCCGCGCCGGCGCGGCGGGTGGGCAGCCTCTGGTCGAGGCCCGGTCCGCCCCGCGGCCCGGCGGGTCGCGGCGATTTTGTGCGTGCGTTCACGAGCGCTAGCGTGGTCGGGAGAGAACGCGTCCGGGCGCTCGTGAGGTTCCGGCCGCCGGTCGCGGACCGCGGCACGCAGCGAGGCACGACAGGAGGCGCCCGGAAGTGACGGTCGATCGTGGCACCCGGCCTGCCCGCCGCCCGGTGCCCACGACCCGGACGCCCGAGGACGACCTGGCGCCGGTCGAGGGCGCCGACGGTGACGCGGACACCGCGTCCCGCCCGGTGCCGGAGGCGACCGTCGCGCGTCTGGCCGTCTATCTCCGCGTGCTCACCACCCTGCTGGCCGAGGGCCGCGGCACCGTCTCCAGCGAGGAGCTGGCGGCGGCCGCCGGGGTCAACTCCGCGAAGCTCCGCAAGGACCTCTCGCTGATCGGCTCGTCCGGTGTGCGCGGGGTCGGGTACGACGTGTCCCGGCTGGTCAGCGAGGTCGAGGCCACCCTGGGGCTGACCCGTCCGCACGCGGTCGCCCTGGTCGGTGTCGGCAACCTCGGGCACGCGCTGGCCGGCTACGGGGGCTTCGCCCAGCGCGGCTTCCCCGTCGCGGCGCTCTTCGACGTCGACCCCGCCCTGGTCGGCACCACCGTCGACGGCGTCGAGGTCGAGCACGCCGACACCATCCCGCGCGTCTGCGCCGAGCGCGGCGTGACCATCGGAGTGGTCGCGACGCCCGCTCCCGCCGCCCAGCGCGTCTGCGACCACCTCGTGGCCGCCGGCGTGCGCAGCATCCTGAACTTCGCGCCCACCGTGCTGGCGGTGCCGGCGGGCGTCGAGGTGCGCAAGGTCGACCTGGCGGTGGAGATGCAGGTGCTGTCGTTCCACGTCGCCCGCCGGCACGGCACCGTGCCCGCCGCGGGGCCCGCAGCCGCCCCGCGACAGACCCCGCGAGAGGCGGTCTCCCGATGAGCCTGCTCCTGGTCGGCGTCTCGCACCGCACCGCCGAGGTGCCGGTGCTCGAGCGCGTCGCCGTGTCCGGAGACGACACCCGCAAGGTCCTCGACGACCTGCTGACCGGCGATCACGTCACCGAGGCGATGCTCGTCTCCACGTGCAACCGCGTCGAGATCTACGCGGTCGTCGAGACGTTCCACGGCGGCCTGACCGAGGTGTCCTCGGTGCTCGCCCGCCACGCCCACGCCGAGGTCTCCGACCTCACCGACCACCTCTACGTCCACTACGCCGGCTCGGCGGTGGAGCATCTCTTCTCCGTGGCCGCCGGGCTCGACTCGATGGTCGTCGGCGAGGCGCAGATCCTCGGGCAGCTCCGCGCGGCCTACGGCGAGGCCCGCGAGCTCGGGTCCGCGGGCCGCGTGCTCCACGAACTGGCCCAGCAGGCACTGCGCGTCGGCAAGCGCGCCCACGCCGAGACCGGCATCGACGCCGCCGGCGCCTCGGTCGTGTCCGAGGTCCTCGCCGACGCGGAGGCCGCGCTCGGCGGGCCGGGCGCGCTGGCCGGACGCCGCGCACTCGTCGTGGGTGCCGGGTCGATGGGTGCGCTGTCCACCGCCCACCTGCGCCGATCGGGCGTCGACGACCTCGTGCTCGCCAACCGCTCCGAGGAGAACGCCGAGCGCCTCGCCGTGGCGCTGCGCACCGAGGGCGCCACGGCCCGTGCGGTCGGCCTCGACGCGCTGGGCACCGAGATCGCCGCCGCCGACGTCGTCGTCGCCTGCACGGGCGCGATCGGCACGGTCGTCGGCGAGGAGGAGGTGCGCGCCGCGCTGGCGATGCGCGACGCCGGCGCCCCGCCGCTGATCGTCTGCGACCTGGGCCTGCCCCGCGACGTCGACCCCCGGGTCGGCGCGCTCGCGGGCGTCACCGTCGTCGACCTGGCCGCCCTCGGCGAGCGCCTGCGCTCCGCGAGCGCGGGCCGCGCCGTCGAGGAGGCGAGGTCGGTCGTCGCCGAGGAGGTGCGCGGCTACTTCGCCGCCCAGCGCACCGCCGAGGTCACGCCCACCGTCACCGCGCTGCGCCGCCGGGCCGCCGAGGTCGTCGACGCCGAGATGCTCCGGCTCGACGGGCGCCTGCCCGACCTCGACGACCACGCCCGCGACGAGGTCGCCCAGACCGTGCGCCGCGTCGTCGACAAGCTGCTGCACACGCCGACCGTGCAGGTCAAGCGCCTCGCCCAGTCCCCGGGCGGCGACACCTACGCCGAGGCGCTGCGCGAGCTGTTCGAGCTCGACCCGCAGACGCCTGCGGCGCTCGCCGAGACCACGACGAGCGTCGAGCCCGGCGGCGACATGGACCAGGCGCTCGCCGTCGACACCCGCACCAGCCGGGACGACGGGAAGCGCAGCGGAGCCGGCGCGATCGGCGGGGGGCGCCGATGAGCGTGACCGACACCGCCGAGGCGCTGCTGACGGGCTCCGGGGCGCGCACGATCCGGATCGGGACCCGCGCGAGCCTGCTCGCCCGCACCCAGACCGACATCGTCGCCTCCGCGCTCACCGCGGCGGGCGCCACCGTCGAGATCGTCACGATCTCCACCGACGGCGACCGCAGCCAGGCCGCGGGCACCCCGATCGCACAGACCGGGGTCGGCGTGTTCGTCACGGCCCTGCGCGACGCCGTGCTCGCCGGCGAGATCGACGTCGCCGTGCACTCCTTCAAGGACCTGCCCACGGCCCCGGTGCCGGGGCTGACCCTCGCGGCCGTCCCGGCGCGCGAGGATCCGCGCGACGCGCTCGTGGCCCGCGACGGCATGGTGCTCGGCGAACTGCCGCCGGGCGCCGTGGTCGGCACCGGGTCGCCGCGGCGCATCGCCCAGATCGCCGCGCTCGGGCTGGGGCTCGAGCTCGTGCCGATCAGGGGCAACGTCGACACCCGGATCGGGAAGGTGGCCCGCGGTGAGCTCGACGCCGTGGTGCTCGCCCGCGCCGGCCTCGCCCGCCTGGGCCGGGTCGGCGAGGCCACCGAGGTGCTCGACCCACTGCAGGTGCTGCCCGCTCCCGCGCAGGGGGCGCTCGCCTGTGAGTGCCGGAGCGACGACGCTCCTCTCGAGCACTTCCTGCGCTCCACCTTGCACGACGGGTCCGTCGCGGTGGCGGTCTCCGCCGAGCGCGCCGTGCTCGGCGGGCTGGGGTCACCCTGCGGCGCCGCGGTCGGGGCGCTCGCCGAGGTCGTCGAGGACCTCGACGACGACGGGCACGTCGTCGAACGGCTGTCGCTGCGTGCGGTGGCCGCCACGGCGGAGGGCGCGCTGGTGCGCGGTTCCGCCACCGGAGAGACCGAGGACGCCGAGCGGATCGGCCGGGAGCTGGCCGAGGAACTGCTCGCCGACGGGGCGGAGCCGAAGGGGCTCGCCGGCGACACGGCGCAGGAGAGTTAGCCCCCGCCCGCCTCCTGAACACCACGATGGGAACCGAAGACATGACAGCACCCTCGACGACCGCCGGCCGGGTCGCCTTCGTCGGCAGTGGGCCCGGTGACCCGGGCCTGCTGACCGTGCGGGCCCGCGACGCCCTCGCCGCCGCCACGCTGGTGGTGGCCGATCGGGGCGTCCCCGCGGACGTCCTCGCGCTGCTGCCCTCGTCGGTGACGGTGCGCCCGGTCGGGCACGCCGGCGACGACCCCGCGGCCGTCGGCCCGGCGACCGACGCCGTCGTGGCGCCGGGCTACGCGGCCGACGACCCGTCCTCCACCGGTGAGGGCCCCGCCCCCGCCGACCCCGCGGTGCTCGCCGAGACCGTGGTCGCGGCGGCCCGGGGTGGCGAGTCGGTGGTGCGCCTGGTCATCGGCGACCCGCTGGTCCGCCCGGACGTCGTCACCGAGGTCCGCGCCGTCGCGGCGGCCAGGGTGCCGTTCGACGTCGTGCCGGGCATGCCCGCCGACACCGCGGTGCCGACCTACGCCGGCGTGGCGCTCGGCCCGGCCCACACCTCGGTCGACCTCACCGCCGGCGAGGTGGTCGACTACGCCGCCCTGGCCGTCGCGCCCGGCCCGCTGGTGCTGCAGGCCACCGCGGCCGAGCTCGCCGGCGCGTCGGCGCAGCTCGTCGAGAACGGCTGGAAGCCCGGCACCCCCGTGCTGGTCACCGCGGCCGGCACCGGCTCGCGCCAGCGCACCGTGGAGACCAGCCTCGACAAGGTCGCCACCGACGGCGCAGAGCTCGAGGGGATCCTCGTCGTCACCCTGGGCGACGCGGTCACCGACCGCAGCACGCTGTCCTGGTGGGAGTCGCGGGCGCTCTACGGTTGGCGCGTCCTCGTGCCGCGCACCAAGGACCAGGCCGGCGCCATGAGCGACCGCCTGCGCGTGCACGGCGCGGTGCCCGAGGAGGTGCCGACCATCGCGGTCGAGCCCCCGCGCAGCCCGGCGCAAATGGAACGCGCGGTCAAGGGGCTCGTCGACGGTCGTTACCAGTGGGTCGTGTTCACCTCGGCCAACGCGGTGCGCGCCGTGTGGGAGAAGTTCGGCGAGTTCGGTCTCGACGCCCGGGCGTTCTCCGGCGTGAAGATCGCCTGCGTCGGCGAGGCGACGGCCGAGACCGTGCGCGCCTTCGGCGTCCACCCCGAGCTGGTGCCGTCCGAGGAGACCGAGCAGTCCTCCGAGGGCCTGCTCGACGTCTTCCCGCCGCACGACGACGTGCTCGACCCGGTCGACCGGGTGCTGCTCCCGCGCGCCGACATCGCCACCGAGGCCCTCGCCGAGGGCCTCCAGCAGCGCGGCTGGGAGATCGACGACATCACGGCGTACCGCACGGTGCGCGCGGCCCCGCCGCCTGCGCCGGTGCGTGAGGCGATCAAGACCGGCGGGTTCGACGCGGTCTGCTTCACGTCGTCGTCCACGGTGCGCAACCTCGTCGGCATCGCCGGCAAGCCGCACGCCCGCACGATCGTGGCCTGCATCGGCCCGAAGACCGCCGAGACGGCCGTCGAGTTCGGGCTGCGCGTCGACGTCAAGCCCGAGACCGCCGACGTCCCGTCGTTGGTCGAGGCCCTGGCGTCGCATGCCAACAAGCTGCGGGCCGAGGGTGCGCTGCCCCCGCCGCGCAAGACGAAGGCCCGCAAGCGCTAATTTGGGGTCGACCCCCGAAGGACGAAGGCCCATGTTCCCAGCCAGATCTTTTCCGGCTGTCCGCCCCCGCCGTCTGCGGGCGAACCCCGGCATCCGCCGCCTCGTCGCCGAGACGGACGTGCGCCCGCGGCACCTGATCCTCCCGGTGTTCGTGGCCGAGGGCCTCGACGCGCCGAAGCCGATCTCGTCGATGCCGGGGGTGGTCCAGCACACCCGCGAGTCGCTGCGCAAGGCGGCCGCGGAGGCGGCGGCGGCCGGTGTCGGCGGGCTCATGCTGTTCGGCGTGCCCGCGCAGCGTGACGCGGTGGGCTCCGGGGCGACCGACCCCGGCGGCATCCTCAACGTCGCGCTGGCCGACGTTCGGGCCGAGGTCGGCGACGCGCTGCCGGTCATGGCCGACACGTGCCTCGACGAGTTCACCGATCACGGCCACTGCGGTGTCCTCGACGCGGCCGGTGCCGTCGACAACGACGCGACGCTGCCGATCTACGGCGAGATGGCGGTGGCCCAGGCCCGCGCCGGCGCCCACGTCGTCGCGCCCAGCGGGATGATGGACGGCCAGGTCGGCGTCATCCGGGCCGCGCTCGATGAGGCCGGGTTCCGCGACACCGCGATCCTCGCCTACTCCGCCAAGTACGCGAGCGCCTTCTACGGGCCGTTCCGCGAGGCCGTCGACTCCCAGCTCCAGGGCGACCGACGGACCTACCAGCAGGATCCGGCGAACGCCCGCGAGGCGGCCCGCGAGGCGGCGCTCGACCTCGACGAGGGCGCCGACATGGTGATGGTCAAGCCGGCCATGGCCTACCTCGACGTGCTGCGCCGGGTCGCCGACAGCGCCGACGTCCCGGTCGCCGCGTACCAGGTGTCCGGGGAGTACGCGATGATCTCGGCGGCGGTCGAGCGCGGGTGGCTCGACCGCGAGCGCACGATCCTCGAGTCGCTCACCGGCATCCGCCGGGCCGGCGCCGACCTCGTGCTCACCTACTGGGCCACCGAGGCCACGGCCTGGCTGGACCGGTGACCGTGCCCGACCGTGCGCCCGTCGACCCCGTCGCGGTCACCCCGCCCGAGGAGGAGCCGGGGCGTCCGGGGATCGTCACGACGGCGGTCGTGCTCTGGATCGCGCTCGGCGTCCTGATGGTCGGGACCGCCGTGCTGTTCGCGGTGGGCCTGGTGTTCGGCACCCTCGACCCCACCACCGAGCCGATCGCCGTCGTCGCCGCGATGATCGTGCTCGCCGCCGCGGGCGTCGGGACGGTCGTCGGGGCGCGCCGGCTGCGCGACCACTCGCGCACGGCCTGGATCGGCCTCACCGTGCTCGGCGCCGTGCTCGGGGTCGTCGGCCTGGTGCAGGTGACGTTCCTCGGTGTCGGTGGCGTGTGGTTCGTCGCGTTCGTGGTCGGCGCGGTGCTGCTGCACCTGCCTGCGACACGGGCGTGGTTCGGCCGGTCCGCATGACCGAACCCGATGTTCTCTTCGAGGAGTCGGGCACCCGGCCCTGGATCCTGCTCTTCGGCCCGGTGCTCGCCGCGGCCGGGATCGGGCTCGAGAGCCTCGCGCCCGGCGGCGCCTCCATGCCGCTGTGGCTCGGGGTCGGCCTGCTCGTCTTCCTCTACACGCTGCTGCTCGTGCGCACCCGGCGGCGCTACCTGCGGGTGCGCCTGACCCCGACGGCTCTCGAGCAGGGCACCACGAGCCTGCCGATGTCGCAGGTGACCTCGCTGCGCCCCGTCGACGAGGAGCACCACGGCGTGCGGGTGCTCGGCGACGGCCCCGTCGTGCCGCGCCGGCTGGAGCCGGTGGTCCTGCGCCTCTCCGACGGCACCCGCGCCGTGGCGTGGGCGCGCGACGGCGCCGGGCTGCGCGCGGCGCTCGAGCGCCTGCTGCGCGCGCGAGCGGCGTCGTGACGCGTCGTCCGGCCCTCGTCGTGACCGCGGCCGTGCTCGCCGTCGCCGCGGTGGTGCTGCTGCTCGCCGGGGTCGAGGTGCGCGAGACCACGGGCGGGCTGCTCGTCGCCCCGATCCGCCAGCTGCACCTCGTCGGCGGGTATCTCGTCGCCGGCACGGCGGCCGGCGTTGCGGCCGTGCTCACCGCCCTCGCCGCCCTGCCGGCACGGCGACGGGACGCGGCCGTGGAGGAGCCGCCCACGGAGAGCACCGAGGTGCGTCCCCCGTCCGCGGAGCCCGACCCGGCCACCGTCTCGCTCACGCCGGGCTCCTCGCGCAGTTCGTGAGCGACTGACGCTCGTCGGTCCCTGATCCCGGGCACGGCGCGGTCACCTGCCGGCTGGGACACTGGCGTCCGTGACCAGTACAGCGATGACGGGCTCCGGCACGTCGAGCGCCGGCCACAGCGCCGACCTCTTCGCCCGCGCCGAGCAGGTGGTCCCGGGCGGCGTGAACTCCCCGGTCCGCGCGTTCCGGTCGGTCGGCGGCACGCCGCGGTTCATGGTGTCCGGCGCCGGGCCGTACCTCACCGACGCCGACGGCCACCGCTACGTCGACCTGGTCAGCTCCTGGGGACCGATGATCCTCGGGCACGCGCACCCGGCCGTCGTCGACGCCGTGCGCGAGGCCGCGACCCGCGGCCTGTCGTTCGGGACGCCGAGCACCGGTGAGGTCGAGCTCGCCGAGGAGATCGTGCGCCGCGTCGAGCCCGTCGAGCAGGTGCGCCTGGTCAACTCCGGCACCGAGGCGACGATGAGCGCGGTGCGTCTGGCGCGCGGGTTCACCGGCCGCAGTGTCGTCGTGAAGTTCGCCGGCTGCTACCACGGGCACGTCGACGCGCTGCTCGCCGAGGCGGGCTCCGGAGTCGCGACCTTCGGGCTGCCGTCCACGCCGGGCGTCACCGGCGCGCAGGCGACCGACACCGTCGTGCTGCCCTACAACGACCTCGACGCGGTCGCGGCCGTGTTCGCCGAGCGCGGCCCCGAGATCGCCTGCGTGATCACCGAGGCGGCCGCGGGCAACATGGGCGCGGTCGCGCCCGACGACGGCTTCAACGCCGGGCTCAAACGCCTCTGCCAGGCGCACGGCGCGCTGCTGGTGATCGACGAGGTGATGACGGGCTTCCGCGTCTCGCCCGCCGGCTGGTACGGCCTCGAGGGCGTGGCCGGCGACCTCTACTGCTTCGGCAAGGTGATGTCCGGCGGCCTGCCCGCCGCGGCCTTCGGCGGCCGCGCGGACGTGATGGGTCACCTCGCGCCGGCCGGTCCCGTCTACCAGGCCGGCACGCTCGCCGGGAACCCCGTGGCCACCGCCGCGGGCCTGACGACGCTGCGCCACGCGACGCCGCAGGTCTACGCCGCGCTCGACGCGAACGCCGACCGGCTGCACGGGCTCGTGTCCGACGCGCTCACCGAGGCCGGTGTCGTGCACACGATGCAGCGGGCGGGCTCGCTGGTCTCGGTGCGCTTCGCCGACGGCGTCGGTCGCGACTACGACGACATGCGCGCCGCCGAGACCTGGCGCTTCCCGCCCTTCTTCCACGCGCTGCTCGACCGCGGCGTGTACTGGCCGCCGAGCGTGTTCGAGGCCTGCTTCGTGTCCGCGGCGATGGACGACGACGCGCTCTCGGTGATCGCCGAGGCGCTGCCCTACGCCGCGCGGGCCGCGGCGACGGCGGAGGCTCCGTGACCGCGGGAGACGGGGATCAGCACAGCACGCCGACAGGGGAGCGGAGCTCGACCACCGTGGTCCGCACCACCGTCCACCTGGTGCGTCACGGCGAGGTGCACAACCCCGAGGGCATCCTCTACGGGCGCCTGCCCGGCTACGGGCTCTCGGACACCGGTCGCGAGCAGGCCAAGCGGGTCGCGCTCCACGTCACCGGCGCCGATGTCACCGCCCTGTTCGTCTCGCCGATGCAGCGCGCGCAGGAGACGGCGGAGCCGGTGGCCGCCGCGCTCGGGCTCGAGCCCGTCACCGAGGACCGGCTCATCGAGGCCGCGAACGCCTTCGAGGGCAAGCACGTCTCCGTCGGCGACGGGGCACTGCGCCAGCCGGAGTTCTGGCCGCTGCTGCACAACCCGTTCCGCCCGTCGTGGGGCGAGCCGTACCTCGAGATCGCCCACCGCATGCTCGGCGCCGCCCACCGGGCGCGTGCCGCGGCCGCAGGCCACGAGGCGGTCTGTGTCTCCCACCAGCTCCCGATCTGGACGCTGCGGCGCTTCCTGGCCGGGCAACGGCTGTGGCACAACCCCACGCACCGGCAGTGCTCGCTGGGCTCGGTGACGAGTTTCGTCTTCGACGACGAGAGCCTCGTCGACATCGCCTACGCCGAGCCCGGCGGCACCTCCGACCCGACGGCGACGGGGGCTTGAGGTGCGCGTGCTCCTGCTGGTGCTGGCGGCTCTGCTGCTCGTCGCCGGGTGCTCGTCCGGGGCGTCCGACGGTGAGTTCGTCTTCAACGGCACCGGCGGGCGCACCACCGTCGTCTACGACCCGCCCGAGAGCCGCGGCTCGCTGACCCCGATCAGCGGCGAGAGCCTGCTCGAGCAGGGCCGGACGATCTCCACCGACGACTGGCGCGGCCAGGTGGTCGTGCTCAACGTGTGGGGGTCGTGGTGCGGCCCGTGCCGGGGGGAGGCGGACGCTCTCGACCAGGTCGCGACGGCCTCCGCACCGCGCGGGGTGCAGTTCCTCGGGATCGACGTGCGCGACCAGCGTGACGCCGCCGCCGACTTCGTGCGCGACCGCGGCGTGGTCTACCCGTCGATCTACGACCCGCCGGGACGCTCCCTGCTCGCGCTGCGCGGCTACCCGCGCAACGCGGTGCCGTCGACGGTCGTGCTCGACCGCCAGCACCGCGTGGCGGCGGTCTTCCTCACCGCGATCCTGGCCGAGGACCTGCAGCCCGTGGTCGACCGCATCGCGGCGGAACCGGCGCCGGCGAGCTGATCCGGTGCCGCCGGGCGGCCCGATCTGCCGAGCTGCGCACAGGACCGCTCCTCCGGGGGTACGCATTGATCGTCTTCGGCACTCGCCGCACCGTCAAGCAGCTCGCGCTGGTCGTGGTGACCTGCGCCAACTGTCATCGCTCGGCCGCCAACGCGATGACCAGCCCTCTCCGCACCAGGGCGCGGCACCGGGAATGCCCGGCACCGCGCCCTGGACGGCGCCGCCGCAGGGCGGCGCCCGCAACGGGAACGGTCACGCCTCGCACGGCTGACCGTCCCGAGCGGCGCGCTCAGCCGCTGCGGCGCGCGGCGAAGTCCGTGCGGGTCCGCACGGGCTTCGTGTGCTCCTTCGGGCCGGCGTGGCCGCCGCGGCGCGGTGCGGCCGGCTGACCGCCGGACCCGACCGACCGCCCCTTGGCGGCGGCGCGGCGCTCCGCGCGGTTGGCCGGCGGGGGCGTGGGATCGGTGCTTCGCATACGAGACCTCCTGAGAGTGCGGACGGACGCCGCCGGCGACACCCGGGGTGCGAAGGCACCGCGCCGGGCGGCGTGAAGGGGCAGCGGGGTCGGACGCGGGACGTGCGGGTCCCGGCGTCCTCAGGAGTCGATGTCCACGGCGGGCACGGTAGGACGCGGCCCCGGAGCACGCGAGCCAATTTCCGCGGGTCTCCTACGACACATCGTCGGAGATCGGTCCCCGTGCTCACGCGCGCCCGACCCGTGGGTCCTACCCTGGACCCGCCATGAACCTGACCGAGGTGGCCACATCCGGCCCCGTCCTGCTCGCCGTGCTGCTGTCGGTGGCGGCGGGAGTGGTCAGCTTCGCCTCGCCCTGCGTGGTGCCGCTCGTGCCGGGCTACCTCGCCTACCTGGCCGGGCTGGTCGGCGCCGACTCCCCGGCCGTCACGCAGGACGAGGTCCGCGTCCAGGACGCCGAGCGCCGCGCGGCGGTCACCGGCGAGCTCCTCTCCGTCGGCACGGCCACCGCGACGCCGCGCAGGCTCCGGCGCTTCCGCGTGGCCGGGGCGGCGGCGCTGTTCGTCCTCGGCTTCACCGTCGTGTTCGTCCTCGGGCTCGGGTCGGTCGTGTGGCTCGCCGACGCGCTGCTGGTCAACGAAGCGCTGCTGCAGCGGGTCGGCGGCGTCGTCACCGTCGCCATGGGCCTGGTCTTCCTCGGACTCGTTCCCGCGCTGCAGCGCGACACGCGCCCGCACTGGGTCCCCCGTACCGGCCTCGTCGGCGCCCCGCTGCTCGGCGCGACCTTCGGGCTCGGGTGGACACCGTGCCTCGGGCCGACGCTCGCCGGGGTCGTCGCCCTGGCCAGCGGCACCGACTCCGGGTCGGCCGGGGTCCGGGGCCTCGTTCTGCTGCTCGCCTACTGCCTCGGGCTGGGCGTGCCGTTCGTGCTCATCGCCCTCGGCGCCGGCCGCGCGGTCCGGGCCCAGGCGTGGCTGCGGACCAACAGCCGCCGCATCCAGATCGTCGGCGGTGTCGCCCTCGTCGTGGTGGGGCTGCTGCTCGCCACCGGCCTCTGGGCCGAGATCGTCGCCCTGCTGCGCGGACCCGTCGCCGGCTTCACCACCCCCCTCTAGGCCGCTCGCCCATGACCTCCACGCTCCAGGCGCCCCCCGGCGACGCCGGCCCGCCGCCGTCGCGCCCGAGCCGTGTGCGGCAGGCGCTCGCGCTGGCCCGCAACACGTGGCGCGGGCTGACCAGCATGCGCACGGCGCTGATCCTGCTGTTCCTGCTCGCGGTCGCCTCGCTGCCCGGCGCGCTGCTGCCCCAGCGCACCCCCAGCCCCAACGCCGTCGACGACTACCTGACCCAGAACCCCACCGTCGGCCCGTTCTTCGACGACCTCGGGCTCTTCGACGTGTTCGCGACCCCATGGTTCGCCGCGATCTACCTGCTGCTGTTCATCTCGCTCATCGGCTGCCTGGTGCCGCGGTCGTTCGAGCACGTGCGCGGCCTGCGCGCCGAGCCCGTGTCGGTGCCGCGCAACCTCGCCCGCCTGCCCCACCACGCGCAGAGTACGTCCGACGACGACCCGGACACCGTCGTCGAGTCGGCGCGGCGGCGCCTGCGCGGTTGGAAGGTCGCGGTGCGCTCCGAGCCGGGCGGGGTGCGCACCCTCTCGGCGGAGAAGGGCGCGCTGCGCGAGGTCGGCAACCTCGTCTTCCACCTCAGCCTCGTCGCGCTGCTCGGCGGGATCGCCGCCGGCAAGCTGTTCGGCTACGAGGGCCAGGTCATCGTCATGGCCGACGGCAGCGAGTTCTGCAACTCCGGCATCTACGCCTACGACTCGTTCCGCCCCGGCCTGCAGGTCGACGGCACGGGCCTCGACCCGTTCTGCATGATCGTCGACGACTTCCGCGCCACGTTCCGCCCCGACGGACAGCCCGACTCGTTCGACGCGAACGTCCGCTACCAGGACACCGCCGCGGTCGAACGCGGTGACGAGGCCTGGCAGTCGCACGACCTCGCCGTCAACGACCCCTTGCGCGTGGACGGCGAGCGGGTCTACCTGCTCGGGCACGGCTACGCCCCGCGGTTCACGGTGACGTTCCCGAACGGCGAGCAGCGCGTCGGGCTGATCCAGTGGCGCCCCGTCGACCAGGCCACGCTGCTCTCCGAGGGCGCCACCAAGATCGACCCGCCCGGCATCACCGACGAGTCCGAGCGCCGGCGCTCCCAGCTCGCGATCACCGGGCTGTTCGCCCCCACGTCGTCGGGCGGCGGGCTCGTCACGTCGACGTTCCCCGCACTGAACGACCCGGAGGCCGCCGTCGACGTGATGCGCGGCGACCTGGGCCTCGACTCCGGCCGCGCCCAGTCGATCTTCGAGATCGACCAGCGCATGGTCGAGCAGGGCCGGCTGGTCCGCGTGGCCCGCGAGAACGTCGAGCCGGGCGGCGAGATCGCCCTCGACGACGGCACGCGCATCCGCTTCGACGGTGTCGAGAACTGGGTGTCGCTGCAGGTGTCCCACGACCCCGCGCAGGCCTCGGTGCTCGTCGCGGCGATCGCCCTGCTCGGGGGCCTGACGCTCTCGCTGACGGTGCGGCGCCGACGGTTCTGGGTGCGCGCGGCCCCCGCGCAGCCGTCTACGACAGGAGGTCGTACGGTGGTGAGCCTCGGTGGGCTCGCCCGGACCGACCGGGCGGGCTACGGCGAGGAGTTCGGGCGGATCGCCGCGGAGCTGGCCCCGCCCCACCCCGACGCGGGGGAGAGGGGTCGGGAACGCCCGGACCCGGACGTGCCGGCGGAACCTCCCGCCGACACCGACGAGCAGGACCGGGAGACGGAGCAATCGGGGGAGCCCGCCGACAGGGGAGCTCGACCCGACGAGGACGAACGGAAGGACGACGATGGTCGTTGACGCAGAGCTGGGCCAGTTCGGCGACCTGCTGTTCAACTCCGCGCTCGCGGTCTACGTGTTCGCCATGATCATGCATGCCGTCGAGCACGCGCTGCTGCGGCGGACGGGCTCGGAGGAGGAGGAGAGCGAGGCCCGCGTCCCGGTGGCCGCCGGGAGCGCTCGGGCCGAGGAGGCCGGCCTCTCGGGCGAGGGCGCGGTGGTGGCCGCCGATCGCGACGCCCGGGACGCCGGGGGCGCGGGCACGCCGACCCGCCCCCCGCGGACCAGAGCCGAACGCTTCGGCCGGACCGGGGTGTCGCTCACCGTCCTCGGCGCCGGCCTGCACCTCGCGATGCTCGTGGTCCGCGGGTTCGCCGCCCAGCGCGTGCCGTGGGGCAACATGTACGAGTTCACCGCGGCGATCTGCCTGGTCGCGGTGGTGGCCTGGCTCGTGGTGCTCCGCCGCCGGCCCGAGCTGCGCCGTCTCGGCGCGTTCGTGCTGCTGCCGGTGGTCATCCTGATGTTCCTCGCCGGCACGGTGCTCTACACGCAGACCGCGCCGGTGGTGCCCGCGCTGCGCTCCTACTGGCTCGCCATCCACGTCTCCGCGGCCGTCGTCGCCTCGGGCATCCTGCTGCTCGCCGGCGTGGCGAGCGTGCTCTACCTGCTGCGCCGGGCGCACGAGAACGATCCCGCGACGATGGCCTGGACCGCGCGGCTGCCCTCGGCCGACGTCCTCGACCGCGTCGCCTACCGCGCCACCGCCATCGCGTTCCCGATCTGGACGTTCGCGGTGATCACCGGCGCGGTCTGGGCCGAGGCGGCGTGGGGCCGGTACTGGGGCTGGGACCCGAAGGAGACCACGGCGTTCATCGCCTGGATCGTCTACGCCTGCTACCTGCACGCCCGCTCGACCGCCGGCTGGCGCGGCCCGCGCGCGGCGACCATCAACGTCATCGGCTTCGCGGTCATGGTGTTCAACCTGTTCTTCATCAACCTCGTCGTCACCGGGCTGCACTCGTACGCCGGCGTCGGGTGACCCTGTCGACGGGAGACGAGGCGCAGCGGAGCTCGACCGATCGATCTTGTCCCAGTGGTTCGTGCAGGATCTCCCGACGGGATACGGTGCGTCGCGCGCACGCGACGAGGGAGGACCGTGGGGATGGATTCCAGGGACGACACCGGCGCCGAGCGCGAGGCGGGAGACGCAGCGCCGCGGAGCTCGACCCTGCAGGGCGGTCAGCCGCGTGACGCCGCCTCCGGTACGTCCGAGTCGTCGGAAGCCGTCGCGGGAACGGCCGAGCCGGCCCCGCCGACGGGCGCCACCGAGTCGTCCGGCGCGGGATCCGTCGGCAGCCCACCGGACTCCCCGGACACCACCCGCCGCGTCGACACCGCCGAGGCCGCCCGCGGTGATGCGGCCCAGCCACGGCACGCGGGCTTCGACCCGCGCGTGGGCGCCGCCCCGACGGGCCGGGTCGCGGGCCCGCCCGGGGGCACGGCGCCGCCCGACCGCGCGCCCGTCTCGGGCCGCTTCACCACGCCGGGTCGCGGGGCGGGCGTCCCCCCGACCGGCCCCAACGGCCCCGCCAGCTACGACCTGTCGTCCGCCCAGCTCCTACGGCCGAGCAAGCGTCCGCCGCAGACGGGCTGGCGGCGCGCACTCTTCGTCGGTTCCGGCGGCCTGATCAATCCGGGTGAGAGCCTCGGCGACGCCGCCCGCCGCGAGTTGATCGCACGGGTCAACCAGCCGCTCCACGGCTGCTACAAGATCGCGATGCTGAGCCTCAAGGGCGGGGTCGGCAAGACGACGATGACCACCACGCTCGGCTCGACGTTCGCGTCCCTGCGCGGCGACCGCGTCATCGCGGTGGACGCCAACCCGGACCGCGGGACGCTCAGCCAGAAGATCCCGCTCGAGACCACGGCCACCGTGCGCCACCTGCTGCGCGACGCCAACCGCGTACGGCGCTACTCCGACGTGCGCGCGTACACCTCGCAGGGCCCGTCACGCCTGGAGATCCTCGCGAGCGAGCAGGACCCGGCGGTGTCCGAGGCGTTCAGCGAGGTCGACTACCGGCGCACGGTCACGCTGCTCGAGCACTTCTACAACGTCGTGCTCACCGATTGCGGCACCGGCCTCATGCACTCGGCGATGAAGGGCGTCCTCGACGTCGCGGACTCGCTGCTGATCGTGTCGTCGGCGTCGATCGACGGGGCCCGCAGCGCGTCGGCGACGCTCGACTGGCTCGACGCGCACGGCTACCGCGATCTCGTGTCGCGGTCGGTGGCCGTCATCAACTACGTCCGCCGCAGCTCGGGCAACGTCGACCTCGACCGCGTCTCCGACCACTTCGCGGCCCGCTGCCGCGCCGTGGTGCGCCTGCCGTTCGACCCGCACCTCGAGGAGGGCGCGGAGATCGAGCTGGACAAGCTGGCGTCACGCACCCGCGCGGCGCTGCTCGAGCTCGCCGCCACGGTGGCCGACGACTTCGGGCGCGCCGGGTCGCGTGTGCGCCGACCGGTCCTGCCCCGCTGACGGGCGCCCAGGAGAGCGGGAGTCCTACGCGGAGGGAGGGTCCTCGCGCTGGATCTTCTCGTCGAGCGAGCGGAGGAACTCCGGGTCGTCATCCGGGGCCACGGGACGGCGGGGGCGCCGCGGAGCCTGCTGGCGGGTGGGGCCCGTGGGAGCGTCCTCGACCATGCCACCGGGACCGCCGTCGTGGCCGGCCTGCGCCGCCTGGGCGGCCATCACCTTCCACAGCAACGTCCCCACGACGACCAGGACCAGCACGGCCACGAGGAACGGGATCACTCGGACGCCTCCAGCATCTCGACGTCTCCGGCTCGCGGGAGATCCGCGGACCGGGCATCGTCCAGGCTACCGGTCGGAACGACAGTCCGCGTGGCGTGCGGCAGGTGGCCGTCGCGTGACGGTCGGGTGCCCGGGACGAGCGGGAGATGTCGTCACGAGGGGCGCCGGAGATCTTCCCGGACGGCGTCGTGCGCGGCGCCCGGGGAACCGTCGGTGACCGGCGGCCTCACGACCGCCGGTCACCCGGCATCGACCAGTGGTGGTGCTAGTGGTGCGCCTCGCTGGTGAGGCCGTCGAGCAGCGTGCGGACCTCGGACTCGCGGAAGCGGCGGTGCCCGCCCGGGGTGCGGATGGAGCCGATGCGGCCGGCGGACGCCCAGCGGGTCACGGTCTTGGGGTCGACACGGAACATCGCGGCGACCTCGCCCGGGGTCATGAGCCGCTCGCTGGCCTCGTGAGTGATGGTCATGTCACTCCACCTTCCCTATCCCTCACACTCCTGGCCCGCACCGTGCGCGGCGGCCGAGTGGCCCCCGGGCGGGCGGAGCGGACGTAACGCAGCGAATCGTGACACCGGACCCCGTACGTACTCGAACGCTTGTATCCAGGTAAAGGGACCATAAAGGGCGAACAGGACGTTGTCGGCGTCCGGCACGACCTCGCGTGGGCGGGCGGGACGATGCCTACCCTGGGGGCGTGACCTCCCAGGAATCCGGGTCCACCGAGGCCGTGCGCAGCAGCGACACCACCGACCGCACCACCGACCGCACCACCGACCGCACCACCACGGAGCCTGCGCCCGCCGCCGGGACCCCCGGCAGCGTGGCCCTCGCCGTCGTCCTCTACGTCGGCGCGCGGCTGCTCGTCGTCGCCGTGATCGCGGGCGTCCTCGTGGGCGTCGGTCTCCCCCTGCTCGTGGCGTTGCTCATCGCGATCGTCGTGGCCCTGCCGCTCTCGCTCGTGCTCTTCCGCGGCCTGCGCACGCGCCTGAACGCCGAGGTCGAGGCCGCGACGGCGTCCCGCCGCGAACGTCGCGAGCGGCTGCGGGCGGAACTGCGCGGTGACGTCGAGACGGACGGCGGCTCCGCCACGTCGTAAAGGGCTCGCCATCTGCGGCGCGCCGGTGCTCGCGCCGGCGACCTACGTCAGCGCCAGGCCCAGCGCCGTCGCCGCCGACCACACGAGCAGGCCCAGGGCCGTGTCGCGCAGCACCGGGATCAGTTGCGGACCCGTCGATCCGGCCAGCACCCGGCGGAGGCCGGGGCCCAGCAGGATGAGCGCGAGCAGGCCGGCGAGCGCGCCCCAGGCGCGCAGGCTCAGCACGAGCGTCATGCCGAGCGGCACCACGACGAGGGCGGCGTAGAGCACGCGGGTGTCGCGGTCGCCGAGGACGACGGCGAGCGTCCGCTTGCCGGTGTCGAGGTCGGACGGGATGTCGCGCAGGTTGTTGGCCACGAGCACCGCGCACGTGAGCAGCCCGACACCGACCGCGGCGCCGATGCCGAGCCCGCTCGCGCGACCCGTCTGGGTGAACTCGGTGCCGAGCACGGCCACCGGGCCGAAGAACACGAAGACCGCGACCTCGCCGAGCCCGCGGTAGCCGTAGGGGCGCGACCCGCCGGTGTAGAACCAGGCGCCCAGCAGGCACACCGCCCCGACGATGATCAGCCACCAGTGCCCGCTGTAGAGCGCGAGCGCGATCCCCGCGACGGCTCCGAGCCCGAGGCAGAAGAACGCCGCCCGGCGCACCTTGTACGGCTGCGCGGCCCCCGAGCCGACGAGGCGCAGCGGGCCGACGCGGTCGTCGTCGGTGCCGCGCACGCCGTCGGAGTAGTCGTTGGCGTAGTTCACGCCGATGACCAGCGACACCGAGACGACCAGCGCGAGCACCGCTGCCACCGGATCGAACCCGACGACGCCCGCGGCCGCCCCGGAACCCGCGAGCACCGGCGCGATCGCCGTGGGCAACGTGCGGGGCCGGGCTCCCTCCACCCATTGCGCGACGGTCGCCACGGACGGCGAGCCTAGCGGCGTCCGCTATGCGCAGGGAGGCACGGGCGGCGCGCCCTGGATCCACGCCGCCGGGACGTAGCGGTCGGGGCGGGTGCGCAGCCACAGGTTGCTCGTGCCCTGGCTGCCCGCCACGGCGCTGCCGGCGACCTGGCACTGGACCTCGACCTGGGCGCCGTCGCCGACCACGCCGCCGTCCGCGGCCGCCGCGTCCGCGCCGGTCCGCTCGACGACCGGCCCGGCGCCCCCCGTGACGGCGCGGCCGAGGGCGGCCGAGCGGGCGGTCCAGAGGTAGTCGACGGTGACGAAAGCGTTCTCGTTCAGCCCGAGGCCGTAGAACGTCCCGTCGGCGAGGTCGATGCCGGCCGGGTTCTTGACCTGGCGCCCGAACCCGTCGCGCCCGCCGTTGTGCTTGTTCTCGTAGGCGGCCTGCGCCTGCGGGCGGCCCTGCGGCAGGTCCTTCCACTGCTCGCGCTCGTCCGGCGGGTTCCAGTAGTCGTCCTTGGTGTTCCACGGTCCGACGTCCCACACCGGGACCGTGGCGCAGCGTCCGCCGTCGGTGCAGACGCGCACGCTGTAGTCCCCGCTGCCTTTCGGTGAGAGCGCGCGCCGCGAGGGCAGGGCGGCGAACTGGTCGTTGGCGACGATCTTGTGTCCGTTGGCCGTGGTGCCGCCGACGAGCCCCTCGCGGGTGGCGAAGACCCGGTGGCTGGCGCGCGGGGCGATCGTGCGCGCGTCGGTCGGCACCTGGTCGGCGCGGACCTCGAGGCTGCGCACCACCGGGCCCGTCCCGCCGGGCGGGGCGATCAGCGCGAGGCGCGCGGCCACCGTGCGCGTGGGCTCGGGGAGGATCGCCGGCGCGCCGGGGGCGGCCGGGACCCACTCGGTCCACTGCCCGTCCGGCCCCTGACCACGGACGTCGACGGTGACCTGCGTCCCGGGCGGGACGTCGCCCGTGACGGGCGCCTCGACCCGGTTCACGGGCGTCGCGAACTGGTGGGCGCCGAGGTCGAGCAGGCCCTGGCGCTCGGCGCCCCGCAGCGCCGCCGGCCCGGTCTCCGTGCCGTCGCGGGCGGTGCTCAGCCGCGCGGTGCCCTCGGTGATCTCGACGCCGGTCGTCGTGCCGGCCAGCGGCGGGGCCCAGCGCTGGGGGCCGTCCTGGTCCGCGGGGACGCGGTCGTCGCGCGGCACCGGCTCCGAGGTCCCGGACGCGCCGGGGCCGGGCGGTGGCGGGGGCTCGGCCGCCGCGAGGGGCGCGGTCACGGTGAGGGTCAGGGCGGTCGTCAGGACGCCGGCGGCCACGACGAGTCCCGTCCGTCGTCTCCGCGGCGCTCCGACGGCCCGGCCCGCAGAGGCGGCGGTTCGGGTCTGATCGATGCGCACGCCTCATGGAACGGCGCGAACGGCCTCGTGGATGACAGGGCGCGCGCGAGATTCACTCGATGGTTCGTCATCCGGTCGAGCGATTTGCCACCCGTTCGGCGCGGCGGCTCGACGTCGGGGCGTGCGTGGTGCAGACGTACGAGACCCCCGGGGCTCCTGTGGGTGATCCCCGGGGGTCCAGTGGCGCGGAGGGGTCAGAGGCCGCGGCGGAGTCGCAGCGCGACCACCGCGACCCAGACCATGGCCGCGATCGCGCCGATCGCGAGGGTCAGCGTCCCGGCGGCGCCGCCGATCATCGCCCAGCCCCAGCCGACCGCGAGCGCCAGGCCCGCGGTCCGCGACACGACGGCGAGGTCGCGGCGACCGCCGCGGGTGAAGTGGCGGCCGAGCACGAAGCAGGCTGCGATCAGGGTGGTGAACGAGAGTGTGCCCGCGACCATGTGGCCGAGGGCGTGCCAGGACATCGTCGTCACGCCGGTCGGCGCGCCGACGGGGAAGCCGTTGCCCGGGTCCATGACGAGGATCCCCGCGGCCGCGAGCCCGGCGCCGGCGGCCGCGACGAGGCGGGGCGCCCACACTCCACCCGGCGTGCCGCGCAGGGCGGTCCGCAGACCACCGGCCCCGGCGAGCACCAGCAGGCCCGCGACGACGAAGTTGGTGATCTGCAGCCAACCCTGGTCGCCGGTGGCCAGCTGGCTCAGCGGGTGGCGCAGGATGTCGAACCCCTCACGGGTGGCCGCCTGCGCGATCGACACGACGCTCCATCCGACGAGGCCGAGAGCCACGGCGGCGAGCCGGCGCCGGGTGCGGTCGTGGGTGGTGGTCGCGGAAGCGGTGATCGTGGTCATCTCGGGTGCCTCCTCGGCGGGATGGTCGAACTCTCGCCAGGACGTCGTCCGAGCTGATACGACAGGGAACGCGTATCGTTCCCTGTCGCATCGAGCCGATCGACGTGGAGCCGGAAGCACCAACCACGACGTTCGAGGAGATCGAGATGCGCTACCTGATGACCACCGGGCAGAACAGCCGGCAGCCCGACGAGGCCCTCTTCGCCGAGATGGGCGCGTTCGTCGAGGAGATGACGGCCGCCGGCATCCTCATCGCGACCGGGGGCCTCGAGCCCGGCGGCGTGAAGATGACCTCGCACGGCGACGAGATCACCGTGACCGACGGGCCCTTCGCCGAGGCGAAGGAGGAGATCCTCGGCTTCGCGCTCGTCGAGGTGTCCTCGCACGAGGAGGCCCTCGAGGTGTCGCGCCGCTTCCGCCGGATCGTCGGTGACGGCGCGAGCATCCTGCACCGGGTGATGGGCCCGTGACCTCCCCGCGTGAGGGCGGCGGGGTCGACCTGCACGCGCGGGTCGACGCGGTCTGGAAGCTCGAGTCCGCGAAGATCGTCGCCGCCCTCACGCGGACGGTCCACGACGTGGGCCTGGCCGAGGAGCTCGCGCAGGACGCGCTGGTCTCGGCCCTGGAGCAGTGGCCGACCGCCGGCGTGCCCGACAACCCCGGCGCCTGGCTGACCTCGGTCGCCAAGCGCCGCGCCGTCGACCACCTGCGCCGTGCCGAACGGGCCGAGCGTGCCCACGAGGCGCTGGCACACGAGGAGACCGAGGAGGACGAACCGGACGCGGACGGGGACGCCGACGGGGACGTCCTGCGCCTGATGTTCCTCTCGTGCCACCCGGTGCTGCCGACCGAGGGGCGCCTCGCGCTGACCCTGCGGCTGCTCGGAGGGCTGTCCGCCGAGGAGACCGCGCGGGCGTTCCTCGTCGACGAGGCCACGATCGCCCGCCGGGTCGCCGACGCCAAGCGCGCCCTCGCCGAGGAGGGCGCCGAGCTCACGATGCCCGGCCGTGACGAGCTGGCCGGGCGCCTGTCGTCGGTGCTCGAGGTGGTCTACCTCGTGTTCAACGAGGGCTACGCCGCGACCTCGGGGCACGACCTGCTGCGCCCCGACCTCACCGGCCAGGCGCTGCGCCTCGGCCACCGCCTCGCCGCGCTCGCCCCGACCGAGCCCGAGGTGCACGGACTGCTCGCGCTGATGGAGTTGCAGGCCTCGCGCACCGCGGCGCGTACCGGACCGTCGGGCGAGCCGATCCCGCTGCACGAGCAGGACCGCGGCCGCTGGGACCCGGTCCACGTGCGCCGCGGGTTCACCGCGATGCTGCGAGTCCGGGATCTGGGCGGACGCGACCTCGGAGGCGTCGCCGGCCCGTACGTCCTGCAGGCCGCCATCGCCGCCTGCCACGCCCAGGCGCGACGTCCGGAGGACACCGACTGGGCCGCGATCGCCGCGCTCTACGACCGCCTGGCCGCCGTGGCGCCCACCCCCGTCGTCGCCCTGAACCGGGCCGTGGCGGTGGCGCGCGCCCGCGGCCCGGCCGAGGGGCTCGCGCTGGTCGAGGAGCTGAGGGACGACCCCCGGCTGCGCGACTACCACCTGGTGCCCGGCGTGCGGGCCGACCTGCTCGTCCGGCTCGGCCGCGACGAGGAGGCGCGCCGGGAGTACGCCCGCGCGGCGGCCCTCACGCGCAACGCCGCCGAGCGCGCCTACCTCGACGCGCGGGCCGCCGATCTGGAGCCCGCGAGCACGAGCCCGTCGCTCGAGGACCTCACCGAGGAGTTCCTGGCCGGCCTCGCCGCCCCCGCCCGCCGGGCCTACGGGCAGACGATGCGACGGCTGGTGCGCGGGCTCGGTGGCACGACCCCGCTCGCCGCGCTCACCGCCGCCGACGTCGCCCGAGTGCTCACGGCCTCCTGGGGCGCGGTCGCGCCCGCCACGTGGAACCGCCATCGCGCCGCCGCCCGGTCGTTCGCGGCGTGGTGTGAGCGGCCCGAGCTCGCCGCCGACCTCGCCCGCCGCGCCGCGACCGCGCCCCCCCCCCTGCCCCCCGCCCTGCCCCTCGCCCCGGACCGGGTCGCGGCGCTGTGCGACGACCCCACCGTCCCCGTGCGCGAGCGCGCGCTCTGGTCGTTGCTGCACGAGTCGGGGGCGCCGGTGCGCGCGGCGCTGGCGCTCGACGTCACCGACCTCGACCGCGACGACCGCAGCACCCACGACCGAGCGGTCACCTGGCGATCGCGCACCGCCCGCCTGCTGGACGAGTTGCTCGCCGGGCGTACCCGCGGGCCGGTGTTCCTCGCCGACCGCCGCCCCGGGCCCGCTCGTACCCCGGCGGCCGCCGACCGCTGCCCGGACACCGGGCGTACGCGGCTGTCCTACGAGCGCGCCGAGTACCTCTGCAAGCACACCGCCCGGGTCACCCTGGGTCGCTTGCGCTGATCAAGCCTCGGCGACGACCCGCTCGCCGGTGCCGGCGGGTCGCTTGCCGCCGAGCACGAGGGCGAACAGGAGCGCGACCGCGCTGAGCCCCGCGGTGAGCCCGGTGGTGAGCAGCGCCGAGCACCGCAGACGGGTGGCGCAGCGAGGTGGCGGCCATTCCGACCACTCGTTCGGTGGTGTAGCTGTCACGGTGGGTGTCGATGACCGGATTGCGCGCCACGTCGGGCTCGGGCGCGGGGCGATCAGGGGCCGGGATCACCCCCCGCCGGCGGGTGCCGGGGTCCCGTCGCCCCTACCGTGGAGTGCGTGTTCCCCTCGACCGCGCAGGCCCACGTCGTCGTCGACGAGTGGGTGCGGGCCGGGGTGACCGACGCGGTCGCGAGCCCCGGTTCCCGCAACGCCCCGCTGCTCGTCGCTCTCGACGCCGCCGACCGCGACGGCCGTCTGCGCCTGCACGTGCGCATCGACGAACGCGGCGCGGGCTTCCTCGCGGTGGGCCTCGGCACGGTCACCGGGCGGGTCGTCCCCGTGGTCGTGACCTCCGGGACGGCCGTCGCGAACCTGCACCCGGCGGTCCTCGAGGCCTCGCGGGCGGGGGTCGGGATGCTCGTGGTGAGCGCCGACCGTCCCGTCGAGCTCGTCGACAGCGGGGCGAACCAGACCATCGACCAGGCGGGTCTGTTCGGCGAGGCCGCGCGGGCCTCGATCGTCATGCCGCTCGCCGAGGACCGGCACGGCGCCGCGCGCACCTGGCGAGCGGTGGTGGCGCGGGCGCTGGACCGCGCGGCCGGCACGAGCGGCGGCGACCCGGGCCCGGTCCAGCTCAACGTCCCGCTGCGCGAGCCGCTGCTCGACCCCGCCGACCCCGTGGACCAGGCCCCCGGCGAGCCCGACCCGGCGCTCGCGGGCCGCCCCGACGCGGCGCCGTGGACGCGCACGATCGCCGCGCCGCCGACGTCCGTGCTCGCCCCCCTGCCGCTGCGCGCCGGTGCGCGCACGCTCGTCGTCGCCGGGTTCGGCGGCGACACGGTGCCCGCCGGGACGCGCCTGCCCGAGGGGGTGCCGGTGCTCGCCGAGCCCACGTCGCCGCTGTGGTCGGACCCTCTCGGTGGCCGCACGCTGCACGCCGGCACGTGGGTGCTGCCCGTCGCGCTCGACGGCCTGCGCGACGACCTGCGCCCCGAGCAGGTCGTCGTCCTGGGCCGCCCGACCCTGCACCGCTCGGTGTCCCGGCTCCTCGCCGACCCGGCGGTCGAGGTGCTCGCGGTCCCCGCGGTCGCTCCGACCGGCGGGCGGCCCCGCCCGGGCTGGACCGACGTCGCGGGCGCGGTCTCCGCGGTCGGTGGGCTGCCCGACCCGGACGACTGGAAGCCCGACCTCACCTTCGCCCGCGCGTGGGCGGAGGCGTCCGAACGTGCCGCGGGCGCCCTCGAGCTCGCGGATGGCGCCACGCTCGCCGCCGCGACCGTCGCCGCGCTCCCGCCGGGCGCGCACCTCGTGGTCGGCTCGTCCGCCCCGATCCGCGACGTCGCCCTGGCCGCCACCCCGCGCGCCGACGTCAACCTGCACTCGGCGCGCGGCGTCTCCGGGATCGACGGCGGCGTCTCGCTCGCGGCCGGGGTCGCGCTCGGGCACCGCGGTCCGACCTACGCGCTGCTCGGCGACCTGACGTTCCTGCACGACACCAACGGCCTGCTCGTCGGGCCCGACGAGCCGCAGGGCGAGCTCACCGTCGTGGTCGCCAACGACGACGGCGGCGGCATCTTCACCACCCTCGAGCAGGGCGCCCCGCGCTACGCCGCGGCGTTCGAGCGCGTGTTCGGCACCCCGCACGGCACCGACCTCGCCTCGCTCTGCGCCGCCCACCACGTCCCCCACCGCCGCGCCACGCCCGACGAGCTCCCCGACGCCCTGGCGCCGACGGGCCGGCCGGGCACCCGAGTGGTCGAGGTGGAGATCGACCGGACCACCCGCCGCGCGGCGGGGGAGCAGACCGCGGCGGCGGTGCGCGAGGTGCTCGGCGCCGGGGAGTGACACCGACCGTGTGACTCTCGCCGTGACCCCCGCCGTGACCCCCGCCGTGTGATCTCGTGGTGAGCCCGCGGAGTGACCCTGTCGGCTCCGCACGCGGTCACCACGGGGGATCAGGAAGGATGGCGCCGCCTCGGGGGCGACCGGGGCGGCGCAGACGAGACAGGTCGACGAAGGGAGCGCGGCGGGCGTGCTGGTGCTGGTGGTGGCGCACGCGGTGGCGGCGCTGTCCGCGCCCGCACTGGTGCGGGCTCTCGACCGCCGGGCGTTCGCCGTCCTCGCGCTCGTGCCCGCGGCGGCCTTCGCGTGGATCCTCGTGCAGCTGCCCGACGTCCTCACCGGGCAGGTGCCCACCGAGGTCGTCCCGTGGATCCCCGCCCTCGGCGTCGACATCGCCCTGCGCCTCGACGCGCTCGCCGCCACGGTGTCGCTGCTGGTCACCGGCGTCGGCGCCCTGGTCCTGCTCTACTGCACCCGATACTTCGGCGCGGGGACGCGGGGGCTCGGGCGGTTCGCCGGGGTGCTCACGGCGTTCGCCGGCGCGATGCTCGCGCTCGTCTGGTCCGACGACGTGTTCGTGCTCTACGTGTGCTGGGAGCTCACGACCGTCTTCTCGTTCCTGCTCGTCGGCCACGACGCCCACAAGCGGGCGAGCCGTGCCGCGGCGGTGCAGGCGCTCGTGGTCACCGCCGCGGGCGGGCTGACGATGCTCGTCGGGCTCGTGATCCTCTCCCAGGCGGCCGCCACCTCGCGCCTGTCGGACCTCGTCACGTACTTCGCCGGCGGCGCGCCGACGTCGGCAGCGGTCACCGCGGGCGTGGTGTGCGTGCTGGTCGGTGCGGTCACCAAGTCCGCGCTCGTCCCGTTCCACTTCTGGCTGCCCTCGGCGATGGCGGCGCCGACGCCGGTCAGCGCCTACCTGCACGCCGCGGCGATGGTGAAGGCCGGCGTCTACCTCGTCATGCGCCTCGCGCCGGGGCTCGCCGACGTCGAGCCGTGGCGCCCGCTCGTCGCCGCCCTCGCGGTGACGACGATGCTGCTCGGCGGGATCCAGGCGCTGCGTCAGCACGACCTCAAGCTGCTGCTCGCGCACGGCACCGTCTCCCAGCTCGGCTTCATGGTGCTCCTGGCCGGGGCCGGCACGCGCGACGCCGCCCTGGCCGCCGCGGGTCTGGTCGTCGGGCACGCGATGTTCAAGGCCTGCCTGTTCCTCGTCGTCGGCGTGATCGACCGCCGCGCCGGCACCCGCGACCTGCGTGAGCTGTCGGGGCTCGGTCGCCGCGCGCCCGTGCTGGCCACGGCCGGCATCCTCGGGGCCGCGTCGATGGCGGGGCTCCCGCCGCTGCTGGGGTTCGTGACCAAGGAGGGCGCGTTCGAGGCTTTCCTGCACGACGCCTACGGACCGGCGGCGGTACCACTGCTGGCGCTCGTGGTGCTCGGGTCGGTGCTGACCGTCGCCTACAGCACGCGGTTCGTCTGGGGCGCGTTCTGGCGCAAGCCGGGCGTCGACGCGATCACCTGGCAGCACCCGGGCCCGCTGTTCGCCGCCTCCCCGGTGGTGCTGGGATTCGGCGGCCTCGTGGCGGGCCTCGGCGTCACCGCCGTCGCCCCGCCGCTCGTCGCCTACGCCGACACGCTGCCGGTGAGCTATCCCGTGCTGCTCGAGCTCGCGGTGATCCCCTCGATCGGCATGGCTCTCGGCCTGTCCGTGCTGGCCGTGGTGCTCGGCTTCGTGGTGGGGCTGCCCCGGGTCAGCTCCCGCCTCACGGCCGTCCACCCGCTGGCGCCGATGCGCGCCGAGATCACCTGGCGCGGCGTCGTCCACGCCCTGGAGAACACCTCGCTGCGGGTCACGGCGCGTACTCAGCGCGGCTCGCTGCCCTGGATCCTGACGACGGTCTTCGCGGTGCTCGTCCTGGGCCCGGGGCTCGCGCTGCTCCTGGCCGCCGACCTCGGCGAGGTACGTGTCGACCGTCTCGTCGACTCGCCGTTCCAGCTGCTCGCCGCGATCGTCGGGGCGGCGTGCGCGATCACCGCCACCAGGGTGCGGCGCCGGCTCGGCGCGGTGCTCGTGGTCGGCGGGCTCGGCTACGCGATCGCCCTGATCTTCGCGCTGGCCGGGGCACCCGACGTCGCGCTGACCCAGGCCCTGGTCGAGACGGCCACGCTCGTCGTCGTCGTGCTCGTGCTGCGCACGCTGCCGCGTGACATCGCCGACCGGAACACCGGACGCCAGCGGGTGCGTCGCCTGCTGGTGGCGGTGCCGGTCGGCCTCCTGATGGTGGGGCTGGGCGCCGTGGCGCTCGCCGCGCGCGGTGCCCCGCCGGTGTCGGCCGCCTACCCCGCGCAGGCCTACGACTTCGGCGGGGGCCAGAACGTCGTCAACGTGACGCTGGTCGACATCCGTGCCTGGGACACGATGGGCGAGCTCTCGGTCATCGTCGCCGCGGCCACGGGCGTCGCGAGCCTGGTCTTCGTGTCCCGCCGCTCCGGGGCGCCGCCCCGCTCGGAGCCGCAGCCGGCGGTGAGCCCGTCGACACGGGCCGGTGGCTGGCTGCGCTCGGCGCGACGCGGCGACGGCGACCGCGTGCTGCTCCTCGAGGTGATCACCCGCCTCGTGTTCCCGACGATGATGGTCGTCTCGCTGTACTTCCTGTTCGCCGGTCACAACGCCCCCGGCGGCGGGTTCGCGGGCGGCCTGGTCGCGGGCCTGGCGCTCGTCGTGCGGTACGTGGCGGGCGGGCGCTACGAGCTCGGGGAGGCGGTGCCCGTCGACGCGGGCCTGCTGCTCGGGCTCGGCCTGTTGTGCGCGGGCGGCACCGGGCTGGGGCCGTTGCTGCTCGGCGGCGAGGTGCTCCAGACCGCCGTCCTCGAGGCCGACGTCCCGGTGCTCGGCCACGTCAAGTTCGTGACGTCCCTGATCTTCGACGTCGGCGTCTACCTCATCGTCGTCGGGCTCGTGCTCGACGTCCTGCGCAGCCTCGGCGCCGAGCTCGACCGGCGCCGGACCGCCGCCCTGCGACGCGAGGAGGTCCCGTCGTGACCTCGCCCATCGTCCTGCTCGGGCTCGTCGGGGTGCTCTACACCGCGGGCGTCTACCTCATCCTCGAGCGCAGCCTGACCCGCGTGCTGCTGGGCATCCTCGTGCTCGGCAACGCCACCAACGTGCTCGTCGTCGTGGCCGGCGGCCGCGCGGGCACCCCGCCCCTGGTCGGCCGCTTCCCCGAGGAGTCGATGAGCGACGCGCTCGTGCAGGCGCTCGTGCTGACCGCCATCGTCATCACGCTCGGCGTGACCGCGTTCCTGCTCTCGCTCATCCACCGCGCCTGGACCCTCGACCGCGAGGACGACCTCACCGAGGACGTCGAGGACCGCTCCGTGCGCCGCCGCCTCGCCCGCGGGGAGCAGGAGGACGAGGAGGAGCTCGACACCACGGGGTGCGAGAACACCTCCGACACCGACCCCGACGACACCGAGTCGGCGCCGGACCCGGCGCCGGCCGCCGCCGGGAGCGGGCCGGGGCACGGGGAGGTTCCGCGGTGAACCCCGGCTCCAGCCTGCTCGCGACCCTCATCCCGCTGCCGGCGCTGCTGCCGCTGCTCGGCGCGGGTCTCACGCTGGTGCTCTCGCGCCGGCCGACCCTGCAGCGCGCGGTCAGCGTCGCGGTCCTCGCCGCCGTGGTGGTCATCGCCGCGTTCCTGCTGGTGGCGGCCGTGCAGTCCGGTCCGATCGTCGCGACGGTCGGCTCGTGGCCGGTGCCGCTGGGTATCACGCTGGTCGTCGACCCGCTGTCGGCTCTGATGCTGCTGACCTCGATGTCGGTGACGCTCGCGGTCCTCGTCTACGCGATCGGCCAGGGCGTGTACGACCGCGACGAGGCCACCCCGATCACGATCTTCCACCCGACCTATCTCGTGCTCGCCGCGGGCGTCGCCAACGCCTTCCTGTCCGGGGACCTGTTCAACCTCTACGTGGGGTTCGAGGTCCTGCTGATGGCGAGCTACGTGCTGCTGACCCTGGGCGGCAGCCGGTCCCGGGTGCGCGCGGGCGTGGTCTACATGGTCGTCAACGTGGTGTCGTCGCTGATCTTCCTGGTCGGCATCGCGCTCGTGTACGCCGCGGTGGGGACGCTGAACCTCGCGCAGATCTCGACACGCATGGAGCAGGTGCCTCCCGGCACGGCGCTCGCGATCCACCTCGTGCTGCTCACCGCGTTCGGGATCAAGGCGGCGATGTTCCCGCTGTCGGCCTGGCTGCCCGACAGCTATCCCACGGCCGCGGCTCCGGTGACCGCGGTGTTCGCCGGCCTGCTCACCAAGGTCGGTGTCTACTCGATCATCCGGACCGAGACGCTGCTCTTCCCCGGTTCCGACGTGACGCACACGATCCTCCTCGTCGCCGCGGGGCTGACGATGCTCGTGGGCGCGCTGGGGGCGATCGCGCAGGCCGACATCAAACGTGTCCTGTCGTTCACGCTGGTCAGCCACATCGGCTACATGATCTTCGGAGTGGCCCTCGCGACCCCGATGGGCGTCGGTGGCGCCGTGTTCTACGTCGTCCACCACATCACCGTGCAGGCCACGCTGTTCTGCGTCGTCGGGCTGATCGAGGGCGTCGGCGGGTCGACGTCGGTCACGCGGCTCGGCGGCCTCATGCGCGCGTCCCCCCTGCTCGCGATCCTGTGGTTCGTGCCCGCGGTCAACCTCGGCGGTATCCCGCCGCTGTCGGGCTTCGTCGGCAAGCTGGGGCTCGTGCAGGCCGGCGTCGCCGACGGGTCCGCGCTGGCCTGGACCCTGGTCGTGGTCTCGGTACTGACGAGCCTGCTCACGCTCTACGCCGTCACCAAGGTCTGGGTGCTGGCGTTCTGGCGCCCGGCCGACCAGATCCCCGCGCCCGCGGAGTCGGACCGTGACGTCGAGGACGAGGACGAGGAGTCCCTGGACGATCCCGAGGAGGAGTACGACGAGAACGCGACACCCTCGACCGTGCCCGCCGGCCGCGGCCTGGCCGGCGTGCAGGCGCCGCGCTCGGGAACCCTCACCGGCGTGCGGCCGGGCACGGCGCGGGGGATCGCGCGCCATGACGCCAACACCGGCGCGGAGGTCGACTGGCCGGTGGCCCGGCTCGCCCCCGCCGACGGCGCCCCCGTGCTCACGGGCCGGTTCCTCGGCAACCCGAACGACCACGTCTCCTCCCGCCTGCCGCGGGTCATGGCCGGCGCGACCGGCGCCCTCGTCGCGCTCGGGCTGGCCCTGACGTTCGTCGCGGGACCGCTGTACGCCGTCGCCGACCAGGCCGCCGACGACCTGGTCGCCCGCACCCCCTACGTCCAGGCCGTCTTCGCTCAGACCGTCGACGACCGGGTCGCACGATGAGCGGCCCCGACGGCGCGCCGCGCCCGACCCCGCCCGACACCGCCGGCCTGGTGCGCCGGGCCGTGCCCGTCGCGTGGCTCGTGCTGGTGTGGGTCCTGCTGTGGGGCACGTTCTCGTGGGCGAACGTGCTGGGCGGGCTCGTGGTGGCCCTCGTCGTGCTCACCGTGTTCCCGTTGCCACCCGCCCCCGGGCGCGGGTGGCTGCGCCCCGGGGCGGCACTGCGCACGATCGGCCGCTTCGTCGCCGACATCGTCGTCTCGAGCGTGCAGGTGGCGTGGCAGTCGCTGGAGGCGTTGCGTCCCGGCCGGCCGATCCGCAGCTCCGTGGTCGCGGTGCAGCTCGCGTCGTCCTCGGAGTTCGTCATGGCGATGGTCGTCGAGATGCTCTCGCTGGTGCCCGGCAGCGTGGTGATCGAGGCCCGACCGCAGGAGCACACCATCTACGCGCACGTGCTCGGGGCCGGCGACGCGGAGTCGGTCGCGGCGTTCCGCGCGCAGGTCGCTCGGCTCGAGGCGGACGTCGTGGCGGCCCTCGGACGCCCGGTCGCGCCTGCCACCGCCGGGGAGGAGACGTCGTGACCGGCCTGCCCGCCCTGTTCGACGCCGTCCTCGTCGTCTCCCTCGTGCTGCTCGGGCTCTCCGCGGTGCTCGTGGTCGTGCGCCTGCTGCGGGGGCCCTCCGGGCTCGACCGGCTCATCGCGCTCGACGTCCTCGTCGCCGAGTTCCTCTGCGGGCTGGTGGCCTACGCCGCGCTCACCGGCAACTCCGCCCTGGTGCCCGTGGTGGTGGCGATCAGCCTGGTCGGCTTCCTCGGGTCCACCACGGTCGCGCGGTTCGTGCGGCGGGGGACCGACCGGTGACCCCCGACGGCCAGGACGGCCTGTCGGTGGCCCTCGACGCCGTCGGGACGGTGTCGATCGTCCTCGGGGTGCTGCTGACCCTCGTCGCGTCGATCGGCCTGCTGTCGCTGCCCGACGTCCTCAGCCGGATGCACGCGGCCACGAAGCCCCAGGTCGTCGGCCTGCTGCTGGTGGTGATCGGCGGCGCGCTGCATCTGCGCGACAGCGTCGACGTCTGGATGCTCGTGCTCGTCGGGGCGTTCCAGCTCGTCACGGCGCCGGTGACCGCGCACGTGGTGGGCCGGCTCGCCCACCGCGGCGACGGGGTGCGTCGCGACCTGCTCTACGTCGACGAGCTCGACGACACCCCCGACGACGCCGACCCCGGCCCGGACCGCCCCGAGCCCGACGTCGAGGACGCGGACGCCCCGGCGCCCGGCGGGCCCAGGGAGGGACGGTGAGCCGCCTCCCTAGAATCGGCCCGGTGACCTGGTTGCGCGAGCTCGTGCGGCGGGGCCGCGCGCGGATCGCTCCGTTCCTCGCCGAGGGTGTCGACCTGATCCGCCCGGCCGGCCGACGGGCGCCGGAGATCGTGGTCGTCGTCGGCGTCGTGATCAGCGTGCTGCTCGCCCTCGTGCTCGTCGGCGCCGCTCGCAACGACGCCTCCATCGACGCCGCGCAGGGCCGGGCCGTCGCCGAGGTGCTCGAGGGCGGGTCGCGGCCCCACGTCTACGTCCGCTTCACCACGGTGGAGGGCGCGGTGCTCACCCCCGAGAAGGGCGTGTTCTACCCGCGCGGGCTCGAGCCGGGCCAGCTCGTCGAGGTCGAGTACGACCGCACCGACCCCGAGCTCGTCCGCGTCGCCGGGCGCACCTGGACCGAGGGCCTCGTGCCCGTGCTGCTCGGACTGGTCGTGCTGTGGGCCCTCGTGGGTCCGTCGGCGTGGGCGCTCGCGCGGGCGCGTCGACGGCGCCGCGAGGCCGCCGCGGCCGTGACGCGGTGGCAGAACGACGTCTCCGGCTCCGGCTCCGGCTCCGGCTCCGGCTCCGACGAGAGCGAGGACGGCGAGCCGGAGATGGCCGGGGCGGGGAAGCGGTGAGCCGGGCGGACCTCGACCGCGATCCGTCCGCGGTGGCGCGCATGTTCGACGGGGTCGCGGCGCGCTACGACCTCACCAACACCGTGCTGTCGTTCGCGCAGGACGTCCGGTGGCGCCGCGCCACCCGCGCCGCGCTCGCCGTCGGGCCCGGCGACACGGTGCTCGACGTCGCGGCGGGCACCGGGGTGTCGACGGTCGAGCTCGCCCGCACCGGCGCGCGCTGCCTGGCCACCGACTTCTCGCTCGGCATGCTGCGCACCGGCCGCGCGCGCCAAGCCGTCCGGGAGACGAAACGGAGTGGATCCCGACCCTCGAACGAGGCCCTCCCCTTCGTCGCCGCGGACGCGCTGGCCCTGCCGCTGCCCGACGCCGCGGTCGACGCCGTCGTCATCTCCTTCGGCCTGCGCAACACCGTCGACCCCGACGCCGCCCTCGCCGAGTTCGCCCGCGTCACCCGCCCCGGCGGCACGCTCGCGGTCTGCGAGTTCTCGCGGCCGACCTGGGGTCCGTTCCGCCGGCTGTACACCGACTACCTCATGCGCGCGCTGCCCCGCGTCGCGACGGCGGTGAGCTCGAACCCCGACGCCTACGTCTACCTCGCGGAATCCATCCGAGCCTGGCCCGACCAGGCCGCCCTCGCCCAGCGGATCGCCGCCGCCGGCTGGCGTTCCGTGGCCTGGCGCGACCTCTCCGGCGGCATCGTCGCCCTCCACACCGCGACCAAGCCCTCGTAGGCCCGTACCAGCGATGCGGCATCGCTGGCGTCTCACTCCAGGATCGCCACATCCTCGCCGGCGCGACACGCCGTCCTCCGATCACGCGGACTTCACCTGCTGACCGCCGCGCACGGATCCAAACCACCCTCGGCGGGCGATCTCGCCACACGATCCCTACACTTCGGTGTACCGAGCTAGTGAACGGATTCACAAGGAGCCAGGTCGCCGTGTCCGCCACCACCGGAGCGCGCCGCAGTCCCGACAGCGACGCCGACGTCGTGGTCGTGGGTGCCGGTCCCGCAGGCTCCACGGTCGCGACGTACCTGGCGCGCGCCGGGATCGACGTCGTCGTGCTCGAGAAGGCCACGTTCCCCCGCGAGAAGGTCTGCGGCGACGGGGTCACGCCGCGCGGGGTCAAGCAGCTCGTCGACCTCGGTGTCGACACCCGCGAGGAGGCCGGCTGGCGCCACCAGCGCGGCCTGCGCGTGGTGGGCGGCGGCGCCAGCGTCGAGCTCGAGTGGCCCGAGCTCGCACACTACCCGGCCTACGGCCTGGTGCGCCCGCGTCGCGACTTCGACCAGATGCTCGCCGATCACGCCCGCGCCGCCGGAGCCCGCGTCGAGGAGGGCGTCTCGGTCACCGGCGCCACGCGCGACGGACGCACCGGGCGGGTCACCGGCGTCGAGATCCGCCGCGGCCCCGAGCGCACACCCGCCCGGTACGAGGCCCCCCTCGTCGTCGCCTGCGACGGCGTCGGCGCGCGGACCGCGCTCAGCCTGGGCATCGCCAAGCGCGACGACCGCCCGCTCGGCGTCGCCGTCCGCCGCTACTACACGAGCCCCCGCCACGACGACGACTACCTCGAGACCCACCTCGGCCTCCACGACCGGCCCGGCGTCGGCGCCGACCTCCACGGCGGCTACGGCTGGATCTTCGGGATGGGCGACGGCACCGCGAACGTGGGCCTCGGCGTCCTCGCCACCCGGCCGAGCGACAAGCGCGACTACCGCGCGATGCTGCGTTCCTGGCTCGACGGCCTGCCCGCGGAGTGGGGCTTGCGCGAGGAGAACGCCACCGGCCCGGTCGGCGGGGCCGCACTGCCGATGGGCCTGAACCGCACGCCGGTCTACCGCGACGGGCTCGTGCTCGTCGGCGACGCCGGTGGGATGGTCAACCCCTTCAGCGGCGAGGGCATCGCCTACGCGATGCAGTCCGCCGCGCTCGCCGCCGAGTGCGTCGTCCAGGCCATGGCGCGCCCGGAGGGCCCCGGCCGCGAGCGGGCTCTCGGGGCCTACCCGACGGCCGTGCGCCACGAGCTCGGCCGCTACTACCGCGTCGGCAACCGCGCCGCGGGCGCCCTGGGCCGGCCGCGGTTCATGCACCACGCCCTGCGCCTCGGCCTGCCGCGGCAGCGGGTGATGTGCGCCGCCCTCAAGCTCTTCGCGGGCCTGACCGACGGACGGGACGGGGACGCGGCCGACCGCGTGCTCGAGCTGGCCCTCCGCCTGGTCCCCCCGCTGGACGACGCCCCCGACCGGAAGGGGGAGTCCGCGGCGGCCTGAGGAGCCGCCCCGAGCACCGCGAGTTAGGACGCCCTCATCACCGGACGGCACCCAGGTCCTCATTAGGGTCGGCGTCCGCCCGACGAGCGTGATCCACCACACGGCCCCGACACGGGGCCGCACCACCCACGCGAGATCCCGTCGCGCAGCAGCCCCGGGGAGGAAGGAGACGAGGATGCTGGACCTCTACGTCCCGCTCATCGTCATGTTCGTGCTGGCGGCCGCGTTCGGGCTGTTCTCCGTCACGGCCGCACCGTTCATCGGGCCCCGCCGCTACAACCGCGCGAAGCTCGACTCCTACGAGTGCGGTATCGAGCCGTCGCCGCAGCCCGTCTCCGGCGGCGGGCGCATCCCGGTGGCCTACTACCTCACCGCGATGATGTTCATCCTCTTCGACGTGGAGATCGTCTTCCTCTACCCGTACGCGGTGAACATCGACGCGCTCGGCCTCTACGGCCTGGCGGTGGTGGTCGTGTTCCTCGCGCCCATCGTGTTCGCCTACGCCTACGAGTGGCGCCGCGGCGGACTGGACTGGAGCTGAGCCCGGAAGGAGGGCACTGTGGGACTCGAAGAGAAGCTGCCGAACGGGATCGTGCTGGCCAGCGTCGAGAGCCTGGTCAACTGGACCCGCAAGGCGTCGCTGTGGCCCGCCACCTTCGGGCTGGCCTGCTGCGCGATCGAGATGATGACCTCGGGCGCCCCCCGCTACGACCTCGGTCGCTTCGGCATGGAGGTGTTCCGCCCCAGCCCCCGCCAGGCCGACCTGATGATCGTCGCGGGCCGCGTCACCAACAAGATGGCCCCGGTCCTGCGCCAGATCTACGACCAGATGGCCGAGCCCCGCTGGGTGCTCGCCATGGGCGTCTGCGCGTCGTCGGGCGGGATGTTCAACAACTACGCGGTCGTGCAGGGCGTCGACCACGTCGTGCCCGTCGACATGTACCTCCCGGGCTGCCCGCCGCGCCCGGAGATGCTCATCGACGCGATCCTCAAGCTCCACCAGAAGATCCAGAACGAGCCGCTCGGCCCGGTGCGCGCGGAGCTCGCCGCGGAGCGCCGCGCGCAGGGGGAGAAGCTCGAGCTGCTGCCCTCCTCGGAGAAGTACGGCAAGACCGACCGCAGGACCGGGGAGGTGAAGGCCGAGCATGTCTGGTGACTCGGGAGACGGAGAACAGCACAACACGCCGACCGGGCCGCGGAGCTCGACCCAGGGGGGCGACGAGAAGCCCGAGACCCCCGGCACGGGTGCCGGCGGCGCGAGCGGCCCGACCGGCGCGTCGAACCCCGGCACGGCCGGTACCGCGTTCGGTCCTCAGGAGATCCAGCGCCGCGACGTCCCGGGCCCTCCCGCGAAGCGATCGGGGCAGTACGCCGAGAGGGGAGCCGCGTCCGAGACGGTGTCCGGCCGGGCCCGCGAGGGCATGTTCGGCATCCACGGGTCGGGCGACACGTCCGGCTTCGGCGGGCTGCGCCTGCCCGCCTACGCGCCGGCGCCCGCCGAGCGGCCCTACGGCGGCTGGTTCGACGAGGTCGTCGACGAGACCACGGCAGCACTGGCCGACGACAACGGGGCCGGCGGCGCTCCCTTCGACGTCTGCGTGCACCAGGTGACCGTCGACCGCGGCGAGATGACCTGGTATGTGAACCGCGAGCAGCTGGTGCGCCTGGCCCGCACCCTGCGCGACGACCCCGCCCTGCGCTTCGAGTTCTGCTCCGGGGTCTCCGGCGTCGACTACGGCGAGGGCGTGCCGCAGCAGCTGCACGTCGTCACCCACCTGCTGTCGATGACCTACCGCCGCCGCCTGCGCCTCGAGATCGCCCTGGAGCTCGACGACGCGCGCTGCCCGTCGCTGGTCGAGGTCTACCCGACCGCCGACTGGCACGAGCGCGAGACCTGGGACATGTTCGGCGTGGTCTTCGAGGGCCACCCGAGCCTGACCCGGATCCTCATGCCGGACGACTGGAACGGCCACCCGCAGCTCAAGAGCTACCCGCTCGGCGGCATTCCCGTGGAGTACCACGACGCGGAGATCCCGCCGCCCGACCAGCGGAGGGCGTACACCTGATGACGGAGACCCACACCGACCCGTACGCCGCGTCCAGCCGCGAGACCACCGAGGGCACCGTCTACACGGTCACCGGTGGCGACTGGGACGAGATGGTCGACCAGACCGCGGGCGACGAGCGCATCGTCATCAACATGGGTCCGCAGCACCCGTCGACGCACGGCGTGCTGCGCCTGGTGCTCGAGCTCTCCGGCGAGACCGTCACCGACGCCCGTCTCGTCATCGGCTACCTGCACACGGGCATCGAGAAGAACTGCGAGTACCGCACCTGGACCCAGGGCGTCACCTTCGTGACGCGCGCGGACTACCTCGCCCCGCTGTTCAACGAGACCGCCTACTGCATGTCGGTCGAGCGGCTCCTCGGCGTGGAGGTGCCCGATCGCGCCGCGACGATCCGCGTGCTCCTCATGGAGATCAACCGGATCGGCTCGCACCTCGTCGCACTGGCGACGGGCGGCATGGAGCTCGGCGCGCTGACCGGTATGACCAACGGCTTCCGTGAGCGCGAGGAGGTCCTGCACCTGCTCGAGTTCCTCACCGGCCTGCGGATGAACCACGCGTTCATCCGGCCCGGCGGGGTCGTGCAGGACCTGCCCGAGGGCTACGAGGAGCGCATCCGCTCGTTCGTCAAGGTCATGCGCGAGCGGCTGCCCGGCTTCCACAAGTTGCTCACCGGCAACCGCATCTGGCGCCAGCGCCTCGAGGGCGTCGGCTACCTGCCGCTGGACGGCTGCCTGGCGCTCGGCGTCACCGGCCCGATCCTGCGCTCGGCCGGGCTCGCGTGGGACCTGCGCCAGGTCGAGCCCTACCTCGGCTACGAGCACTACGACTTCGAGGTCCCCACCGACACGGCCGCCGACAGCTTCGCCCGCTACCTGCTGCGGGTGGAGGAGATGAGCCAGTCGCTGTCGATCATCGAGCAGGCCCTCGCCCGTCTCGAGCCGGGACCGGTCATGGTCGAGGACGCGAAGATCGCCTGGCCCGCCCGGCTGTCGATCGGGGCCGACGGCATGGGCAACTCGCTCGAGCACGTCCGCCGGATCATGGGGCAGTCGATGGAGTCCCTGATCCACCACTTCAAGCTGGTCACCGAGGGCTTCAAGGTCCCGCCGGGGCAGGCGTGCGTGCCGATCGAGTCGCCGCGCGGCGAGCTGTCCGCGCACCTCGTCTCCGACGGCGGCACCCGCCCGCTGCGGGTCCACATGCGGGACCCCAGCTTCGTCAACCTGCAGGCCGCCCCGGCGATGTCCGAGGGCGGGATGGTCTCCGACGTCATCGCCGCGCTGGCGAGCCTCGATCCCGTGATGGGGGGTTGTGACCGATGAGCCGCACGTTGGGTCCCGAGGCCCCGGCCACGCCGCCGTCGGAGCCGGACCACGCGATCGACGAGGCCGGCGGGACGCCCGCCGCGCACGCCGCGCTCTCCGCCGTCGACATCTCGATGTTCGACGGGGTGCGCGACCGCGCGGCCGGGATCATCGCCCGCTACCCGGAGCCGCGGTCGGCGCTGCTGCCGCTGCTCCACCTCGTCCAGCACGTCGAGGGCCACGTCTCCCGCAGCGGCATCGCCTTCTGCGCGGAGGCCCTGGAGATCACGACCGCGGAGGTCTCGGCGGTCGCGACCTTCTACACGATGTACAAGCGGGAGCCCGTCGGCCGCCACCTCGTCAGCGTCTGCACCAACACGCTGTGCGCGGCGCTCGGCGGCGACGACATCTACGCGGCGGTGCGCGAACGCCTCGGCGGCATCGGTCACGAGCAGACCAGCGCCGACGGGTCGATGACGATCGAGCACGCCGAGTGCCTGGCGGCCTGCGACCTCGCGCCCGTGCTGACCGTCGACTACGAGTTCTTCGACAAGCAGACCGTCGACTCGGCGCTCGAGATCATCGACGCGCTGCGCCGCGGCGAGAAGCCCGCGCCGACCCGCGGGGCGCCGCTGACCGACTTCCGCTCGGTCGAGCTGCTGCTGGCCGGGTTCTTCGACGACCCCGCCGTCGGGGGTCTCGACGCCGTCGCCGGCCCGTCGGCCGCCGAGGAGAGCTTGCGCGGCGCGCGGCTCGCCGAGGAGCGCGGCTGGACCGCTCCGCCCGTGCCGGATGAGGGGAGCTCCTCATGACCGACCCGCTGACCCCGGTGCTGACCAAGCACTGGCTCGGTCCGGAGTCGTGGACGCTGCGCCACTACACCGAGCTGGGTGGCTACCAGGCGTTGGACAAGGCGCTGGAGACGCCGGCCGACGACCTCATCGCGCTGATCAAGGATTCCGGCCTGCGCGGCCGCGGCGGCGCCGGGTTCCCGACGGGCATGAAGTGGAGCTTCATCCCGCAGGCCAAGCCCGGCGAGGAGCCCACCGGCCCGGCCGCGAAGCCGAAGTACCTCGTCATCAACGCCGACGAGGGCGAGCCCGGGACCTGCAAGGACGTCCCGCTGATGATGGCCGACCCGCACTCGCTCATCGAGGGCTGCATCATCACGAGCTGGGCGATCCGCGCGCACTTCTGCGCGATCTACGTGCGCGGCGAGGTCGTGCACTGCATCCGGCGCCTGCACGCCGCCGTGCGCGAGGCGTACGACGCGGGTCACCTCGGCAAGAACATCCACGGCACCGGGTTCGACCTCGACATCGTCGTGCACGCCGGCGCCGGGGCGTACATCTGCGGCGAGGAGACCGCGCTGCTCGACTCGCTCGAGGGCCGCCGCGGCCAGCCGCGGCTCAAGCCGCCGTTCCCGGCGACGGCGGGGCTCTACGCCGCGCCGACCGTGGTCAACAACGTCGAGACGATCGCGACCGTCCCGTCGATCGTGTCGGGCGGCAAGGACTGGTTCCGCACGATGGGCCGCGAGCGCTCGCCCGGCCCGAAGATCTACTCGCTGTCCGGGCACGTCGAGCGCCCCGGCCAGTACGAGGCGCCACTGGGCACGACGCTGCGCGAGCTCCTCGACCTCGCCGGGGGCATGAAGGACGGCGTCCCGCTGAAGTTCTGGACGCCCGGCGGGTCGTCGACCCCGCTGCTCACGGCCGACCACCTCGACGTCCCGCTGGACTTCGAGGGCGCCACCGAGGCCGGCTCGATGCTCGGCACCACCGCGCTCATGATCTTCAACGAGACCGTGTCGGTGCCGTGGGCGGTCATGAAGTGGACCGAGTTCTACGAGCACGAGTCGTGCGGGAAGTGCACGCCGTGCCGCGAGGGCTGCTACTGGCTCGCCGGCATCCTGCGCCGGATGGTCGAGGGCGAGGGCACCGAGGCCGACGTCGACACCCTGCTCGACGTCTGCGACAACGTCCTCGGCCGCTCCTTCTGCGCCCTCGGCGACGGTGCGGTCTCGCCGATCACCAGCGGCATCAAGTACTTCCGGCAGGAGTTCGTCGACCTCTGCACCGCGCAGCGCCGCCACCCCGAGGTCGACCGGATCGTCGAACTGAGCGGAGCCAGCGCATGACCGCGGCATCGGAGAGGGCCCCGGAGAAGCCCTCGGAGCGGGAGGACCTGCCGCCCGTACCGGAGGGGTACGTGCGGCTGACCATCGACGACCGCATCGTCGACGCGCCGCAGGGCGAGCTGATCATCCGCACGTGCGAGCGGCTCGGCATCGTCGTCCCGCGCTTCTGCGACCACCCGCTGCTCGACCCGGCCGGCGCCTGCCGCCAGTGCCTGGTCGAGGTGGAGATGGGCGGGCGCAAGATGCCCAAGCCGCAGGCCAGCTGCACGATGACGGTCGCGCAGGACATGGTCGTCAAGACCCAGATGACCTCGCCGGTCGCCGACAAGGCGCAGCAGGGCGTCATGGAGCTGCTGCTGATCAACCACCCGCTGGACTGCCCGATCTGCGACAAGGGCGGTGAGTGCCCCCTGCAGAACCAGGCGATGTCCTCGGGGCGGGCGGAGTCGCGGTTCCACGAGGAGAAGCGGACGTTCGCCAAGCCGCTGCCGATCTCCGACGAGGTGCTGCTCGACCGTGAGCGCTGCGTGCTCTGCCAGCGCTGCACCCGGTTCTCCCGCCAGATCGCGGGCGACCAGTTCATCGAGCTGCTCGAGCGTGGCGCACACCAGCAGATCGGCACCGAGGAGACCGCCTTCGGCGAGGGCGAGGACTTCCAGTCCTACTTCTCCGGCAACACCATCCAGATCTGCCCGGTCGGCGCGCTGACCTCGGCGTCCTACCGCTTCCGCTCGCGGCCGTTCGACCTCGTCTCGACGCCCGGGGTCTCCGAGCACGACTCCTCGGGCGCCTCGGTCCGCCGCGACTGGCGCCGCGGGGCGGTCACCCGCGTCCTCGCCGGCGACGACCCCGAGGTCAACGAGGAGTGGATCGACGACAAGACCCGCTTCGCGTTCCGCTACACCCAGGCCGCCGACCGCCTGCTGCGCCCGATGGTGCGCGGCGACGACGGCGAGCTGGCCGAGACCTCGTGGACCGAGGCCCTCGAGCGCGCGGCGCAGCTGCTGGTGGCGGCGCGCGACGGTCAGGGTCCCGAGGATCCCGAGGACCCCGAGGGGCACCGCAAGCAGGGTGTCGGCGTGCTGCCCGGCGGCCGCGTGACCGTCGAGGACGGGTACGCCTACGCCAAGTTCGCCCGCCTCGCCCTGGGCACCAACGACGTCGACGCCCGGGCGCGCGCGGCGACCGACGAGGAGCTCGACTTCCTCGGCACCCGGGTCGCGGGGACGGGCCCCGACCACGTCTCCTTCGACGCCCTCGAGAGCGCGCCCGCGGTGCTGTGCGTGGCCCTCGAGCCCGAGGAGGAGGCGCCGATCGTCTTCCTGCGGCTGCGCAAGGCCGCGCGGACGGGTACCGCGGTGCACCATCTCGGCCAGTGGTCGACGCCGGCGGTGGTGAAGACCGGCAGCAAGCTCGTGCGCTGCGCGCCCGGTGACGAGGTCGCCGCCCTGGGCACGCTGCCCGACCCCGTCGCCGCCGGGCTCGCCGAGCCCGGCGCGGTCGTCCTCGTGGGCGAGCGCGCGGCGCAGGTGCCCGGCCTGTACGCCGCGGTCGCGAGTCTCGCGGAGCGCACCGGCGCGAAGGTCGCCTGGATCCCGCGCCGCGCGGGGGAGCGGGGCGCGCTCGACGCGGGCGCGCTGCCGACCGTGCTGCCCGGCGGTGCCCCCGTCGCCGACGCCGGGGCCCGCGCGGCGCTGGCGTCGTCGTGGGGGGTCGCCGAGCTGCCGTCCGACGCCGGCCGCGACCTGGGCGAGATCCTCCGCGCGGCGGCCGACGGCGAGCTCGCCGGGCTGGTCGTCGGCGGCGTCGCGCTCGACGACCTGCCCGACCCGGACCTCGCGCGCCGGGCCCTCGAGGCCGCGGACGTCGTCGTGTCCCTCGAGCAGCGCCGCACCGAGGTCACCGACCGCGCCGACGTCGTTCTCCCGGTCGCCCCGGTGATCAACAAGGCGGGGACCTTCCGCAACTGGGAGGGCCGCGACCGCCGCTTCGCCACCACGATCGACCCGTCCGGCGGCTCCGCGGGACGTGTCGGCGGCACCGCGGCGACGACGCTGCCCGACTGCCGGGTGCTCGACACCCTCGCCGTCGAGATGGACGTCGACCTCTTCACCCAGACCCCGGAGGCCGCGGCCGCCGAGTTCGCGCGCGTCGCGGACGCCCTCGCCGGCCACCGCACCCAGGACGCAGCGAACGCGCTGTTCGCTGCTTCTAGGCGCGCGAACTCCCCGCTCGCGGGCAACGACGACGTCACCGAGGAGGTCGAGGCCCCCGCGCTGCGTCTCGCCACGTGGCGCCAGCTGCTCGACGGCGGTGCGCTGATGGCCGGCGAGCCGGAGCTCGCGGGCACGGCGCGGCCGCCGAGGATCCGGGTCTCGGCGGCGACCGCGCGCCGGCTCGGCTTCGTCGAGGACGACCCCGCGGAGCTCGAGGGCCCGCACGGGTCGCTGATCCTGCCGGTCGAGGTCGCCGACCTTCCCGACGACGTCGTGTGGGCCCCGGCGCGGGTCCCGCGGTTCGACGGCGGGGTCACGACGCTCGCCGGGCTCGGTCTCGCCCACGGCGGGGCCGTCCGCCTGACCGGCGGCCGCCCCACTCGCGACGCGGGACGCGGAGCGGAGCGGAGCGGGGCCACGGATGGGAGCTCTGCGTGAACCCCGTACCACCCCCGCCGGGGTACACCCAGACACTGCTCGCGGACGACCCGTTCTGGCTGACCCTGATCAAGGTCGTCGTGGTCTTCGCGGGGCTCATGCTGGTCACGCTGTTCATGATCTGGTTCGAGCGCCGCGTCGTGGGCCGGATGCAGCAACGGCCGGGCCCCAACTGGAACGGCCCGTTCGGCCTGCTCCAGTCCCTGGCCGACGGGCTCAAGCTGGCGTTCAAGGAGGACGTGCTGCCCGCCGCGCGTGACCGCGCGGTGTTCTTCCTGGCCCCGGTGCTCTCCGTGGTGCCGGCGTTCGTGGCGTGGTCGGTGATCCCGCTCGGCCCGGAAGTCTCGATCTTCGGCGAGCGCACCGCGCTCCAGCTGACCGACCTCCCCGTCGGTGTGCTGGTCGTGCTCGCCTGCTCCTCGGTGGGGGTCTACGGCATCGTCCTGGCCGGCTGGGCCTCCGGCTCGCCGTACCCGCTGCTGGGCAGCCTGCGCAGCGCCGCCCAGGTCATCTCCTACGAGCTCGCGCTCGGCCTGTCGATCATCGCCGTCGTGCTCTACGCCGGCTCGCTCTCGACCGCCGACATCGTCGCGGCGCAACAGACCGGCTGGTACGTCTGGCTGCTACCGGTCAGCTTCGTGATCTTCGCGGTGTCGATGGTCGGCGAGACCAACCGCGCGCCGTTCGACCTGCCCGAAGCCGAGTCGGAGCTCGTCGGCGGCTTCCACACCGAGTACTCGTCGCTGAAGTTCGCCCTGTTCTTCCTCGCCGAGTACATCAACATGGTCACGCTCTCCGCGGTGGCCACGACCCTGTTCCTCGGCGGATGGATGGCGCCGTGGCCACTGTCGCTGATCCCGGGCGTCAACGAGGGCTGGCTGCCGCTGCTCTGGTTCTTCGGCAAGACGCTGGCGTTCCTGTTCGTCTACGTCTGGCTGCGCGGCACGCTGCCGCGGCAGCGCTACGACCAGTTCATGCGGCTGGGCTGGAAGCTCCTGATCCCGATCGGGCTGGTGTGGCTCGTGCTCGTGGCCGCCCTGCGGGTGCTGCGCACGGAGCTCACGACCGGCCAGATCCTCGTGGTCGGCGGCATCGCGCTGGTCGTGCTGGTGGGGGCAGCGCTGTTGATCCCCGACCAGGCACCGCCGGAGGAGGACGAGGAACCGCCGCTCGCCGCCGACTACCCCGTCCCGCCGCTCGATCTCGCCGTGCCGACGACCCCCAAGCGCCGACGGCGCGGGCTGCCCTCGGGGCGGTCGACGGAGGAGGACAGCGAGACGGTCGGGGCCGGCGCCGGCGGGTCGGACGCGGAGCCGGCCGGAGCCGGACCATCGAAGGGAGACCGCTGATGGGCATGTTCGACGGCGTCGCCGGGTTCGGCGTGACCTTCTCGACGATGTTCCGCAAGGTCGTCACCGAGGACTATCCGCGGGTGAAGAAGGTGACCGCACCGCGCTACCACGGGCGCCACCAGCTCAACCGCCATCCCGACGGTCTGGAGAAGTGCGTCGGCTGCGAGCTCTGCGCGTGGGCGTGCCCGGCCGACGCGATCTACGTCGAGGGCGGGGACAACACCGACGAGGAGCGGTACTCGCCCGGTGAGCGCTACGGGGCGATCTACCAGATCAACTACCTGCGGTGCATCGGGTGTGGTCTGTGCATCGAGGCGTGCCCGACCCGGTCGCTGACGATGACCAACGACTACGAGCTCGCCGACGACGATCGCCAGGACCTGATCTACGACAAGGACCGTCTGCTCGCGCCGCTGTTGCCGGGTATGGAGCAGCCGCCCCACCCGATGCGCCTCGGCGAGAACGAGCAGGACTACTACGTGCAGGGCCCGGAGATGGCGCGTCGGGCCGACGTCCAGGACCAGGTCCGCGAGGAGATCCCGATGGTGTCCGGGGCGGCGACCCCCGACGCGGTGCCCAGCCAGGAGGCCCCGTGAGCGCCCTGCTGGCCGCCGCACCCGTGACGGGCGGCGGGGAGATGACCACCGGCGAAGCGGTGGTGTTCTGGATCCTCGGCCCGGTCGCCCTCGCCGGCGGCCTCGGCATGATCTTCTCGCGCAACGCGGTGCACTCGGCGCTGTGGCTGGTGCTGACGATGCTCTCGCTCGGGGTGCTCTACCTGGTGCAGCAGGCGCCCTTCCTCGGGGTCACGCAGATCATCGTCTACACCGGCGCGATCATGATCCTGTTCGTGTTCGTGCTGATGATGGTCGGGCGTGACGCGTCGGACTCGGTGGTCGAGGTCCTGCGCGGTCAGCGCCTGGTCGCGGCCGTCCTGGGCGTCGGCCTCGCCGTGCTCGCGGCCGTCGCCGTCGCCGGCACCCTGACCGCGGTGCAGCCGGTCGGCCTCGGTCCGGGCTACGGGCCGGAGGCCCGGGGGAACGTGACGCTGCTCGGCAGCAGCATCTTCCTCGAGTACGTGTTCCCCGTGATCCTCAGCGCGTTCCTGCTGACCGTCTCCGCGGTCGGCGCGCTCGTCTACGCCTTCGCCGGTCGCGCGCGCCAGCGCGGGACGTCGCAGCGCGAGCGGGTCACCGAGCGCCTCCGCGGCCCGCTCGCCGGCTACGGCTCGCGCTCCGGACCCGGGGTGTTCGCGACGGCCGATTCGGTCGCCACCCCGGCGCTGCTGCCCGACGGCTCGGTCGCGCCGGCCTCGCTGTCCCGCATCATCGAGGCCACCCGCCGCGAGCGGCTCGACGCCGACATCGCCGACGTGCAGTCGGAGAGCGGTCCCGCCGGGCAGGTCGACGCACGGGCCCTGCGCGGCGGGGACGGCCGTGAGGCCGGTGACGGCGGTGACGGGGACCTCCGCGTGGGCAGCACGCACGACCGCCTGCACGAGGCCGACCACGCCGACGACGAGGGCGGTGCGCGATGAGCCCGACGATCTATCTCCTGCTCTCCGCGCTGCTGTTCGCGATCGGCGCGGTGGGGGTGCTGGTGCGGCGCAACGCGATCATCGTGTTCATGTGCGTCGAGCTGATGCTCAACGCCGTGAACCTGACCCTGGTGACGTTCGCCCGGATCAACGGGTCCCTGGACGGTCAGATCCTGGCGTTCTTCGTCATCGTCGTCGCCGCGGCCGAGGTCGTCGTCGGCCTGTCCATCATCATGACCATCTTCCGCACGCGCCGGTCGACCTCGGTCGACGACGCCAACCTGCTCAAGTATTAGGGGGAGCGTCGTGTCGCTCGTGACCGCCGCCGCCCCGCTCCCCCCGGTGCTCCCCGCCGAGGGCGCCGCGGGCGTGGCCTGGCTCCTGGTCGCGCTGCCCGCCCTGGGCGCGCTCGTGCTCTTCGTCGGTGGTCGTCGCACCGACCGCTGGGGGCACGTCCTGGGCGTCGCCACCGTCCTCGCGTCGTTCGTCGTCGCCGTCGTGCTGTTCGCCGGGTCGCTCGGGCTGCCCGCCGAGGAGCGGGTCCGCGACCTCGGGATCTACGACTGGATCGCCGTCGGCGCGCTGAACGTCGAGTTCGGCCTGCGGATCGACCCGCTGTCGCTGACGTTCGCCCTGCTCATCACCGGCGTCGGCTCGCTGATCCACATCTACTCCGTGGGCTACATGTCCCACGACCCGAACCGGCGCAAGTTCTTCGCGCAGCTCAACCTGTTCGTCGCGGCGATGCTCGTGCTCGTCCTCGGCAACGGGTTCGTGACGCTCTACCTCGGCTGGGAGGGCGTCGGTCTCGCGTCCTACCTGCTGATCGGCTTCTACACCGGGCGCTCCTCGGCGGGCAGCGCGGCCAAGAAGGCGTTCCTCATGAACCGCGTCGGTGACGTGGGGCTCGCGCTGGCGATCTTCCTGCTGTTCGTCGAGCTGGGCACCACGCAGTACGCCGAGGTGTTCGCCCGCGCCGGCGAGATCTCGCCCGGGACGCTGACCGCGATCACGCTGCTCCTGCTGCTCGGCGCGTGCGGCAAGTCGGGCCAGTTCCCGCTGCAGGCCTGGCTCCCCGACGCCATGGAGGGCCCGACCCCGGTGTCGGCGCTCATCCACGCCGCCACGATGGTCACCGCCGGCGTCTACCTCATCGCCCGCGCGAACCCGCTCTACGACCTGGCGCCGGTCGGACAGCTCGTCGTGACGATCATCGGTGCGATCACCCTGGTGATCGGCGCGATCATCGGCTGCGCCTACGACGACATCAAGAAGGTGCTCGCGTACTCCACGGTCAGCCAGATCGGCTACATGATGCTGGCCGTCGGGCTCGGTCCGGTGGGCTACGCCGCGGCGCTCGCGCACCTGCTCACCCACGGCTTCTTCAAGGCCGGCCTGTTCCTCGGCGCCGGCTCGGTGATGCACGGGATGGCCGACGAGACCGACATGCGCCGCTTCGGCGGCCTGTGGCGCCACATGCCGGTGACGTTCGCGACGTTCACCGCCGGTTTCCTGGCCCTGATCGGCTTCCCGTTCCTGTCGGGCTTCTACACGAAGGACCTGATCATCGAGGCCTCGCTGACCGCGGGCCCCGTCGCCGGGTGGATCTTCGGCGTCGCGACGCTGGGGGCCGCCGGGCTCACCGCCTTCTACATGTCGCGCCTGATGCTCATGACGTTCTTCGGGCCCGAGCGGTGGAAGGACCTCCACCCGCGGCGCATCGACGGCGCCGACCTCTCCGACCCGCCCGAGCACTACCACCCGCACGAGTCCGTCGCGTCCATGACGGCGCCGATGGTGCTGCTCGCGATCGGGTCGGTGGGCGCCGGCGCGTTCCTCGTCGGGGGCGAGCGCCTGGGCCACTACCTGGAGGCCTCGATCGGCGTGCCCGTCGAGCCCCACGACCTGCCCGCCGCGTTCCCGGTCGGCCTGGTGCCCTACGTCGCCACCCTGGTGATGCTGATCGGCGCCGGTCTCGCCTACGTGCTCGTCGGCCGCCGCGAGGTGCCGGTCGAGCGCCCGCAGCGGGTCAGCCTGCCCGTGCGGGCCGCGCGCGCGGACCTGTTCGCCAACACGATCAACGAAGGCGTCATCGCCCGCCCGGGCATCTGGCTCTCGCGCGCGCTGGTCTACGTCGACAACCGCGGTGTCGACGGTGTCGTCAACGGCGTCGCCGCCCTGCTGGGCGGCTCGTCGGGCCGGTTGCGGCGCACGCAGACCGGCTTCGTCCGCTCCTACGCCCTGACCATCCTGGGAGGATCCGTCGTGCTCGTCGCGGCCCTGCTCGTCGTGGGCGGTGTCGGATGAGCGCGCTGCTGCTGGCCCTGCTGCTGGTCCCGCTGATCGGCGCCGCGATCTGCGGCGGCATGGCGAACCGCGAGAACCTCGACCGGGCCGCCCGCGCCGTCGGTCTCGGGTTCTCCGCGGTGTCGCTCCTGCTCGTGGCGGCCGTCTGGTCGCTCTTCTCGACGGCCCCGGACGCGGCTCGGTTCCAGGGCCGGATCTCCGTCGAGTGGATCCCGGCGTTCGGGGTGTCGTTCGCCCTGGGGCTCGACGGCATCGCACTGACGATGATCGCGCTGCTGTCGGTGCTCGTGCCGATCGTGCTGGTCTTCGCGGCGGCCGACAAGCTGCCCCCGGGCCGCACCGGGGCCGGGTTCACCGCCCTGATGCTGGCGACCCAGGGCATCCTCGTCGGCGTCTTCGCCGCGACGGACGTGTTCCTGTTCTACGTCCTGTTCGAGGCGATGCTCATCCCGATGTACTTCCTCATCGGGCGCTTCGGCGGGCCGCGCCGGCAGTACGCCGCGGTGAAGTTCTTCCTCTACTCGTTCCTCGGCGGGCTGATCATGCTCGCCTCGGTGATCGGTCTGTTCGTCGCCAGCGAGGCGCGCTACGGCCAGGGCACCTTCGACTGGACCGCGCTGCAGGCGATGGCCGCCGAGCTGCCGCTGTCGACCCAGATCTGGCTCTTCCTGGGGTTCTTCGCCGCGTTCGCGATCAAGGCTCCGCTGGTGCCGTTCCACACCTGGCTGCCCGACGCCGGTGCCGAGGCCCCGATCGCGGGCAGCATCATCCTGCTCGGTCTGCTGGACAAGGTCGGCACCTTCGGCTTCCTGCGCTACACGCTGCCGCTGTTCCCGGCCGCGTCGCGGGAGCTCGCACCGCTGGTGCTGACGCTCGCCGTGATCGGCGTGCTCTACGGCGCCCTACTGGCCGCGGCGCAGACCGACCTCAAGCGCTTCGTCGCCTATACGTCGATCGCACACTTCGGCTTCATCGCGCTCGGCATCTTCGCGTTCTCGACGCAGTCGATCGCCGGGTCGGCGCTGTACATGGTCAACCACGGCATCTCGACCGCGATGCTGTTCCTCGTCGTCGGGCTGCTGATCCGCCGTGGAGGCACGGCCGACTTGACCGCCTACGGCGGCGTCGGGCGGGCCGCCCCGCTGCTGGCCGGCATGTTCCTCGTCGCGGGCCTGTCGACGATCGCTCTGCCCGGCACGAACTCCTTCATCAGCGAGTTCCTCGTGCTGCTCGGGTCGTTCGCGCGGCAGCCCGCCTTCACGGTGATCGCGACCGTCGGCATCGTGTTCGCCGCCCTCTACATGCTCTGGGTCTTCCAGCGCACGATGACCGGGCCGCTGCGCGGTACGGCGGTCGTTGGGGACGGCCCGGGGGCGGCATCGGCGGCGACGCTCGGCACCGACACTGGTCACGACACGGGGGACGACTCCTGGATGCGGCGGACCACCGCCCGCTTCGGTGACCTGACCCGCGGGGAGATCGCGCTGCTCACCCCGCTGGTCGCGTTGATCCTCGTGCTCGGCTTCTTCCCCGGGCCCGTCCTCGAGGTCCTCGACCCGACGGTGGCGGCGACGATGAGCGAGGTCGGCGTGACCGATCCGGTGACCCCGAACGGAGTGGCGCGATGACCGGGCCCCTGGCGCCCACGTTCCCGACCATCGCCTACGGGGCGCTGGCACCCCTCTGGATCGTCTTCGGTGCGGCGTGCGTCGCGGTGCTGTTCGAGGCCCTGCTGCCCTTCCGCGTGCGCCGCCGGGTGCAGCTGGGGCTGACGCTCGGCGCGCTCGTGGTGGCACTCCTGGCCGTGATCGTGCGGGCCGCGTCGGGTGCGCCGCCGGTCTCGACCCTCGCCGGTGCGGTGTCGGTCGACGGTCCGGCCCTGTTCCTCTGGGGAACGCTGCTCGCCCTCGCGATCCCGAGTGTGCTCCTGATCGCCGACCGTTCCGTCGAGCCCGGGGGAGCGTTCCTCGCCGACCCGGACGCGGCCGGCGAGGCGGAGGCGTGGGAGAAGGCGACGGTCGGCGCCCGGGCCGGCGGCGGGACCGTGCGGGCGCGCACCGGTCGCGGGGACGGCACCGGCCGCGGCGACGCCCGCGACGCCCGCGACGGTGCCCGGGGACGAGGCGCCGTCGACGGGCAGACCGAGATCTTCTCGCTCGTCCTGTTCGCGCTCGGCGGCATGCTCGTCTTCTGCGCCGCGGACGACCTGCTGACGATGTTCATCGCCCTCGAGGTGCTCAGCCTGCCGCTGTACCTGCTCTGCGGCCTGGCCCGGCGCCGGCGGCTGATGAGCCAGGAGTCGGCGGTCAAGTACTTCCTGCTCGGGGCGTTCTCGTCGGCGTTCTTCCTCTACGGCCTCGCGCTGCTCTACGGCTACGCGGACTCGGTGAAGCTCGCGGACATCTCGCTCGCCGCCGCGGGCTCGCTGCGCCCGGACTCGCTGCTGTTCGGCGGGCTCGCGCTGCTCGTCGTCGGCCTGATGTTCAAGGCCTCGGTGGGTCCGTTCCACACGTGGACCCCGGACGTGTACCAGGGCGCGCCGACGTCGGTGACCGCGTTCATGGCCGCCTGCACCAAGGTCGCCGCGTTCGGCGCCATCCTCCGGGTGTTCACCGTCGCGTTCGGATCCACGGTGTGGGAGTGGCGCGGGGTGCTGTGGGCCGTGGCGATCGTGTCGATGGTGATCGGCGCGGTGCTCGGTCTCACCCAGACCGACGTCAAGCGGATGATCGCCTACTCGTCGGTGGCGCACGCGGGTTTCCTGCTGCTCGGGGCGATGGCCATCACCCCGGCCGGGCTCTCGGCGACGCTGTTCTACCTGCTCGCCTACGGGTTCACGACCGTCGCCCTGTTCGGGCTGGTCTCGCTCGTGCGCGGGTCGGACGGGGAGGCGACGCACCTCTCGGCGTGGGCGGGCCTCGCGAAGCGCTCGCCGGTCGTCGCGGCCGCGGTGACGTTCCTCATGCTGGCGCTGGCGGGGATCCCGCTGACCAGTGGCTTCACCGCCAAGTTCGCGGTCTTCTCCGCGGCCCTGGCCGACGGGATGGCGCCGCTGGTCATCGTGGCCCTGGTGGTCAGCGCGGTGGCGGCGTTCTTCTACCTGCGGCTCATCGTGCTGATGTACTTCTCGGAGCCCGCCGCGGACGGTCCCACCGTCAGTGTCCCTGGCCCCTTCACGACGGTGGCGATCACACTGGGGGTCGTGGTGACCCTGCTGCTCGGTGTCGTGCCGACCGCCGTCCTCGGATGGGCCGACGGCCTGTCGTTCCTAGGCTAGGGCCTGTGTCCGGACCCAATCCCGCGCTGACCCAGGTCGCCGGCCTGCCGATCGCCGACCCCGACCTCGCCGCCGCGGTGAGCGACGGCCTCGACCGCGTCGAGGAGCTGCTGCGCCGCGAGGTGCACAGCGACTACCGGTTCGTCACCGACACGTCCCTGCACCTCATCGAGGCCGGCGGCAAACGGTTCCGGCCGCTGCTGACGCTGCTCGCCGCCCAGCTCGCGGACGGGACCTCGGAGGACGTGGTGGTCGCGGCGACGTCGGTGGAGCTCGTCCACCTGGCGACGCTCTACCACGACGACGTCATGGACGAGGCCGTCATGCGCCGCGGCGCGGACAGCGCCAACGCCCGCTGGGACAACAGCGTCGCCATCCTCACCGGCGACTACCTGTTCGCGCACGCGTCTCGGCTGGTCTCGCAGCTCGGGCCGGACGCGGTGCGGATCATCGCCGAGACCTTCGCCGAGCTCGTCACGGGCCAGATGCGCGAGACGCGAGGGGCCCGCGACGGCGAGGACGCCGTCGAGCACTACCTGGCGGTCGTGGCCGAGAAGACCGGCTCGCTGATCGCCACCTCGGGGCGGTTCGGGGCGATGTTCGCCGGCGCGACCGCGGAGCAGGTGGCGGCGATGCGCCGGTTCGGGGAGATCATCGGGACCGCGTTCCAGGTCTCCGACGACATCATCGACATCGCCTCGCCGTCGGGGGACTCGGGCAAGACACCGGGCACCGACCTGCGCGAGGGCGTCGCGACCCTGCCGGTGCTCTACGCGCTCGCGGGCGACGGGCCCGAGGTGCCGCGGCTGCGCGAGCTGGGCGTGGGGAGGCGCGAGCTGGGCGACCCCGAGGTCGGCGAGGCGCTGGAGCTGCTGCGCGGCTCGCGGGGTCTCGACGAGGCGCGTGCGGCCCTCGACGCCCGCGCCGACGCCGCCCGCGCCGAGCTCGCGACCCTGCCCGACGGCCCCGCCCGCCGCGCCCTCGCCGCCCTCCTCGACTACACGATCGCCCGCACCGGCTGACCTATGTGAGTACTTTCCGGTCCTATAGGCCCGGAAAGTACTCACATGCGGGGGCGGGCGCGGGGGGTGTCTCTATGGGGTTGTCAAGCCGCGAGGGGCTCGGGTGCTCGCGCTGGGGCGCGGTAGGGCTGGTGGTCGCGGAGCATGGCGTAGATGACGTCGGTGCGGCGGCGGGCCAGGCATAT
>NZ_JBXUHE010000043.1:0-51057 GCF_057180585.1 Actinomycetospora sp. 2LY8.5
TTCAACCAGCTCAAAGCCTGGCGCGGGCTGGCCACCCGCTACGACAAGCACGCCATCAACTACCGCGGCGCGCTCACCTTCCGCGCCCTGCTGGCTTGGCTACCTTGATCCGTCAGACACGGCCTAGTGCGCAGGAGCGCCTCGAACCGGCTCCGAACGTGGACCGTGTCCCCCGGGAACAGCGGTGTGCGGAAGCGGACATCGTCATAGCCCACGAGGGCGTGCAGCCGGACGCCCCGTTCCTCCAGCGGTGGTTTGACCGCGGGCGTCGCCGAGCTGTGGCGCAATCGGCCGGTCGACGAGGTCTATCCCATCGTCTACATCGACGGTATCCGCCTGCGGATCCGGGATAAGGGCGCGGTCACCATCAAGGTCGCCCACCTGGTCGTGGGGGTCGACGTCGAGGGCCGCAAGCACGCGCTGGGCGCCTGGCACCGATGCCACGACCGCGATGCGACGCTTCCTCGCTCGCGGGCCAGCTCGGCGGGTCCTGTGGGTGCTCGCCCGACCAGGTGGTGCATCGCTGCCCACTGTTCATCAGCTGCGCGTGTTCATCAGCTGCGCGCCCTGCTGCGGTTACGGCTGCGAGCGGTGCCTCACAAGGCGGTCGCCATCGAGCCTGTCACGATTCCCGTGTAAGCAACGGGTCGTTGATTCTGTGGAAAGTATCAGAGTTTGAGTCGTCCGGGGAAGTGGATGACCAGGCTGTTGAGCGCGGTCTTCCAGCCGTGGGGCGCGGCGGGCGCCCGCAGCTGACCGAGGCGATGCACGGTTTCCGCGGCGCGCTGGGCATCAAGGTGATCCTGTGTCGACCGCGCGACCCGGAGGCCAAGGGTCTGGTCGAGCGGGCCAACGAGTACCTGGAAGTGCTCTCCGCCAACACTGGTCTCCCCGACCGGCCGCAGCGGGCAGCGCCATCGGCCGGCGACGCTCGCGCGGCGAGCAGGACCTCCGCGGTGGGGCCGCGGCGGCGATGGCGCGGTCATCGAGCAGACCACCACCCGGGAACCCTTCGGGTGTTGGTCAGCCCGGTCGGTTGGTGGCCGGATCGGCGACGAGGTGGCGCCGGCGAATCACGTCGTCGCCGGGCCACGCGGCGCCGAAGCCGGCGTAGGCGCTGCGGAAGTGCTCCAGGGTGGGAGCCCCGAAGCGGGCCGCGCGGCGTGCCGCGATCGCGCGCGCCCGCTCGTCGTCGGGCGCGTCGGGCGCCGGGCGGGGAGGAAGGCCGTCGTCCCCTCCTCTGTCGCGACTCGCGGCGCGCTGCTCAGTCATGACTGACACGGTAGACGGTTGCCTCGGCGGGAACGGGCTCGTCGGCGGTGTCACCGCCGTCGACGCGGACGGTCCGCACGGCCTTGTCCGCGACCGTCCGCTCGCGCACGGTCGCGGCCCGGTCGACAACGGTGCGGTCCGGGGTGACGGCGCCGGAGACGACCGCTTCGCCGAGCCCCCAGGCGGCGTCCACGACCACATTGTCCGCTCCGGTCACCGGGTCACGGGTGAAGGCGACCCCAGCGGCGTCGGCGTCCACGAGCTCTTGCACGACGACGGCGATCGAGACCTGCTCCGGGGCGATGCCGTGGCGTTGCCCAGTCGCGGATGGCCTGGTTCTGCTCGCGTCTGCCCGCGGCGTTGATCCGGGCCAGCCGGCGCAGCGGCGGCACGCGACCCGCGGCCGCCAGCGCCCGGAACTGCTCCTCGAGCGACCCCGCCGGGGTCTCGAGGGTGCGGATCCGGACCGGCCGGTCGGTGGGGTTGGCGAAGCTGTGCGCGACGCCCGGGGGCACGGTCACCGCCGCGCCGGGCCCGAGTGTGCGGCGCTCGCCGCCGACCCGGACCCGCAGCTCGCCGTCGAGAACGGTGAAGGTCTCGGACCCGACGCGGCGCCGGTGCACGGGCGGGCCGGCCAGGCCGGGCGGGAGCACGGCCTCGACCTCGAACGCGGCGCCGCCGGTGTTCGCGCCCTTGCGCAGCACGGTCAGCGCCTCGCCGGTGGGTGGCCGGATGCGGTCGAGGCTCACGGTCGCACCTCTGGCCGGCGCGGCACCGGGCCGGCGCCCCAGCGCGCCAGGGCGATCTCGAGCCCGGTCGGGCTGTCGTCGGCCCAGCCGACGTAGCCGTCCGGGCGGACCAGGCGGTACGGCCCGTCCCCGGTCTCGAGCAACGCCGGCCCGTTCGCCGGCCGCGGCCGATCGCCGGGGCCGGTGAGCACGAACCGCCCACCGCGCAGTGCCTCGTACAGGCGGGTCCCGTCCCGGCCGGTGAGATCCGGCATGCGAACGCCCACCAGGGGGTGGTCACCGGCGGCGCGGGGGTAGGAGAAGCCGATGCCGGTGAGCATCCCGCGGACCCGCCCCGCGGTGGGGGGCAGCGCGAGCACGGTGCGGGCCACCCCGTTGCGGACCGCGCGGGCCAGGGTGGAGCGCAGCAGCGCGGCCCGGATCAAACCCCCGGACAGCCGCAGCACCGCAGCGCCGACCGGGCGGCGCTCGGCGTCGTAGGTGTCGAGCAGCGCGTCGGAGGCCCGCTCGTCGAGCACCGCGGCGAGCTTCCAGCTCAGGTTCGCGGCGTCCTGCAGGCCGGTGTTCATGCCCTGCCCGCCGGCCGGGGAGTGCACGTGGGCGGCGTCGCCGGCGAGCAGTACCCGGCTCTGCCGGTAGGTGGTGGCCTGGCGTTCCTCGCTGTGGAAGCGGGAGATCCAGCGCGGATCGTGCATGCCGAGGTCGGTGCCGTACACCCGGCGGGCGACCTCGGCGATCTCGTCGAGTTCGACCGGGGCGTCATCGGGCAGCTCGGAGCCCGAGCGTCGGGCGATCACCCGGTACCAGCCGTCGCCGTAGGGGACGACGAAACAGAAGCCGTGCGCGTTGCCGTCGACGGTGAGCACGTCCGGTGGCGGGTCGGTCATCCGGACGTCGGCCAGCATCAGCGAGCGCACCACCGACTCGCCGGGGAACCCGAGCCCGAGCTGCTCGCGCACGGTGCTGTGGTGGCCGTCGGCACCCACGACGTAGGCGGCCTCGAGCTCACCGGACTGGCCACCGGTCGTGCCGTCGGACGTGCCGTCGGCGGTCCAACCCACGACGACGGCGTCGCCGCGGTCGCGGACGGTGTCCACCTGCACACCGCGGCGGATCTCTGCTCCCGCCGCCTGCGCGCGGGCCCGCAGGGCGCGCTCGACGTGGTACTGCGGCGTGACCAGCAGGAACGGGTAGCGGCTGGGCAGCCCGGTGAGGTCCACCGCGACCGACCCGAACAGCCGGAACTCGTCGACGGTCGTGCCGGTGCCGACCAGATCGTCGGCGAGCCCGCGCGCGTCGAGCTGTTCCAGCGTGCGGGCGTGCACGGCGAACGCCCGGGTCAGCGGCGACTCGTCGCGCCGCTTCTCCAGCACGGTGACCCCGATACCGGCGACGGCGAGGTCACCGGCGAGCAACAAGGCGGTCGGGCCGGCCCCGACCAGGACGACGCCGCTCATCGGGACGACCTGGTCGCGGCCGCCGCGCCGCGGCTGGTTCGGGCAGGAATCACGAGAACCCCCGGAGGTGCAGGGCGCACAGTATAGCGCCAGTCAATGTATTCATACACTTGATGTAGTTATGAGTCGAGTGCATCTCTCGTCCTGAAGTGCCCGCTCGACGAAGGCCGCCTCGGCGCCAGCCGCGTCACCGGTGACCGGGGGCGGCGCGCAGCAGTCCGCGAGCGACGCCGAAGCGGGCGGCCCCGGGTCTCCGCGCAGCCCACGCCGGTCCGCGCGTGGCCGGCCCTGCATGATGGGCGCCGAGACATCAGGGGATTGCAACCCCCTTGCGAAGGGTGCCCTCGCCGCGTGCTCGACCTGCCCGACCGGTGTTGGCGCCCGCCAAGTGAGCCACGCCGGGCATAGGGCCGCCCCCTGTCGTAGCCGAGCACACGCCGAACCCGATGCCCTCTGGAGTGAGCACCACGCGGTCTACGCTAGGACTGGTTCGGCTTCGCAAACGGCGAGTTGAGCGCGAAGGTGTCCTGCCTGCGCGGCAGACCAGCCCGGAGAAGGGCAAGACGAGGCTGCACCCGATCACCATCCCCGGACGTGCACCGCGCCCTCGCCCCAGCCCCGACGCCAGTCAGCTCTCGTCGCACACCATGATGCGCAGTTCCCCGTCGCTGCGCAGCGCCAGATGCGTCTGGGCGCCGGGATGGTCGCCGCCGTCGACGAGCTGTTCCTGCTCGGGTCGCAGCGCAGCCCGGGGCGGTACTACCCCCAGCGCAATGCATACCTCACATGCAGAGGTGAGACATTTCATACTTCGTTGAGTCGTTGGTATGGCTCACCCCTAACGGCTGCGGCCTCCACCTTGAGGCGTAGAGCATCATCGAAGGCGAAATGCCCGCTCAGAATTAGTGCAAGGTCCTGGCCGTCGGCAAGGATAAGGCGATTATCCTTCCCTTGTCGGTGCAAGTTCACGGCCTCATCGCTGAAGCTATTCATCGAGAGAAAGAACCCTCGCGTCGCGTCAATCCGCCGTTCGACCTTTCCGGCAAATCCGTAGAGGTCAGGGGCGCTAATCGGTTCGGATCGCCGCTTGGATTCGATGAGGTAGCTGAAAGAATCAAGCTTGAACCATCCGTCTACCTGATCGGCGGCCGTCTTGTAGGGCGGACGATACTCTATCTCATAGAGGCGGAATAGCTCGCCGAGCAACGATTCGAGCTCGTACCCGCGACGTTGTGGGCTGTAGCTCTTGTGTAGCGCTATGAAGCGACTATTTAACTCCGCCACACGCTCCTGCCGATCGATGGTTTGAGCTTGTGCCGCTGCGGCGTCCGCCCGCCGCTGGTCACGCTCCGCCTGAGCGGGGTCGACGAGGACGTTCTCTCGCAGCGCTACGCCCTTCAGCCGTTCGAGAGCGTCAACGCCCGCGGCACGATCCGGGACGCTAGGCTCCGGCTCAGTCAAGTTCGCGAACTCCCGCACAATATTCCGCTGAAGCGTCCATCCCCGCGGCCCGTCTCGCTCCAAGTCGTCCAGGATCCCCCGAACAATAGTGAATTTGCTAGTACTAGCGCGGTGACGGTCGTAATGGCTTTGAGCAACGCCCGCACGTCGGAGCAAAGTTTCGAGCCGATTCCGATAGTACAGAGCCGTACCGGCGACCTCAATGCAAGCTTCAAGCGTTGAGAACGGAACTGGCTCGGTTCGTTCCGTCACATCCTGCGGTGACGTCATCCCGCCCCTTACGGACAGCGTTGACTACCCTGGCGAGATATCAACCTACTGGATAGAAGCCAACCGCGGGGTCAGTGAGCGATGTGCTGTGTGGTCCTGCACCGGTGCCAGCCCTCGCACGGCCCACTAGATGATCGATTCCAAGGGGCCTCCACCAGCTCAGTTGGTCGTAGGCCAGCAGTGATCGTTTGATCGGTTGGTTGGTGTGGTCGTTGTGCCAGATCGCTGCGGTCAGGGCCAGGACGCGTTGCACGAATCGAGTCCAGACACCTGCGGGGGTGCGGCCGCAGTGTCGTTCGAGGTCGAGCTGACCCTTGAACCTGTCGTTGACCGACTCGATGGTCTGGCGCAGGGGTTTGAAGAACGCGGCGCCGGCCCGTGGTGCTTCGCCCTGGCGGGCAGGGCGCAGCGGCTCGCGGGCTGCCGGTCGGGTTCGCGCTCACCGGCGCGAAGGCCGACGAACGCCAGACCATCGCGCGGCCGCAGCCGGGCTCGAGGACGCCCAGCTGTGGGGCGGGCACAGCCTGCGCCGCGGATTCGCCACCGAAGCCATCGCCGCCGGCGTCCCCGAACGCGACGTCCAACGCCACGGCCGCTGGCACTCCCGAGCTTCCATGGACCCTTACATCGACGCCGCGCGCACTTTCGACGCGGCTAACCCCACTCACTGGCTATCGTGACGGGAAGCTCAGTTCCCGGAGGCAGGTTGGACCCTGCGGCCGGACACCTCGTCTGTTCGGCCTGGCCAGGGCAAGGTTCTGTCAGGCTCGGCTGCGGTAGTGGTCGGCGGGCCAGCACTCGCCTCGCCAGGGCACCAGTCCACACTTCGTGGGCCCTACTCTTGGCTGGCGGTCAACCACAGCGCGTCGCCCGACTTGATGCGCAATGCCGCCTGCAGGGCCCATCCCGGCGCCCACCTGCACCGCGACCCACAGGCCGGCCCGCTGCCCCCATGCAGCGTGTTCTGGTCCTACATGGTGTAGTTGCCTAGGCGGCTACTGAAGGCGTGGAGGAGTGTGGAGCCGTGACCATCGCGACCTATGGGGACTGGCTCTACGGATCGTCCTGTGGAGTGCTGGCACTCGCGCTGATCTTCCTGTTGGTCGAGCAGGCGTGGGGTCCCCACGCACACGAGGCGGCGGCGGGACGACGCCGCGATGTGCGCCAGCTGCTCGTCGTAGCACACGGTGAGATGTCCTCAGCATCGGCGAGCGCACCGGCGGCGACGGGCACCAAGGAGCCGGCCGGGGCCGGTAGGCCCCAATCGAACCCGTCGGAGCGAGCCGGGCGGATGGGCGTGTCCCTGACCGTCCTGGCAGTCGGGTTACTTTTCGCCGCGATGGCCTGTCGTGCAATTGCGACCGGCCGCGTGCCGTGGGGCAACATGCACGAGTACATCGCGATGATCTGCCTCGTCGGCCTCGTGACCTGGTTGACCATGGTCGCTCGGTACCCGATCCGACACCTCACCGGGTTTGTGGTCCTGCCCGTGATCGTTCTGCTGTTCCTCGGGGGCACATCGCTCTACGTCCCTGCGGGCCCGGTGGTGCCGGCGCTGCGGTCGTACTGGATGGTCATCCATGTCTCGGCGGCCATCATCGGCTCAGGGATCCTGCTGGTGCCCGGCACCGCCAGCGCCCTCTACCTCGTACGCCTACCCTACGAGCAAGGCTCCACCAGGCTGGCGGAACTCGCGCGCCGCCTACCGCCCGCTGACGTCCTAGATCGGCTTGCGTATCGAATGACTGTGATCGCCTTTCCGATCTTCACGTTCGGCGTTATCTGCGGGGCGATCTGGGCCGAGGCAGCCTGGGGCCGATACTGGGGATGGGATCCCAAGGAAACCGTCGCCTTCGTCATGTGGATCGTGCTCGCCGCATACTTGCACTCCCGGGCTACCGCTGGGTGGAGAACCACCCGAGCCGCGGTCATCAACGTCGTGGCCTACGCTATAGGCATATTCAACCTCTTCTTTGTCAACCTCGTTGTCACCGGCCTGCACTCATACGCCGGCGTGGGCTGACGCCACGCCGCGCCCGTCGTAACCGGTCTGGCGGAGGCGTGTCGTTCCGTTCCCTGTACTCATCCTCAGAATTGACCGGTGAGGGTTTCGAGTGCTTTGGAGAGCAGGTCAAGCGGCATCCGAACGTGCGGTAGACTGGTCACGTCGAGGCTTTCCAATGCCTCCAGCTGCTCGTCTCGGCTGTCGCCGTAGACCATGCTGGTGGCGGCGCGGAACCGTAGGGCCTGCGGATCGTCGCCGAAATAGTGTCCGGACAGGACAGCGACTCCGTGCCGTTCCAGGAGATATCGCTGCAGCGCGGCCGAGTCACTGATGCCGAGATCGAGCAGTTGTGCGCGGAAACCTCCAAAGTCGGGATAACAATAGAACCCGCCGGTCGGCCGGCGGTTCGTCCCGCCCGCACGGACCAGCAAGGCGTGTACGGCACTCGCGACCGCCCCGTGCAGCCTTGCGTCTTGCGCCACGCGGTCTCGTAGCTCGGCAGGCTCCGAAAAGGCGTACTCAGCGACCTCTTGCATGGGTCCCGCTAGCGCGGACCACACCTCGCTGGCAATCGAGAGGACCTCGTCACGCAGCGACGACCATCGGCCGTCAGCGGGGAACCGAGCCGCGCCGACCCGCCAGCCGCCCAAGGCCATGCTCTTGCTCAGCCCCGTGAGGACGACCGTCCGTTCCGGGGCCACCTCGGCAGGACTCAGGAAGGGCGTATCGGGGTCGTGTATCAGATCGCGGTAGATTTCGTCGCTGACGATCAGTAGGTCTTCCTGCTCCGCGACCGAACAGACCTCGCGGACGAGTTCGGGTGTCGCAGTCGTCCCGGTTGGATTGTCGGGGATCGTAAGTACGACCAGCCCGACCGTGCCTGTCCCGCTCGCGGCGCGGCGCAGCAGTGCCGGATCGGGCACCCCGCCATGTTCTGCCGGAATCGGAAGCGAGCGTACCAGTTTGCGAGCGAGATGCGCTTGCGGCGCGTAGGTCACCCAGCTCGGCCGGGGCAGCAGCACACAGCCCGGAACCACGAACTGCAAAGCCAGCAACAATGCTTTGCTCCCTGGCCCGAGGACCATCTGGTCAGGGTTGGTCGGTAGCCCACGGCGAGCGAAGTACCCCGCCGCGGCCGCGCGGACGCCTGGGTCTCCCGCAACGGGACCGTAAGCGTTCCGGTGCGCACCGTCCGCCAGCCGTCGAGCCAGCGGAGGGAAGACGGGAAGGCGGGACTCGCCGAAACCGAAATGAGCGATCGCCTCGCCGGTCGCTCGCCGGTGTGCGACGAGCTCGTCGAGCGCGAGGTTGGGCGAGACGGCACGCTTGGTCATCACAGCTCCCCGGCGCTGCGCACAGCCTTCTCGATGTCGTCCGGCGCGTCTGCGGTCAAAGGCACTAGATCGCTCAGCCAAGCGGCCTGCGGGGAGAACAGCGCGCGGAACGGTCTACCGACGAGGTCAGTGTTTCGCGCTTGAAGGAATCTCATCCGGAAGAACCGACCGTCGGGCGCCTCCTCCACGCCATCGACGACGACCTTTCCTGGCGTCGTCGACATGACCGGACCTCGTACGGTGCGGGCGAGGCCGGGCAGGTTCGAATAAGCCGCCTGGAAGATATCCACCGCTCCAACGAGCGGAACCTTGAAGTAGTCATAAGGCCCCGTGTCGCGCTCCACGAACATGTAGTACGGGATGGCGCCCACGGCGAGCTGGTGGCGCCACATGTGGGTCCAGACCGCCGCGTTGTCGTTGACCCGAGCGATGAGCGGCGCCTGGCAGAAGATCAATGCGCCGGTGGCGCGTATACGGGAGATCGCCTGGCGCGCCACGCTGGTGGCCAGCTCGCGACCGTGACTGAAGTGGGCCATGACAGCCAGGTTCCGACCCGAGGCGATCACCTGGTCGAACAGACGGAGCACCCCGTCCGCGTCATCGTCGTCAACGAACCGGCTCGGCCAGTAGGCGAGTGCCTTCGTGCCGATCCGGATGCATCGGACTGTGGGTACGTCGAGGAGCGGCTCGATGTGGGCCCGGAGCCTCTCCGTGCTCATCATCATCGGGTCGCCCCCGGTGACGAGGACGTCCTCGACCTCCGGGTGCTCGCTGAGGTAGGCGATGAGCTGAGACGGGTCGGTTGCCGCGAACCGGGTTTCCGCGGGCCCGACGAACTGGGCCCAGCGGAAGCAGTAGGTGCAGTACGCGTGACAGGTCTGCCCATGCTGCGGGAAGTACAGGATCGTTTCGCGGTACTTGTGTTGCAGACCCGGCATCGGGTCGCCTGCCAGCACGGGCACGTTGAGCTCGCGCTGGCCAGAGGGATGCGGGTTGAGCCGCGACTGGATGTCCCGTACGGCGTCGCGCTCGACGCGCTTCCCGTTGGCGGCGGCGGCCTCGATCTGTCGGACGTCGGCCTCTGGCAGCATCCCGGGCTGGGGGAAGAGAAGCTGGAACATTGGGTCCGCAGGCACATCGTCCCAGTCGATCAGGTGCGACAGGACGTACTCGTTGACCCGGAACGGCAGCACGCGGGATATCACGTCGGCGTAGCGCACGAATTCGTCGTCGAGCGAGTACCGTTTCGCGATCTCGCCGAGGTGACGTGGCCCGTAGGCGCGGTAACGCGCCGTGTCGGCGACTCCGGTGGGATCCATGACCGAGCCTTCCCGTTGTCCGTCGTCCGTTTGCGCAGGCCGGTGGTGGCGAGGCTCGGCCCCGCTCAGCCCCATTGCCGCGGCCGCGGGCGCCGGCGTCGGCGCGTCACCACCCGGCGAGGATGGTCACCACCCGATGGGCATTCTGTGTGGGCTACGGATCATCATTTCCTCCTTCCATTCGATATCGCCAGCCAGGTACAGATCCGGGAGTTCGTGCAGCAGCGCCCGCATCGCTTCCTGGAGTTCGACGCGCGCCAGCGAGGCGCCGGCACAGTGGTGCAGGCCGTGCCCGAAGCCGAGCTGTTGCTCGGGGGGCGCGTCGACTTTCAGCGTGTCAGGATCCGGGAAGCGCAGACTGTCGTGGTTCGCGGCGTCGATGGCCACGAGCACCGGCTCGCCCTTACGGACGAGCGTCGTGCCTACCTGAACGTCCTCCATGGCGTACCGCGGGAACATCGCGGCGATGGCCATCGGGACGAACCTCAGCAGCTCCTCCACGGCCCCGGGGATTAGCGTCGGGTCCGAGCGCAGCAGGATCATGGAGTCGGGGTGCTCGAGCAGGGTGACGATGAAGTTGGGGACCTGACTCGACGTCGTCTCGTGGCCGGCGATCAGCAGTGTGATGCATAGTTCGATCAGTTCGTCCTCCGAGAGCCTGTCCTGGTCGTCCCGGGCGTCGATCAGCGCGGTGATCAGGTCCTCACTCGGAGTGCGCCGGTGATCCGCCACCAGGCCCCGCATGTACTCCCGCAGATTCTCCCAGTTGGCCATCAGCTCCCCGAGCGGCAGGCGGGACGTAGACAGCGCGCCGTCGGTCCACTCGCGGAACCGCGCACGGTCTTCAATCGGCACGCCCATCAGCTCGCAGATCACTGAAACCGGCAGCGGCAGGGCGAACCGGTCTACGAGGTCGACCGGCGGACCCGTCGCAATCATGTTCTCGACCAGGCTCGTCGCGATCTCCCGGACCCTCGGGCGCAGCTGCTCGGCCCGCCGCATGGTGAAGGCCTTGGCGGCGAGCGTCCGCAGACGGGTGTGGTCCGGCGGGTCCATCGAGTTGATGCCGCCAGGCTCCATCTCCGCTCGGATCCTCGGCGCGTCGTGGTTGAACGCCTCCGCGTTGCTGAACCGCTTCTCGCTCAGCACAAAGCGTGCGTCGTCATATCTCGTCACCAGCCACGCCGGTTCTCCGTAGGGCATCTGCACCTGGAGCAGGCCGGGTTGCTTCTGTGCTTCGTAGTATGCCTTGTCCAGCTCCAGGGTGCCGGTCTTGTTGAACGGATAGGAAACGGCCAACGGTCTTCCCTCCCAGGTCTTGCGGTGGTTCTTCCATGCGTCCGCAGAGCGTTCCTGGCCCCCTCACCGCATTCGCCGCAGCACGGGGCGTGCTTTTGTCGCGCCGCCGATGCGGGTCGCTAGGACGGCGGCGGTCGGCGCCTCAAATACGGCCCGGATCGGGACTTCGACGCCCAAAGTCGACCGGATCCGGCTGACTAGGCGTGTCGCCAGTAGCGAATGGCCGCCACGGTCGAAGAAGTTGTCGTCGATCGAGACCGACGGAACTCCTAGAACCTCCGCGAACAATGTGCACAGTGACAGTTCCCGCGCGTTCCGCGGAGGGCGTCCGTCGTGCGCCGGAGCGCCGTAGTCCGGAGCGGGCAGCGCGCGGCGGTCCACCTTGCCGTTCGACGTCAACGGCAGATCAGGGATCACGGTGACCGCTGCAGGGAGCATGTACTCCGGGAGCCGTGCCGCCAGCCACCGCCGCACCTCACGGCCCTCGAGACTGGCGGTTGTGGGCACGATGTACGCCACCAGCTGGCGATCATGTTTGTGATCGTCGCGCAGGACGACGACGGTCTGCCCTACGCCGGGGTGCCCGCCCAGCACGGACTCGACCTCGCCCGGTTCGACCCGGAAGCCCCGCACTTTCACCTGGTCGTCTGCGCGACCCGCGAAGTGCAGGCGGCCGTCGTGCCCCCACCGGGCCAGGTCACCGGTCCGGTACATGCGGGCTCCAGGTGCCCCGAACGGGCACGCCACGAAACGCTGCGACGTCAGCGCCGGCCGGTCTAAGTACCCGCGGGCCAGGCCGTGACCCGCGACGTAGAGCTCTCCGAGCACCCCCCGTGGGACCGGCCGCAGGTACTCGTCGAGGACGAACACCTGCGCACCGTTGATCGGGCGGCCGATCGAGACCTCCCGTGCCAGCGACACCACGTCCATCGTCGTACAGACCGTGGCCTCGGTGGGTCCGTACGCGTTTAGCAGGCGTCGACCGGCCGCCCACCGCGCGGCCAGGGCGGGTGGCAGGGCCTCACCCGCCAGGATGAGGGTCGCGAGATTAGGGAGCCGTTCGTGCACGTCTTCGCCGTTCATGGTTGCCAGCACCGAGGGAGGTAAAGTGACGTGGGTAACCGCCTCTCTCGCCAGGATCGACGCCAACCCGTCGCCCGCCAGCTCGTCGGCGGTCGGAACGACAAGGGTCGCGCCAGCACGGAAGGTCGTCGCCAGCTCGGCCACCATCGAGTCGAAGCCAGGGGAAGAGGACTGGAGGACCCGGTGGTGGGCGCCCAGGTTCTCCGCGCGAACCTGCGCCGCGGCGAGGGCGCCGATCCCGTGGTGTGTGACCTCGACGCCCTTCGGTGTCCCGGTCGACCCGGAGGTGTAGATCACGTAGGCGACGTCATGGGCACCGCCGGTGACCGCGCCCGGGTCGCTGGTCGGGTATCGCTCGAGATCGTCTCCACGCGAGTCGTCGAGCGTGATCGCCGGCTCGCTGTCGCGGAGGATGAGCGACTTCCGCTCGTCGGGATAGTTCGGGTCGATGGGGACGTACGCCGCCCCGGTCTTGGCGACCCCGAGAACGGCCGCCACCAGTAGGGGCGAGCGCTCGAGGATCAGCGCGACGCGGCGCCCGACTCGCGCACCGCCGGCGATGAGCAGGTGCGCGATCCTGTTCGACCAGGCGTCGAGCTGACTGTAACTCCATTCCCGGCCGCAGAACCTCATCGCCACGGCCGCGGGGTCCCGGCCGACCGCGTCGGCGAAGAGGCCGCCGAGCGACGTGCCCGTTTCGACGGGGTGGGTATCTGGCTCCGACCATCGGAGGAGTTCGGTCTCCTCGCCGGGCAGAAGAACGTCCACCAGCCCGAGCCGGGTGGTGGGCTCGGAGACGACCTGGGTCAAGACGTGGTTCCACCGCGCCACCACCGCCTCGACAGTCCTCGCGTCAAACAAATCCGTGGAGTACACCGCGGCACCGGAAAGGCCCGCCGGGTCCCCTGCCGCGGTGTGGTGTTCCGTGAGGCTGAGGGTGAGGTCGAGCGGGGATGTGTCGACCGAGACGGGCTCCGTCCGCACGTCCGCGCCGTCAAGTCGAAGCGTGTCCGAGGCGTCGCTTTGTAGTGCGAGCGCCACCTGGAACAGGGGGTGACGAGCCATGGAGCGGGGAGGGTTCAGCAGTTCCACGAGGTGCTCGAAGGGGACGTCTTGGTGGTCGTAGGCGCCGATGCTCTTGTCGCGCACCTGGCGTAGGACGTCGAGGAAAGATGGATCCCCGGAGGTGTCCGTACGGAGCACCCAGTAATTGACGAAGAACCCAATCACGCCCTCGAGCGCCTTGTCGACGCGCCCGGCGATTGGTGCGCCGATGGTGGTGTCTGTCCCGGCGCCCATCTTCGTCAATAGCATCGCAAGCGCTGCGTGCAGCACCATTGACAAGGTCGCGCTGTTCTCCCGAGCGACGCGCGACAACCCGGCGTGCAGTTCGCGATCGATCGCGACGGCCAGCACGCTGCCCGAATAGGAGGCCACGGTGGGGTAGGGCCGGTCGGACGGGAACGATACGACCTCCGGCGAGTTCCGCAGCTCGGCGAGCCAGTAAGCGGTCTGCTCGTCGTAGAGGCCGTGGGGATCCCCGTGGTCGGCTAACAGCGCACGTTGCCACAGGGTGTAGTCGGCGTACTGGGCCGTCAGCGGCTCCCAGGAGGGCGAGGCGCCGTGCCGGCGTGCTGCGTAGGCCTTCGCGAGGTCGTCCGTCAGCGGTCCCAACGACCATCCGTCGCCCGCGATGTGGTGCAGCAGCACCAGCAGGACGAACTCGTCTTCGCGTACCCGGAACAGCGACAACCGGATCGGGAGCTCGGTGGTCAGGTCGAACGCGTGCCGGGTCATCCGCAGGAGCGCGTCGGCGATCTCGTCGTCCGCCACGTCCTCTTGATGCCAGGGGATCCGTGCGCGTTCGGGGTCGACAATGTGCTGGTACGGCTCGCCGTCGACCTCGGTGACCGTCGTCCGCAGCGACTCGTGGCGTGCGAGGACGTCAGAGAAGGACCGTTTGAGTGCCTCGACGTCGAGCGTGCCCGACACCCGCCATGCGAGCGGGGTGTTGTAGAGGGCGGAGCCGCCCTCCATGCGATGTACGAACCACAGCCGGCGCTGACCGAAGGACAGAGGTAGCGCGTCGGGGCGCGGCCCGGCTGAGAACGGTCGCCGGACGTGGGCGTCGGAACGTCGGGTGCGCTCCGTGAGCTCGGCGACCGTGGGACCGTCGAAGACGGTCCGCACCGAGACTTCGACGCCGAGGACCGTCCTTATCCTGCTGATGAGCCGGGTCACCAGCAGGGAATGGCCGCCACAGTCGAAGAAGTCGTCGTCGATCGACACCGGCGACAGGCCGAGAAGCTCGGCGAACAGCCCGCACAGCAGCTCTTCGCGAAGGTCGCGCGGACCGCGGCCGCCGATGGCCGAACGATAGTCGGGCGCCGGGAGGGCACGGCGGTTGACCTTGCCGTTCGCCGTCAACGGCAGGTCGTTGACCACCACGACGGCCGCCGGGACCATGTGCTCAGGAAGCCGCCTCGCAAGCCAGCTGCGCAGCTCCGCGCCCTCAACGCGGTTCAGGGCCGGCGTCACGTACCCCACCACCCGGCAGTCACCACCGTGATCGTCGCGAGCGAAGACGAAGGCTTGCCCGACCGCTGGGTGGCGCCGCAGGGCCGCTTCGATCTCTCCGGGCTCGACCCGAAAACCGCGCACCTTCACCTGGTTATCGACGCGCCCGACGAAGTACAGAGACCCGCCGGAACCCCACCGGACCAGGTCCCCGGTCCGGTACATCCGGGAGCCGGCCGGCTCGAACGGACACGCCACGAAACGCTCGGCGGTCAGGCCCGGTCGCCCCACGTAGCCGCGCGTGACGCCGTGACCACCGACGTACAGTTCCCCCACCACGCCCCGGGGTACCAGTCGCAGATGCTCGTCCAGAACGAAAGTCCGCGTGCCGTCCATCGGTCGCCCCATGGTCACCGGGTCGGTCTCGACGTCGGCCGGCGTCAGGACCTGGCAGGTGGAGAACGTGGTGGTCTCTGTGGGTCCGTAGCTGTTCAGGACCGCCGCGCCCGGGCTGCCGCGCATCACCTGCCGGAACGGTTCGGCCGTCACGACGTCGCCGCCCGTCCATATGGACTCGACGGCAGCGAGGCAGTCGGGATGGTTCTCCGCGACGGCGACGAACAGCCCGGCCGTCAGGCAGAGACCGGTCACCTTCCCGGACATGATGCTCTCGGCGAGCGCCCCGACGTCGGCGCGGCCCGGTGGGTGTACGACGACTGTACCGCCGGTGAGTAGCGGCACCCAGAGCTCGTAGGTCATTGGGTCGAACGTCTGGGGGGCGTGTGCCAGGACCCGGCGATGCTCCGCCCCCCAACAGGAGTCGTCCACGAGGTCGAGGACGTTCGCGTGAGTGACCTCCACGCCCTTCGGCTCGCCCGTCGAGCCGGATGTATAGATGACGCACGCCGCATCGCGCGGGTCGGCCGCGGGGAGGGGCCGATGTCGGCCGTCGGGGAGGTCGTCGTGCCCGAGCCGAGCCCACTCGGCGTTGAGGGTGACGATCGAGGCGGTATCGTCGATCATGAACGCGCGACGCTCGGGCGGGTAGTGCGGATCGATCGGGACGTAGGCGGCGCCGAGCTTGACGATGCCCAAGATCGTCGCGACGAGCAGTGGCGATCTCTCCAGGACAATGGCGACGCGCCGACCCGGTCCGGCTCCGAGCCCCGCCAGGTAGTGTCCGATTCGATCGGACCACGCGTCGAGCTCGCGATAGGTCCAGCGGCGTCCCTCGAAGACCACGGCAGTTGCCGCGCCGTGTTCCGCGGCGGTCCGGCGGAACGTCTCGGTGAGGGTGGAGGTCCTCGCGGCTCGACCCGCGCCCGACCATTCCAGCATTCGTTCCGCTTCACCTGGGAGCAGCACTTCGACCCCGCTCAGGGGGGCATCGGGATCGGCGACGAGCTTCCGCAGCGTCCGTGTCCAGCGGGCGATTAGCTCGGCGACGGTCGCGCGGTCGAACAAGTCCGTGGAGTACACGGCCGTGGCCGCGATGCCGGCGGGCGACCCGTTCGAGGTCGTCTTCTCGACCAGGCTCAAGGCCAGCTCGAAATGGGACACTCCGGGCTCGACGCGCTCCGGGTACGACGACAGACCGTCCAGCTCGAGAGGGGCGGCGTCGCTCTGGAGCGCAAGCAGGACCTGGAAGAACGGATGCCGCGCGCCCGAGCGCGCCGGGTTGAGGACTTCCACCAGGTGCTCAAAGGGGATGTCCTGGTGCTCGTAGGCGCCGAGGCTCTTCTCGCGCACGCGCCGCAAGACCTCCGCGAAGGTGGGTTCGCCCGAGGTGTCCACCCGCAACACGACAATGTTGACGAAGAACCCAATCACGTCCTCGAGGACGTAATCCGTGCGGCCCGCGACGGGGGAGCCGATGGCCACGTCGGTGCCGGTGCCGAGCCGGGTCAGGAGGACGGCCAGCCCCGTGTGCAGGACCATCGCCAGGGTGGCCGAATGGTCGCCGGCGACCCGCAGGAGTGCGGCGTGCAAGTCGGCGTCGAGACGGAACTCAACGACGTCTCCAGAGTTCGAGGGCGCCGTCGGGCGGGGGCGGTCCACCGGGAGCTCCACCGGGCCGGACAGATCCCGCAGCTCGTCGGTCCAGTATGCGATCTGGCGCCGGTACAGGCTCTCGGGGTTCTCCCGGTCGCCCAGCAGCGCGTGCTGCCACATTGCGTAGTCGGCGTACTGGGCCGGCAGCGGCGCCCAGGACGGTGCGAGACCCGAGCTGCGGGCGCGGTAGGCCGTCCCTAGGTCGCGGGCCAGCAAGTCCATCGACCACCCGTCGCCCGCGATGTGGTGGAGCACGACGAGCACTACGTGGGTCCGGGGGTCGAGCTCGACGAGACGGAACCGCACGGGCACATCCGTGGTGAGGTCGAACGGGTGGCGGGCCTCGCTGCGCAGAGTGGCCTCGACATCGGCCTCGCGCACCCATAGTCGCGACCAGGGCAGCTCGATCTCTGCGGGATCGAGGATCTGCTGGTGGAGCTCGCTGTTCGTCTCGACGAACAGCGTCCGGAGCGATTCGTGGCGCACGACGAGGTCCTCGACCGCACCGCGGAGCGCTGGGACGTCGAGGACACCCTGCAGCCGCCACGCCAGGGGGATGTTGTAGGTGAAGGAGCCGTCGTCCAGTGCGTGCGCGAACCAGAGCCGCCGCTGACCGAACGACGCCGGAAGCGGGTCCGGCCGCCAGCAGGGCCGCAGCGGCGGTCGGACCGTCGCGTTGGAGCGCGCCATCCGTTCGGCCAGGCCAGCGACGGTGGGGGTGTCGAACACGGCCTGCATCGGCAGCTCGACGCCGAGATCGGCACGGATCCGACTGATGAGCCGGGTGACAAGCAGCGAGTGCCCTCCGAGATCGAAGAAACTGTCGTCGACGAAGATCGACGGAACGCCCAGCACGGTGCGGAACAGTCCGCACAGCAGCTCCTCCTGCGGTGTCCGGGGTGAGCGCCCGCCGACGCCGGACGGATACTTCGGGGACGGCAGCTCGCTGCGGTCGACTTTCCCGTTGATCGTCAGGGGGAAGGCGTCAAGGATGGCGACCGCCGCCGGGACCATGTGCTCGGGGAGGCGCTGGGCCAGCCAGCGGCGAACACGGTCCCCCTCGACCCCGGGACCGGCGACGGCGTACGCGGTGAGGCGGCGTTCCCCCGCGTCGTCCTCGTGAATACGGACGACGGTCCGGCTGACGCCGGGATATCCCTGCAGCACTGACTCGATCTCGCCCGGCTCGATGCGGAAGCCCCGCAACTTCACCTGCTCGTCCGCCCGGCCGACGAACGACAGCCGGCCGTCGGCGTCCCACCGCACCAAGTCGCCGGTCCGGTACATCCGGGTTCCGGCGGGTCCGAACGGGCAGGCCACGAAACGCTCGGCCGTGAGGTCCGGGCGTCCCGCGTAACCTCGCGCCACACCGTGGCCTGTCACGTAGAGCTCGCCTACGACGCCCGGCGGAACAAGCCGAAGGTCGTCGTCCATGACGAACGTGCCCCAGCCGGGGAGGGGCGCGCCCACGGGCACCGCGGCCTCGTCGGCCAACGGCGCCGCGGCATCGATCCAAGCGAGCGTCACGTGGACGGTGCACTCCGTGATGCCGTACATGTTCGCGTAGGAGGTCGGGTCCTGCGCGTGCTGGGCGTGCCAGGCGCGCAACGCGGACGGGTCGAACGCTTCGCCACCGAATACGATGGTCCGCAAGGACGCGCCGACACCGTGGTGGTGCGCCGAAGCGAGCGATGCCAGGTTCCCGAACGCCGACGGCGTGATGCTGAGCACGCTGACCCGGTGCTCCCGGATCAGCGACAGGAAGCGTTCCGGGTCGCGTGTCGTCTCCCGGGGCACGACGACGAGCCGCGCGCCGTGCGTGAACGCGCCCCACATCTCCCAGACGGAGAAGTCGAAGGAAGCCGAGTGGAACCACGTCCAGACGTCGTCGGCCCCGAATGCGAAGAGAGTCCGGGTCGAGGTCATCAGGGCGACGGCGTTGCGGTGCGTGACCTCAACGCCCTTGGGTCGGCCGGTCGACCCGGACGTGTAGATCACGTAGGCCACGTTCGAGGGGTCGACGACCGTGTCCGGCTCGACCGCGGACTGGTGGTCGAGGCAGGCCCCGCCGAGGGTCTCTTCGTCGAGGACGGTCAGCGCCTCTGCGTCGGCCAGCACGAGGTCGATCCGCTCCCGCGGATAGTCAGGATCCACGGGGACGTAGGCGGCCCCGGTCTTGGCGACCGCCAGGACGGCGACGACGAGCAGGGGTGAGCGACCGAGAAGGAGGGCGACCCGTTCCTCGGGACCTGCTCCGTGCTTCAGGAGGTACCGAGCCAGGCGATTCGACCACGCGTCCAGCTCGCCGTAGGTCCACCTCCGGTCTCTGTGGACCAATGCCGTCGCCCCGGGGCCCCTTGCGACCTGCTCGGCGAACAGCTCCGGCAGGGTGGCGGCCACCGGGGCAATGTCCGGTTCGGGTCGCGACCAGCCGACGATGCGATCATGCGCCGGGTTTCCGACGAGGTCGACGTCGCCGATCGTCGTGCGGGCTCCGGACTCCGCGATGTGCGTGAGGAGCGTGAGAAGGCGTTCCCGGTGGCCCTCCAGCTCGCGGTCGCCGTAGAGGTCGACGTTCGCGTGAAGCTCGACGAGAAGGCGTCCGCCCGCCGTCTCCTGACCGACCACCGCTATGTCGTAGGCAGGTACCCACTCCTGGTGAAACGTCGCCGGGCTGTCCCCGAAGGGAATGTTGTCGGGGTACGGGCTCTTGATCACGAGCAGACCGAAGTACGGGTCGGGTGTCCGCCGGAGATAGTCACGCCGCACGTCCTCGCCCCGGTAGCGCTGGTGCGCCACCAGACCGCGCACCTCGGCCGCGACACCGCCCGCTAGGTCTGCCCACGTCGCATGGCGGGGGACGTCCATCCGCACCGGCAGCACGTTTGCGGTCGTCGTCGGCACCCGCCGCGCGGTCGGCGTCCCGCGCCCGCTTACCGCCATGCTGAGCATGACCTCGGACTCACCGCGGACCCATGCTGCGTACGCTGCGACGGCACCCGTCATCAGCTGGAACCAACTCGTCCCCGCGGCCTCGGCCGCCCGCTTCATCCCGGTGAAGACCTCGGGGGACAGCGTGATCGTGCGTCGCCTCGTCCGGTGCACGGGCAGCGCGCGCCCGGAGAGGTAGGTCCCCGTCGGATTCCCGTGCATCCGCGCTTGCCACCACTGCGCGTCGTCGGCGAAGCCCGACGAGTCACGGTACCGCCGGCCCTCCTCGAGGTGGTCGGCGAGCGCGCCGAACGGCGGAGGAGGTGCCGGCCGCTCCGAGACCAGGGCGGAGTAAACGACGCCGATGCGTTCTGCGACTTTGGTCATCGCGACGCCGTCGGCCACGATGTGGTGGTAGCAGAGAAAGAAGTACCACGATTCTTTCGCCAGTCGGAGGAGGGCGTAGTCCATCGGCGGGCGTCCCGACAGGTCGAATGGGACGCGCCGTCGGACCTCCATCCATTCGAGCGCGGCATCGCGTGGGTCGTCGCGGCGGCTCAGGTCGACGATGTCGATCTTCGGATCCACGACCGGCAGGATTCGCTGCACCACGACGCCGTCGACGTCCTCGAAGACCGCTCGGAGGGTGTCCGCTTCGGACACCATCCGGCGGGTGGCGGCGATCAGCGACCGGGGATCGATGGGCCCACGGATGTTGAGATACGCGTGGAAGTTGCAGACGTTCTTCTGCTCGTCGAGCAGATGGCTGAGCCATATGCTCTCCTGCGCCGACGAGAGAAGGTGGACCTCGGCTTCTGGCTGCCCGTCAAGGCTCATTCCGGGTGGACCTGGTTCTCCATGGCGTAGACCAGGCTGCGCGGGCGCATATCTGTCCAGTACTCGGAAATGTGCGTGAGACATGCATCGCGTGTTCCGGCCCCGTGACTCACAGCCCATCCGGCGGGGACCTCAACGAATGCGGGCCACAGGCAGTACTGCCCCTCGTCGTTGACCAGCGCGTAGTACTGCCCTTCGGGATCCTCGAACGGATTCACGTCGCCGCCCCCTGCTGTCGGATATTGGTTGCGCGGAGGCCCTCGCCGTCCGCGTTCGTCGAACCGTCCAGCCACGGCTCGAGAGTTCGCCCGATGCTGGCCAGCGCCGCCGGGCTCGTCATCTGGTCGTGCGTGCAGTCGAGGTAGTGCACGTCGAGGTGGCCGTCGATATGGCTGCTCCACGCTTCGGGTGCGGGAGCGTCCTCGGGCCGGCCCACCGCCGCGGCGAAGACGATCGCGTCACCATGGAAGAGCCCGGGCGTGAAGTCGCGAAGAAGCGCGCTGCTCCGGCTCATGAGATGGGTAATGGCGAGGAAGCGTTCCTCGTCGATCGCCGCGGCCAGACCGGCCCGCTGACGCAGGACTGCGACCGCCGTGGCCGGGGCCAGGGTGGCGGCGTCGAGCTCGGCCGAATCGCAGCCGAATAGGTGCAGCACGTCGACCATGAGGTCCTGGGGTGCGGCGTCGGCCGGTGCCCACCCCGGGTAACCGTCGAGGAGCGCGAGCAGACCGATGCTCTCGCCCTCCTCCTGGAGTCGGGTGGCCACCGCGTGGGCGACGACGGCTCCCAGGGACCAGCCGAGCAGGCAGTAGGGACCGGTCGGCTGCCGGTGTCGGAGCTGCTGGACGTAGTCGGCCGCCATCTCAGTGATCGTCGACGGCACCGGCTCTCCCCGGGCCAGCCCGCGTGCCTGGATGCCGTAGACGGGATGAGCCACATCGACATGGCGCAGCAGACCGGCGTAGGACCAGCTCAGGCCGCCGGCGGGATGGAAGCAGAACAGAGGCGTCGCCGTGCCGCTCGCCCGGAGCGGTAGGAGGACGTCCAAGGTCGTGTCGTGGTCGCCGATGCCCAGCCGGTGGGCGAGGCCGGCGACGGTAGGCGCCTGGAACACGGCGCTCAGTGCCAGCTCGGTCCCGAGGGTGGCCCGGACCCTGTCGATCAGGCGGAGAGCCATCATCGAATGCCCGCCGAGATCGAAAAAGTCGTCGTGTACCCCGACCTCCGGCAGGTCGAGCGCTTCGGCGAAGAGCTCGGCGAGGATCTTCTCCTTGGGAGTCGCGGGGAGCGCGCCGGGCCCGTCGGTCCGGAACGTCGGTCCGGGCAGTGCCGCGCGGTCGAGCTTGCCGTTGGGTGTCGTGGGCAGGCTCTCGAGGACGACGATGCCCGCTGGCAGCATGTAGTTGGGTAACCGGTCCCGCGCGAAACCCTGCAGGTCGGGCTCGCTCTTGTCGCCCTCCGGCACGACGTAGGCGATCAGGCGATTGGTGCCCATGCCATCAATTTGGGGGACGACCGCCACCTGGGCCACGGCGGGGTGCTCCGCCAGGACCGCCTCCACCTCACCGGTTTCGACGCGATACCCACGGATCTTGACCTGGTGGTCGGCCCGCCCGACGAACACCAGTTCGCCGTCGGCGGTTCGCCGGACGAGGTCCCCGGTGCGATACATGCGTCCGCCTGGCGGGCCGTAGGGGCAGGCGACGAAACGGACGGCGGTCAGGGCGAACCGGTTCGCGTAGCCACGCCCCACGCCTGCGCCCGTGATGTAGAGCTCGCCGACGACGCCGGGGGGTACCGGTTGAAGGCCCCGCCCGAGGACGAGCACGTGCGTCCCGTCGACCGGGTCCCCCAGAGGCGCTGTGTCGTCGGATTCAGTGGCGAGCGGGTCGCTGATCGTGGCGATCATGGTGCACTCCGTGGGTCCGTACACGTTGATCACCCGTTGGCGGCCGGACCACTGCGCGATGACGTGGGGCGGGGCCGCTTCACCCACTAGCATCACCGTCGTCCCGGCGGGCAGGCCTACATCCACGGGGATGGCACTCAGCGCGAGCGGCGGGAGGGTCACGTGGGTGATGCGCATTTCGGCGGCGACCCTGCCCAGCGCGGGCCCGGGCACCAGTTCCTCCTGCCGGGCGAGGACGACGGCCCCGCCGACGAGGAGCGCCATGCACAGCTCCCACACCGACCCGTCGAAGCTGGGCGAGAAGAACTGCAGGACACGACTGTCGGCGTCGACCCCCAGCCGCGCTCGCTGCGAGGACACGAGCGCCGCGAGGCCGGCGTGGGGTGTCACCACCGCCTTGGGTGCGCCGGCGGAGCCGGAGGTGTAGGTCAGGTAAGCCGCGTGCTCCGGGAGCAGCGGGCCGTGCCGGTCGACGTCGCCAGGCGCTCTCGTGGACCGCCCGGCAAGCTCGACCACGGTGTCCGGCGCATCGATCGTGAGCCGGTCGAGCGCCGCGACGTCAACCATCGCCGCGGTGGCCTGCGTCTGTAGGAGGAGCACCGGGCGCGCGTCCTCGATCATGAATCGGATCCGGGCGACCGGATAGGTGACATCCAGCGGGAGGAAGGCCGCGCCGGCCTTCGTCGTCGCGAGGAGGGCGGCGACGAGATCGACCGAGCGTGGCAGAGCGACGCCGACGACGTCCTCGGGGCCGACTCCTCGGGCAATCAGGGCGTGGGCGAGCCGGTTCGCCCGTGCCTCCAGCTCGCCGTACGTCACGGTCGACGCGGCGCTCACCACAGCGAGGGCGTCGGGACGGCTGTGGATCTGCCGCTCGAACAGGTCGGGAAGCGTCGCGGTGGGCCGCCGGGGCTCGGGTGCCACCACCCGCGCCGCGCGCTCGGCGTCGGTGCGCACGTCGATTCGCGTGATTGGAATCGCGGGCTCCCGGGTCGCGGTGTCCAGCAGCCGCACCCAGCGATCCGCCAGGTGAGCGACGGTGGCCCGGTCGAAGAGGTCGGTCGAGTACTCGACAAACCCGTAGAGCCCCGCCGGGTTGCCCGCGTCGTACCGCTCCCACAGGTTGACGCTCAAGTCAAACGCCGAGCTACCGACCGACGGCGCGAGGTGGACCGGCTCCACATCGAGATGCGCGAGCTCCATGTGGGCCGCCGGCTCATTCTGCAGGATCAGCATTACCTGGAAGAGAGGTGCATGCGCGGGTGAGCGCAGTGGGCTCACCATCTCGACCAGCTGCTCGAACGGGATGTCCTGATGCTCGTACGCCGCGATGGTCTTCCGGCGACTCTGCTCCACCAGCTGGAGGAACGACGGGTGGCCCGTGACGTCGGTGCGCAGGACCAGGGTATTTACGAAGAACCCGATGAGGTCGTCGAGGCCCTCGTCGGTGCGACCGGCGATCGGCGCGCCCACGCAGACGTCGGTGTCCCCGCCCAGAAGGGAGATCAGCGCCGCGAGGCCACCGTGCAGCGTCATAAAGAGGCTGGCTCCAGTGTCGCGCGCCACGGTGTTTAGCCGCCAGTGCGTGTCGGCACCTATGTCGAACGTCTGGAACGCCGTGCGCCGGCTCGACTCGGGAGGACGTGGGCGGTCAAACGGCAGCGAGACGGCGTCGGGGATCCCGGCGAGCTCTCGTCGCCAGAAGCGCGACTGGGTGGCGAGAACGCTGTTCTCGTCGTCCGCGTTGCCTAGCAGCTCCCGCTGCCACAACGTGTAGTCGGCGTACTGGACTGGCAGCGGTGCCCACGCCGGTGCGAGCCCCCGCTGCCGGGCCTCGTACGCCGTAGCCAGGTCGGCGGCCAGGGGCGCCATGGACCAGCCGTCGCTGGCGATGTGGTGGGTCACGACGAGCAGGACGTGCTCGTCGGGCCCGAGGCGGAACAACGAAGCACGGATCGGGAACTCGCTCGCGAGGTCGAACGGCCGACGGGACTCCTCCCGCAGGGTCTCGAGGAGAGCCTCGCCGGACACCGACCGGACGCTCCACGGCACCGCTGCCTGGCTCTCGGCGGCGATCACTTGATGGGGCTCGTCGTCTTCGGCGATCGTCGTCCTCAGCACCTCATGGCGGCGCTGCACGTCGTCCACGGCCGAGTGGAGGGCATCGAGGTCCAGCGCTCCGTGCAGCCTGTGGACGAGCGGAACATTCCACGTCCCGCCCAAACCTTCCATGCGGTTCAAGAACCACAAGCGCTGCTGCGCGTAGGACAAGGGAATCATGCCAGGAGTCCCCGCTCGCATGGCCCGCAGCGCCAGCCGAGCGCTCGAACCGTCCCCCCGTCGCGATCAATCCGGCCAGTGCCCTTGCAGGCCGCCGAGCCGTGCGGTCGAGGAGACCACGCTCCCGCTCGGCCGCCACTAGCGTCGAGCCGATCGAGCAGCTTGCCCATCGCCTTCGGCACCACGACCCCCGGATGGCTCTTGTCGGAGCTCGTCGTCCTGGCGTCGACCCCCCTGGGGAGCAAGCGTCGTCGATCACAAGGTGAGGTCATGAGCGAACCCCTGTCGCAGTGGGTCCACCTAGGGGACACGCGTCGCCGGTCGACAGCCTCTCTCCACGGTCGCTCTCACACTCCGTCACGAGACGCGGACATTCGAGTTCGAATGGTGCCGCGGATGGCGCAGTCGACAGGCGTCCAACACTTTCAGAGAGGAGTCGAAGACCATTGTCGATCAGTGCACCAAAGTCGATCAGTGGGCCAACCGCTACTGAGATGCTCTCGCGGCAACCCGCCAGAGGAGATACTCGAGAGACCCGGTCGCTGCCGTCTCGACACAGAGAAACACGCGTCGCGGAGACCTGTCAACCGTCGTATACAGGAGGTGTGGCCGGGGAGTCAGGTCCAGTTGTGGACATCGCTTCATGTACGTTTACCTGGCATCCTCTTGCATGCTGGTAGATCTACTTGCTACCGTTAGCAGAAGCATCGATGTTTGATCTCGCAAGCGGCGCCGGTTGTGATCGGGCGTGTGTGTTCGAAGTATCGCGGTGGCGCCCGGACAGTGACGATCAAGATTTGTTTTAAGGCGTGCGGTGCCGTCGACTTCGACCAGGGGAGTCTATCGATGTCTGCTGGATCGTGTGCAGCGGAAACACCTGGGCAGGGCTGAGGATGCGAATATCCTCAGGGAGCCGGCGGGCAGGCGGGGATTTCGATCTAGAATCTGTCGACCTTGCCGATCCACACTTCTTCGGTCTCGGGGACCCGCATCCGGTGTGGACATGGTTGCGTGAAAGAGAACCTGCTAAACGGCAGTGTCCGCGGGCCTCGGCGCCGGAGTTCTGGGTCGTCACGCGCTACGAGGACGTAGCTCGCGTGCTCGGTCGGCACGATGAGTTCACGGCGGCGCAGGGTAACATTCTCACGACATTGGGACAGATCGACATCGCGGGCGACAGGATGCTCGCGGTCACCGATCCTCCGTTGCACGCTCGACTTAAAGCGCCTCTGGCTTCCCGATTGAGCAAGGTCGCTGTCCGCCAGTTCGAACCGGCGCTGCGCGAGCTCGCCCGGCGTGTCCTAGCCCCGGGCGTTAGCCCGGAACCTTGGGACTTCGCGGCTCAAGCAGCGTTCTATCCAATTGGGATAGCCGGAATGCTCCTGGGGATTCCGGAGTCTTCGTGGGCCGGACTCAAGAGTTCCACGTACGCGGCGGTCGCCGAGTCGGACCCCGACTACTCAGAAGTGGGCAAGGCGCGGAATGCAGTCTTGGGCAAAGCTCATTCAGAGATCTTCCTGTACTTCCACTCGGAGTTGGTGCGGCCCGGTCGAGCCGAAGCGGATGACCTCATCGGCGCTCTCCTTCGTGCGACGTGGGACAGCTCGGCGCTCACCCGCGAGGAGGTGATCCTTAACGCCTACAGCCTTCTAATCGGCGCGACGGTCACAACCTCGCACGTAGCCAGCGCAGGGCTGCTCGCGCTGCTCGAGAACCCGGCCGAGCACGCCAGGTGGCTGGAGACGGAGGACACGCCGTCACTGGTGGAGGAGATCCTGCGCTGGGCTTCCCCCGCGAATCACGCCCTCCGGCACACGACGTTGGACGTGCGGATGCACGACACGACGATCGACGCGGGCCGAGCGGTCACCGCCTGGCTGGGATCCGCCAACCGGGACGAGAGGGTGTTCCACGACCCCTTCCGGTTCTCCGTCGGCCGCCGACCCAACCGCCATATAGCGTTCGGAGTGGGGGCGCATCGTTGCATCGGCGCGCACGTGGCACGGCTCGCTCTGACCGTCCTGTTCGAGGAGGTCGCACGGAACTTCGAGCGGATCGACCTTGCGGGGGAACCGCGCCACCTGCATTCGACCTTCATCGCGGGGATCAAGAACCTTCCAGTGCGGACCGTGCCGAAAGCCGACGCCGCCACGCTGCGCGAACAGCGACCGCTCGGCCCGATCACCTGGGACGCCCGGTGACGGCAACGTCCCGCCCCGCGCGCGGGGCACCCGGACCCGGCTCCGCCGCCACGTCGCTTCCCGCCCACCACGTCGTGCGATGCCTGCGGCTCGACGGAGACTTCGACACCGGGATAGCCCGAGCGGCTCTGCGGCTGCTCATCGACCGACATGCGGTGCTGCGCGCGGTCCTTCCCCCCCATCCAGGTGTGACAGCACCGCAGCCCGCTCCGCCAGGCTCGTTCGTGGCGGACCTCACCGAGATGGAGGTGGCGCGAGTCGCGGCGGCGGACCATGCCGCCCACGCGGCGGCCGAGCCGTTCGACCTCGCGCGCGGCCCGTTGCTTAGGATGCGCGTGCTGCGGATCGCTGATACCGAGAGGCTCGTCGTTGCCGTCGCGCACCGGCTGGTACTCGATCCTGCGGCGCTCGACGACCTCCTAGTCGAGCACGCTCTCACCTGCACCGCGCTGCGGGAGGCGTCGACGGCCCCCGTCGGCGGCGGCACGGAACCGGAGTGGCCCACCACAGAGGAGTGCGCCGCCGCGCAGCAGCACCGCCTCGCGCAGCTGGCAGCCCTTCCCGTCCTCGACCTGCCGACCGACCACCCACGCGGGCCGCGGGCGGCCCGGGTTGGCGCCGTCGAACCCCTCGCTCTGCCATCGGGCATCGGGCAGCGGCTGCGCGACGTGCGCGGCGTGCCCGACGATCCGGCCGTCCTGTGTACCGGGGTGGCAGCGCTTGTCGCTCGCCTCACCGCCGAGCGCGACGTCCCGCTGCTAGTGCCCGTCCGGCCGGCCGCATCCTGGCCCGGCGCGCCGATCGACCGGCCGGAGACCGACGCCGTGGTCACGGTCGCGCTCGGCGGGCGGCAGACCGTGCGGGATGTGACCGAACAGGTCGGGAACAAGCTCGCACAGGCACAGGCACAGGCGCACGCCGGAGTCCTCCCGCACGGAGTCCTCCCGCCGGGCTCGCTCACCGACGCGGCCGGGGGGAGCGGCGACCCGGGACGACAGCCGATACCGGTGCAGGTGGCCGTCAGGAGGCGCACCGCCATGGTCCCGGCCTACCCGGGGGCGTCCTGCACAATGGTCAACTTTTCGCTGGGTACCGCCGCGCGGGACCTGTCCTTCACCGTCGATCTCCGGGGCGACGGGGCGGACGGGGTACTCGAGTACGACGGCGGCCTGTTCGAGCCGGTCACAGCGCGGCGGATCGTGCGGCGGCTGGAGTACGTCCTCACCGCGGCCCTGGACGACCCCGGGGCCCCCGTGACGGCGCTCAACGCGCTTCCGCCCGACGAGCGCGCCCTCGTGGTGTCGGGATGGAACCGCACCGAGCGGGCCTTTCCCCACGACCGCACCGCTGCGTCGCTGTTCGAGGAGCAGGTCGACCGGGATCCCGGCGTAGTCGCCGTAGAGCACGGGGACACGCGGCTCACCTACGGCGAGCTGAACGGGCGGGCCAACCGGCTGGCCCACCGATTGATCGCACACGGTGTCGGCCCCGACGTCCCCGTCGGCATCTGCTTGCCGGGCTCGATCGACACTGTGGTGTGCCTCCTCGCCGTGCTCAAGGCCGGCGGGGCTTACCTCCCTCTCGATCCCGGACACCCTTCGCGGCGGCTGGTCTACGTCGTCGAGGACGCCGGGGCCCGCGTCGTCCTCACCGACGACGCGCACGCGCGCACGTTCTCGACGACGGCCGCCAGCGTAATCGACCTCGACGAGCCGGACGGGTCGGCTGGCGTGTATCCCGCGACCGACCCCGTGGTAGCGACCACGGCTGAACACCTCGCCTACATCATCTACACGTCGGGTTCCACGGGCTCTCCCAAGGGCGTCGCCGTCTCGCACCGGGCCCTGAGCCGGCTGGTGAAAGGCGCGGACTACGCGCGGCTCGGGCCTGGTGAGGTGCACCTGCAGCTCTCGCCGCTCTCCTTCGACGCCTCGCTCCTGGAGCTGTGGGGATCGCTGCTGAACGGCGGCACCCTGGTGCTGCCCCCATCGGGGCTGCCGTTCCCCGACCTCCTAGAGGCCGCGCTGCGCCGGCACCACATCACGGTCCTGTTGCTTGTCTCCCCCCAGCTCCACCTCGCCGCCGAGCACTTCCCCGAAGCACTGGGCCGGGTCCCGCAGCTGTTCGTAGGGGGAGACGTGCTCTCCCCGAGCAGCGCCGCAGGCTTGCTGCCGTACCTGGGCGAGTCACGTCTCACCCATGTCTACGGCCCCACCGAGTGCACCCTGTTCGCCACAGCGAAGCCAATCGACACCGTGGACACCACCAGGCCCACCGTCCCGCTCGGCGGGCCGATCGCCAACACCCGGACCTATGTTCTCGACGAGGACCTCGCGCCGCTGCCCGTCGGCGTCCCCGGTGACCTGTGGCTCGGTGGTGACGGCCTGGCGCGCGGGTACCTCGGCCGGCCCGGTCTCACCGCCGAGCACTACCTAGCCGATCCTTTCGGGCCGCCTGGCGGCCGGATCTACCGGACCGGCGACCTCGCCCGCTGGCTGCCGAATGGCGACCTCGAGTTCCTCGGGCGCGTCGACAACCAGATCAAGATTCGCGGCTATCGGATCGAACTGGGCGAGGTCGACGCCGCGCTGGCCGCGCATCCCGACGTGCGGGCGGTGGCCACCGTCGTCCGCGACGACTCGCCCGGCGGCCGCGCCATCGCCGCCTACCTGGTGGGGGACAACCGTCCGCGCGACGCAGAACTGCGGGAGCATATGGCCTCCCGGGTACCGCCCTACATGATTCCGGCGGCCTTCGTCTGGCTCGACCGGATACCACTCAGTGTGAACGGCAAGGTCGACCGGGACCGCTTGCCACTGCCCGAGTTCGGCAGGGAAGCCCGCCGGCCCGCGACGGCGCGCACGTCGCTGGAGGAACGCGTGCTCGAGATACTGGCTGCCACGCTCGGACTCGACGTCGTCGGCCCCGAGGATGACTTCTTCGAGCTGGGAGGAAACTCGCTGCTCCTGGTCGATCTCTTCACTCGCCTCGAGGAGCTGGCGCCAGCCGGTGGGCTAAACCTCGTCGACCTACTCGAAAACCGCACTGGAGCCCGAATCGCCGCGCTGCTGGAACCCCCGGGGGGTGACGCGTGATGCGCACCGCGACGCCCTGGGTCCTCGACCACGTCGAGCGGGACGACGCCGTGCGGCTGTTCTGCTTCCCCCACGCCGGAAGTGGTGCGAGCGTGTTCACCCCCTGGCGCTCCGCGCTCCCACCCTCGCTGGAACTCTGCCCTGTCCAGCTCCCGGGACGGGAGAACCGGATCAGCGAGCCGATGCCTGACACCCTCGTCGAACTCGCCGACGGGGCAACCCTGGCACTGCTCCCGCTCCTCCGGCCGCCGTACCTGCTATTCGGGCACAGCTTCGGCGGGCTGCTGGCCTATGCGGTCGCCCGGAATCTCCACGCGCTGGGCCACCCGCTGCCTTCGGCACTACTGATCTCGGGCGCCCGCCCACCGCAGTTGCCCGCCGAGGTCTCCCACCACACGCTGTCGGACAATGAGCTCGTGGCGTTCCTGCGCGCCACCAACGGGGTGCCGGAACCCCTCCTTCGCCACGAGGAACTGGTCCGCCGCCTGCTGGCGGTCCTCCGCACCGATCTGAGGATCGCGGCCGAGTACCGGCCGGCGCCGAACGAGCCGCTGCCGTGCGACATCCAGATCCTTGCCGCCGAAGACGACCCGGTGGTCCCGCACACCGTGATGGAGGGCTGGCGGGAGTATACAAGCGGGCCGTTCCACGTACAGCGAGCGGCGGGTGACCACTACGCGGCGTACGACCCCGCGGGTGACCTGTTCGACACGGTCATACGCACAGGGCGAGCCCCGTCGTGACGGCCACCCGAGCAGGTGTCCTGCACCGCCCGAACACCACGAGGAGGCGACCCAGCGTGGACACACCTGTGTCGATGCGTGCACCGGAACGGCGCATGCTCGGGGCACCCCGCTTCGGTGATGACCGTGCTGGGGACGTCGGACGGCTCGGCGACTACGTCGAAGCGTGCGAGGAACGGGCCTCCGCTCTCCCAGATCGCGCGGAGCGCTCGCCCGCGCAACAGGAGGAGGCGGCGCTGATCGATCGATCGGCCCGGCGGACGCGGCACGAGTTTCTGGAACGCCACCTCACCGGCCTCTACGACGAGCTCACGGCAAACCGCAGCCGCGTGGTCAGGCTCGACGAGCTGGTGTTCGCGGCGGCCGATCGCGTCCCGGGGCTCGTCCCCACGCGATCGCAGATCGCGGCGGACCGCCAGAGACCCCAGGCCGAGAAGTCCTCGGGCGAGGTGGACCAGGGGGTCTTCTTCGCGTACGTGCTGCGACAGCGCGATGCCGGCGAGCACTTAATGCGCTCGATGCTGGCCCCCACGCCGCGGGCGCTGGCCCTGCTCCCGGAATTCCGTCGGACCGGCCGTCTGGACCTGGGGCAGGCCATCGTCCACCGGGACGGCAGCGTAGCCGAGGTGACCATCTGCAATCAGCATGTTCTCAACGCCGAGGACGACGCGGTGGTCGAAGCGCTGGAGACCGCCGTGGACCTGGCACTACTCGACGACACGGTGTCCGTGGGCGTGCTGCGTGGCAGCACACTGACCCACCCTCGATACGACGGCCGACGTGCGTTCGGTGCCGGGATCAATCTCACGCATCTCTACGAAGGGAAGATCACCTTCGTTGACTTCATGCTCCGCCGAGAGCTCGGTTACATCCGTAAGCTTGTGCACGGCCTCGCCCACGGCTCCACCAACACCCTGCTCGACCTGCCGGGAGGTAAACCGTGGATCGGCGTAGTCGAGACCTTCGCGATCGGCGGTGCCACGCAAGTCGCACTCGTTCTCGACCGCGTTGTCGCGGCGTCTGACTCCTACTTCTCGCTGCCCGCTCTCACCGAAGGCATTATCCCTGGCGCGGCGAACCTGCGGTTGGGCCGTCTGGTCGGACGGCGAATGGCTCAGCGCCTGATCTTCTTCGATGAGCGGGTCGCTGCGGCGAGCCCCGAGGCTGGCGCGCTGTGCGATGAGGTGCACCCTCCAGAGCTGGTTGGCCGGGCGGTGCATGTCGCCGCCGAGCGGCTGGCGGACCCAGCCGTCCCGGGAAACCGCCGCATGCTCCACATCGCGGAAGAGTCCGACGATCTCTTCCGTGCGTACATGAGCCGCTACGCACTGGAGCAGGCCGACCGGATGCACCGCCCCGACATGGTCGCCAAACTCCAACGCACCTGGACCGACCGGCGAGCGTCTGCTGGGACCCCCGGGCGGCGGTTCTGATGGACTCCGCGTTCCCCTTGGCGCGCACGACGCGCCCAGCATCCGAAGCCGAACGTTCGGCAGCGCTCGCCGCACCGGGCTTCGGCAGGTACTTCACCGATCACATGGCATCGGCCACTTGGACGCCGGAGGACGGTTGGCACGGCCGGCAGGTCGGCCCGCTCGAGCCGTTCGCCCTTCACCCGGGCGCGGCGGTGCTCCACTACGCTCAGGAGATCTTCGAGGGATTGAAGGCGTACCGGCACCCGGATGGCGTCGTCCGGCTATTCCGGCCCGAATGCAACGCCCGCCGCTTTGCTCGGTCCGCGGAACGGATGTGCCTCCCGCCGCTTGCCGAGGAGGACTTCCTCGCGAGCGTCAAGGCTTTGGTCAGAGCAGACGAGCCCTGGGTGCCGGAGGCGAGTGGTGAGCGCAGCCTCTACCTACGCCCCTTCATGTTCGCCGCCGAGACCTTCCTCGGTGTCCGACCGGCCGAACGGGTCATCTACTGCGTCATCGCATGTCCAGCGCAACCATACTTCCCGTCGGGCTCTGACGGCGTGGTCCTCTGGATGACCACCTCCTACACGCGCGCAGGCAAGGGAGGCACCGGCGCCGTCAAGTGCGGTGGCAACTACGGCGCGAGCCTCGCCCCGCAGGTCGAAGCAGATCGGCATGGTTGTGACCAAGTGCTCTACCTGGACGGCGTCGATGAGGAGGCGTGCATCGAGGAGTCGGGAGCCATGAACCTTTTCCTGGTGACCGCCCGCGGCGAGTTGATCACCCCGGCATTGGGCACCATCCTGGCGGGCGTCACCCGTGACACAGTCCTGACGCTCGCCCCCGAGTTCGATCTCACCCCGGTCGAGCGACCCGTCCCGATCGCTGAACTGAGGGCGAGTATCGCAGACGGGAGTATCACGGAGATCTTCGCGGCGGGAACTGCCGCAGTGCTCGCTCCCGTTACTGAGATCAGGGGTCAGGGATTCACGTTAAAGGTCAACGGCGGTGAGCCGGGGCCACGGACCAGAGCACTCCGTGCCCATGTGCTCGGCATCCAATGTGGAGATATTGAGGATACGCATAGCTGGCTGCGACAGCTCGAGTGACCACACGACGGTTGGCAAAGTGAACAATGTCCCTGGCCCAGGAGTATGGCTGACGTACCAAGATCGTTACACGCGTTGACGATCGTAGTGAGCACGCGAACCGCCGCGAGACCACGGGGGCAATGTCGACCGCGCATACAAGTCGCTATCAAGTTCGGTTGGAGTGATATGCATGAGCGAGCTCATGCCGGCCGCGCCCAGCACGACTATCCGAATGCTCAATGAAGAGGGCCGCCTGGTCGCTCCGGAGGTCGACGATACTCCCGGGCCGGCGGCGTTGCGGGAGATCTATCGGCAGCTCGTTGCCGCGCGCCGTCTTAACGAGCAAGCGGGAGCTCTCGTACGACAGGGCCGGCTGGCGGTGTATCCCTCTTCGAGAGGCCAGGAGGCGTGCCAGGTGGCGTGCGCGCGGGTGCTAGACGCAGACGACTGGCTATTTCCCACATACCGCGACACCGCGGCGATTGTGGCGCGCGGAGTAGACCCCGTCGAGGTCCTCAGCATGCTGTGCGGGAATTGGCACTGCGGCTACGATCCGATACTCACCCGGGTCGCCCCGCAGGCGACGCCACTCGCGACCCAATTATTGCACGCCGTGGGCTTTGCCCAAGCTGCACGGTTCAAGGGTGATGACACGGTCGTTATGGCGCTTTGTGGCGACGGGGCGACCAGCGAAGGCGACTTCCACGAGGCCTGCAATTTCGCCGCCGTGTTCTGCGCGCCGGTGATCTTTCTCGTGCAGAATAACAAGTACGCGATATCCGTGCCCCTGGCTCGCCAGTCGGCTGCTCCCTCACTCGCCAGCAAAGCTGCCGGCTACGGCATGCCGGGAATCCTGGTTGACGGGAACGACCCGGTAGCACTCGATGTCGTCTTGCGTAACGCCGTCGAGCGGGCACGTCTCGGTCACGGCCCGACCCTAGTCGAGGCTGACACCTACCGGATCGAAGCACACACGAACGCCGACGACGCCACTCGTTATCGGAGTGACGCCGAGGTGGCAACATGGGCCGCGCGCGACCCCTTGGTGCGGTTGCGCCGTTACCTACGCGAGCGAGAGTTGATCGACGACGGCCTTGAGGCCAGCGTGGCAGACGAGGCGGAGTCCATGGCGGCCGCCGTACGGACCGGGCTGGGGGCGGATGCTTCCACCAATCCCGAGGAGCTGTTCGACCACCTCTACGAGATCACTCCCGTTGCACTGCTCAAGCAGCGGCTCGCGTTACGCGAGGAGCTGGATTTCGACGACGCCGCGGAGGCCCCGTGACCACCTTCGAGGCATCCTCAGTCGGGACAGCGACGCTGACGATGGCGGCCGCAATCAATACAGCGCTCGGCGATGCGATGGCTGTCGACGAGCGTGTCGTCGTGTTCGGGGAGGACGTTGGGACGCTCGGCGGGGTCTTCCGCGTCACGGACGGACTTGCCGATCGGTTCGGTCACCAGCGTTGTTTCGACACACCGCTGGCCGAGTCGGGTATCGTCGGAACGGCTGTCGGAATGGCAATGAACGGTCTGCGGCCGGTCGTTGAAATGCAGTTCGACGCATTCGCGCTCCCGGCCTTCGAACAGGTCGTCAGCCATGTGGCGAAGTTTGCCAATCGTACCCGTGGACGGATGCGACTGCCGATGGTCATCCGCATCCCCTACGCCGGCGGCATCGGAGGGGTAGAACACCACTGCGACTCCTCCGAGGCCTACTACGCTCATACGCCCGGTTTGACCGTGCTCACCCCCGCCACCAACGCTGACGCCTACGGTCTCCTGCGCGCCGCTATCAGTAATCCTGATCCGGTCATCTTCTTCGAACCCAAGAAGAGCTACTTCCACCGTGAAACGGTCGATCTCGATGCCGACGTGCCGCCCATTGGGCGCGCGGTGCTTCGTCGACCTGGAAACGACGCCACCCTCATCGCCTACGGCCCGTCGGTGCCGGTCGCGCTGGCGGCCGCTGATCACGCCGCCGAGGAGGGGCGCGACGTCGGGGTGTTGGATCTGCGCTCGATCGTGCCGTTCGACGACGAGACGGTCTGCGCCGAGGTGCTGAGGACGGGCCGCGCTGTCGTGGTCGCCGAAGCTCCGGGTTTCGCCTCGGTCGCCGCCGAAGTTGCCGCGCGCGTCGGCGAACGGTGCTTCCACCACCTCGAGGCGCCGATACGCCGTGTCACGGGCTTTGACGTGCCCTACCCGCCACCGAAGCTTGAGACGTACTACCTGCCCGGGATCGATCGAGTACTCGATGCCCTCGAGACGTTGCAATGGGAGCCGGCGTGAGAAGCGAGACCCTGACGCTACCGGACCTCGGCGAGGGTCTAACCGAGGCCGAACTCGTCCGCTGGCTGGTCAGTGTAGGCGACACCGTCACGATCGACTCCGCCGTAGCCGAGGTCGAGACGGCGAAGGCCACAGTCGAAGTCCCCTCACCATTCGCCGGCACCGTCACCGAACTGCACGGGCGGGAGGGCCAGACGATACCCGTCGGTGCTCCGTTGCTAAGCGTCTTGCCGGACGCTCCCCTTGCAAGCCAGCCCGACGGGCGCGAGGCTCCCCAGCGGACGCTCGTGGGCTTCGGCACCAGCCAGACCGTCGCCGGCCGCCGTCGCGCCAGACGCGACAGGGACAGCTCATCTCAACCTGTCTCGACCACAGCACGTGCCGCGGACGACCGGCCCGCCGCGAACCGCGCGGGTGTGCTTTCTCCGAGGGTCCGGGCACTGGCTCGTCACTTAGAGCTCGACCTCGGGACGATCGAAGGTACGGGCCCTGAAGGACTCATAACGGAGGGCGACGTCGAGGCCGCGGGAGCGGCCAGGGCCGGCAGCTCCACCTCTGTGCAATCGCCCGCCTTCACCCCGCCGCCCGGCGTCGAGTCGGCTTCTCCGTCCCCGGAGCCGGTGCAAGACGGTGAAACGGCGGCTGGCACCGACAGCCGAACCGGGCTCTCTATCGGGGCCCGAGTAGCACTGAGCGGTCTGCGCGGCACCGTTGCAGAAAATGTCGGACGCAGTCGCCGAGAGATCCCGGATGCCACCACCTGGGTCGATGTCGACGCGACACCACTCATCGAGCTGCTGGCACGTCTTAAGGCGGCAGGACGTTCACTCCGCCTTACGGGATTCCTTGCCCGATTTGTTGTCGCAGGTCTTACCCGGTTCCCAGAGCTCAACGCCCGCGTCGACGTCGAGAAGAATGAGATCCTTCATCTCGACGGAGTCAATCTGGGGATTGCGATCCAGACACACGGCGGACTCATGGTCCCTGCCGTCTGCAATGCCCACCGCCTCGGACTAAGTTGTCTGCAGAACGAGATAGGACGCCTCGTAGCCTCCGCCCACAATGGCACGCTCAATAGGCAAGAGCTCACATCGAGCTCGTTCACTCTAAACAACTACGGTGTCCTTGGTGTCGACGGAAGCGCTGCGATTATTAACTACCCTGAAGTTGCCATCCTCGGAGTCGGGCGGGTCCTTTCGCGACCTTGGATCGTCGACCGGGCGATCGTGGCTCGCGATATTGTCCAGCTCTCCCTAGTATTCGATCACCGCGTCTGTGACGGCAACACGGCAGGCGGTTTCCTGCGCTATGTGGCCGACGCCATCGAGGATCCAACGATGGCGCTCGCCGAACTCTGATCTCCTCCGGAGGAGCACTCAAGCGTCGTCGGCGACATGGTCGGCGAATTGGTGAGCGGCGACGATTGAGCGGTAGGCGGTCCCGCGTGGGTGTGTAGCCGGCTTTGGGAATCTGTGCAGCTGACTTCGAGAAGCGACAGCCGATCCCGACCTCACCGCACAGCGCCCCGGCCAGATCGTCATCGGCGACAAGCACTACTACGGCCGCGGGTTCGAGGCCACCGTCGCCGGCGTCGGGCGCCAAGGGTGCACAGCAGGTGCAAGCGCAGCCCCCAGAAGAACCGCGAGTGGCTGGCGCAGTAGCCGTACTCGGCCCATCCGGCCAGCTCCGAGCGCAACGCGGCCTCGGAGCGGGTGCATTCCACCAGCGTCGAGTCGACCACCCAAACATCGTCGGCCCACAAGCTGGTCTCTCGGGCCAGCGTCCCGACCAGCCAGCCGATGGTGACCCCGAGACGACGTAGCCGCTTGTCCTATCCGGGCTGCTGGGGGCAGGTACCGGAACAGGTGGCGCAGGTGAGCGCGGCAATGCAGATCAGCGTCCACGTGAGCCTCCTGCTCATCGTTTGGGTAGCAACGCTGATCTTGGGCACCCTCCACTTCATCGCATCGACGCCTCGCCGAGCCCGCCCCCTGGAATCGATCATCTAGACCATCCGTGGAGTGCCCAGGCGGACTCCTGATCAACTTTGATCTTGAGACGGGTACGCCGCGCCCGGGTCGAGACCTAGCCGGTCTCGTACTGCGAGTCCACCGCGGCATGTCATTCCCACAGCCGAAACCCTTCGAGTTGCACGGCCCGACCGAGCTATAGACGCCCGGGGGTTCCCGCTGCCGACGGCTCTTGGCCCGACGACCAGAAACGTAACCGGGTTTGCCGCGGTGCGGGCTGACTCGTACAAACGATCTACAGTGAGCGGAACGAAAGTCAGTTAGAACAGTGTACCCTTCGCATTCGCCGCCCCGGGCTGCTGCTCTTCCCCTCGGACTTGGGGGTGCGACAGCGCGCGTTCGACGGGCCCTGGCAGCCCAATCTGCCCCCGCAAAAACGAGGCCACGAGTCGAATCGCCTTCTCCGACTCTTCATCAATCCCCACCTTCTCACGAACTGGCGTGCTGGCTTCCCGTCTGCGTACCAGACGTTCGAACAGAAGGAGGTCGACTTCTCGTGGTAGCCGTGCCGCCGTGCTTGGATTGGCGGCTAACCTACGAACAAGCTCGACGAGAGGTTCAGCGTAGTCGGGAGGCGTCGGCAGGAAAGCACCCATTGCTGTTGCCTTAAGCTCAGGAGGAGCGTTGGTTGCAGTCATGAGGCGGGCAATATATTCATCCACTCGCTCCGCTAGACGCCGCATGGCGTAGGCAGGTAGGTCGCCGGCGGCGAGTCTATCGAGAACGACCTCTCGGAATTCCACTGAGCCCATTGAGTTCGCGTAACCGCAAAGCAGCCCAAGCTGAAGCGCCAAGATTGCAATCGCCTCGGCGTAGAGCCAGCGAACAACCTGCACGGACTCTTGGTCGGAGTCAGCTGGCCACGACGACTGAAGCTGGCGGAGAAGCCCTAGAGTGCGTTTCGTGGCGTCGAACGGCTGAAGAAACCAACCTCGGACCGGAGAAACCAGAAGGCGCGTTCTAGTTCGGCCTCCCCCTTCAAGTGTCTTTGAATCCGCCGAATAAGGAGTGCAATGGTTTCGCCTTGCGATCCCGTGTCAGCGACAGGGCCAATCCGCAGGCGATGCTCCCTAGCCGTGAGATCATCGACGTGCTGTATGACTACGCCTAACGACCGCGCAAACTCTCTAGTACCGGCCGTCGCCCTGAAAGCCGTGGTCACTTCTGCTCCTTCAGCCCCGACGAGCTCTCGAAGGCCTCTTGCCCATAAGGCGCGGTCGATCGGCCGCGGAGTATTGTTCGACTTTCCACCTTTGACCTCGCCAATGTATTTGTGACTTGCGAGCGCTTGGTCAAGACTTAAAGCAAGTATGTCGAGATCCGTGACTGTAGAAACGTCGTCGCCGAACTTGTGCTGAAGGTCTACTCCGCGGCGCACGAAGTAGCCGTCCCAGAACCACGCCTGAGCGACACGCACCTCAAGCTGGCCTCCGGCATCAAGTCCAGGGGTCGTCTCGGCGGGCGGCACGTTGCATCTCCTCTCGGAGTTCGAGCACTGACGCGACTACAAGTTCGTTTGCCTCGCCGCCGCCAGTGAGGGGCCCGCGGTTCGCTTCCGGCGTGGAGAAGGTAGCAGGTGCCTGATTTAGCTTGATGCTCTCGACCCCCACTCTGGTCTGTAATTCGCTTGATCCACTCTAGCGCGGCCGCAGCAATCTCAGGCTTCACCAAGTCCAGGTAGGCCCGGTCACCCGACGGTTGAACGGCAACCACGCCGGCAGCCTCAAGCAGGTGATAGTCCGTGCCGATGTTGGTAGCTGGGCCAACTCTCCCCCGCTTTATCAGCCGGTCGACTAATATCGTCGGGTCGATCACGCGCCCGTATCCCGCGAGAGCCTTCTCGTGTCCGAATAGGATATGCGCTACAAAGAGCTTACGTTGGTGGAACGCCTCGGTAGTCGAGAGCTGGTTATCCTCGGCCTCTAGGAGCGGTGAAAAGGCGTAAGTGGAACGGCCTCCCGAGGCGGAATGAACCGTTGCACTCTGGATGAGACCTGCGTTCCGGGCGCTCTTGATGATCTCAGGCGAGGCTTGAAGCCTTGAGATGGCCAATCCCGGAGTGTCAAGGACCTGTCTGCTCATTCCGAGAAGTGCGTCTCGCTCGTTGGGTGGCAGGTTCTCGAGGAAACTGGCCAACTTTACTTGCTTTGTGCCCCATACGTAGGGACTGAAAATTACTGCTTCATTGAGATCGACGGATTGGACTTCCTGATTGATCCCGACGGTACGCGAAAGAGAAAGCGCGCGTTCAGCTTCCTCTCCAGAGAAGCCCCTCGCGACGATTTGCGAGAGGTGCTGAGTGCGGCTCAACGGTGCTAGGGCTGCAATCTCAACGGAGTGCAGAAAGGCTAGATCAGAACGCTGTGGCCCTAGGAGCCGAAGGACGTGGACGGTCTGTTCAATCACGGTTGCGGAAACTCCGACGAACTCCTCGACGCCGGTGATCTGCCCCATTTGTCCGGTTGAGTAGTCGATTATGTCTGCCTGCTTGAGTACGGGCAAGACGCTATTCTTCAGCTCAATTGCGCCCAGTCCGGCGAAAGTCGCATAGCGACGAAGCAGAGCTTCCGTTAGTGGAACGAACTGATTGTGCCCCTGCAGTCTAGTTGCAAAGTCCATGGCCCGCCCGGTGAGGAGCAGTGTTTCGACCTCGGCCCTGACCAGTGGAGCTGTAATCCATTGTTCGTGCTGGTGTACGAAAATGATAGCTCGCCCGAGTCTCTTTGCGTCATCGTCGCCCTCGCTCGCTGCGCTCAAAGCCCCCACCTGAAAAGTTCGTTCCGCCTATGCCGCCGGACGGAGACTTATCGCGACAGGGTCTGCCTACAGTACAAAGTCTCAAGTAGTTCACTCAGATGGCGCAACGATAGCGGCGCCTTGCCTGGCCCGCGCCCACCGGTTCTGCCTCATCGCTGGTCAACCACACCGTCACCGTGCCGTACCCGAGATCGACCGCTTCGATCTTGATGTAGACGGTGTCCGTGTCGTCCGTGGCGAGTTGAGTAACGGTTGCAGCGTCGTCTCCACCGTAAACAGTGGTGGAGATGCCGTGATGGAACCGGACTGGGCCGTCGTCCGCAGCGACCATCGTCCTTTCGGGAACGCACCATCGGTGTCGCCTGCAGTCCTCCTTGGTGGGCTTGGTCAGCGGACCGCTCCTGCTGGTGGTCATGGCGCTGCTCCCCAGGTTCCACACGCAACACGTAACGAGCAAGAATGGCCTGACCGAGCAGACTGAGCATGCACGGGTGGACCGGGATGAACGGGTATCGATGATGCTCGTCCTGAGTTAGCGGTTGCTGTCGACGGCGAGGCCGCCCGCGAGATCGGTGTCGCTCGTCGGACCCTGGCAGCGTGGGCCGCCGACGGCACCGTGCGCCCGGTCCTGCACACCGCTGGAGGCCTCGACCGCTGGGAGCTTGAGGACTACCTCGTGACCGTGGAGCGGGTCGAGAGTCAACAGGTCGAGCGTTGGGCTTTAAGAGCGTTCCGGGGTGGCCGTGCGTTGTCTTGCGCGGCCTACGTCGACATGAACAAGATCAGCGGGCGGGCCCACGGCTTCGTGGGCAGCTTTCGGTCACACCACAGCGCCTGACCCGCGGCGGCCCGCTGAGGTCGACGACGTGAACGACGCTCCTCGCGACATCACGCTCATCGGCCCTGCGATGCGAGCCGGTCGAAGAATTCGGCGACCTGGGGTGTCGTGGCGTGTCGGCGGAGTCGGTCTTCGAGCATGGTGAGGCGGGTGTCGCTGCGGGCTGAGGCGGTGGTGCTGGTGAGGTCGAGGACGCGTGTGGCGAGGGTGGCGGCGTGGTCGATGTCGCCGGTCATGGTGTGGGCTTCGGCGAGCCAGGACAGGTAGAGGGCGGACTCGCGGGCGCGGTGTTCGTCGTAGCCGTCGAGGACGTGGGTCAGCAGTGGGATGCCGCGGTGGGGGTCGCCGAGTTCGACGTAGCAGCGTCCGGCCATGACGGTGATCTCGTCGGGGTCGAGCCAGTAGGTCCATTCGGGTTCGTCGCCGTCGCGGCGCTGGTCGAACGCGGTCTCGACGGCGGCGAGGGCGCGTTCGGTGCCGGGCCGGTCGCCGGCGCGGGCGTGGGCCCAGGCGACGCGTTCGCCGAGTAGGGCTCGGACCGTGGCGGGGGCGTCGGGTGCGCCGCGGAGCGCGGAGCGGGCGAGCAGCACCGCACGGTGGGGGTCGGTGGAGTTGGCTTGCTGGTAGGACAGCGTGGAGATCAGGTTCGCGGCGGTGGCGCGGTCTGCGGCGGCGTGCGCGGCGTGGACCCCGGCGAGCAGGCAGCGCGCGGCGACGTCGGGGGAGCCGGCGTCGGCGACGACCCATCCGGCGAGTTGGGCGAGTTCGGCGACGGCGCCGAGCAGTGAGCGCCCGACCTGGTCGGTGTAAGCGCCTTCGCGCAGGACGGCGACGGTCGCGGCGACTTCGCGTTCGACCAGGGGACGTAGGTCGCGTCCGGCCACGTAGTCGTCCACCCGACGAAGTTGGGCCACGCGGCGGGTGATGGTCTCCGCGGTGCTGGCGCCGATACGGCGTCCGGCGTCGAGGGCGACGGTCTGCGGGGAGTCGGTGACCATCCACTCGTGCACGAGGCGCCGCGCGTCGTCGGCGCCCAGCGCACGGTCTCCGCTGCGAGCGTCGTCGAGCATGTCGGCCAGCATCCGCGCGTCGTCGAGAGTCCACACATCAGCGAGAGAGGGCTCACGGCCGGCCGGATGGTCCGGCTCTGAGACGGGAGCCGATCGGCGGGGTTCTGCGTCCCGCCACGCAGTCAGCAGGGTCCCGGCCGCGCCGAGCGCGTCGTCGAGGCTGGCGGCGACGGAATGCGAGGGCCAGCGCTGGCCATGCTCGACGCGGTGCAAGTAGCCACGCGACACCGCCGCGTCGCGGGCAACCATCGAGCGTGACCGGTCAGGGTCGGCGTTGAGAAGGGCCCGCAGGTACTCGGCGAAGCCGGGCCGCGCGTCATCGGTCATCTCCCCGCCCTTTTCGCCAACGGCCAAGTGTTGCCCGGTGTTGCCTATCGTTGTTGCCCCCGACGTTGGCGACACCGACAGTCTCCCGCCCGCGAGGGTGGAACACCACCGTGACCGGGGTGTACGCGATCGCGCCGGTAGAGCGCCGACGGCCCGGAGGCGGGCGCCACCGTCCAGACACCGTGGCCCGGCCGTGGTCGATGCGCGCGGAGCCCAGCAGGCGCGCGCGCTGGGGTGGGCGGGTGTGGTTCGCGCGGGTCCGCGGGTGGTGGATCCGGTGAGGTATCACCTGCATGCGCGACTGTTCGAAGGGCCGCTGAGCGAACCCACGCGCAACGAGTTGCAGTCCGAGGAGTCGGACGAGTTTCCCGCGGTCGCGGAGATCGCCGGACGGCTCGCCGGCGCCGGGTTCGCAGTGTGGATCTACGAACACGGGCCGGTGCCGATGTCCAACGGTGAGGGCGCCTACCGGGTCATCGCCGAGTGGCGCCCCGACGGCCCCCGAGTGCGCTAACAGGCCCGGCCGGGGCACCCGGCCCCCTGAGCCGGTTGTTCCGGCCGTTACGGGTCCCCGTCACGGCGCTACCGGGTTGTAGCGGCCTGATGGGCCGGTGAGCTGGGGTGTAGCGGGTAGCGCCCCGTGACGGCAGGTCTGTCCCTGCCGCGGGTCGGTCCCGGGATCGGCCCGTGTGGTTATTGGGGTGACGGGCCCGTGACGGGTTTCTACGTTTCTGGGTCATGACTGGTTTCGGCAACACCGTGGGTCAGCACACGAGCGCGTTGGGCGTGTCGGGTGTGTCCGTGTCGTGGGTGATCAACGGTGTGACGAGGTGTAGAGGCGATGGTTCGGGAGGGTCGCGGGCGGGACCGCGACGACGAAGACGACGAAGACGACGAACCCGCTGGCGCTGACGGCGCCGCGGACCCTGATCGGTCCCGACGGCGCCGCGCCGATCGGGCACCGCGAGCTGCCGCTCGGGCTGCGCGGTTCCCTGGGATAGCCCGGTCCGGTGGGCGGGGCGTGCGTCGCGGGCTGTGGCCGCGGCTGGTGGTGGCGTGGCTCGCGCTCCTGCGATGGGGTCGTGAGCGGGTGGCGGCGGTGCTGGCGCCGGCTGCGCGGGATGCGGTGGCGTGGCTGGTGTACCGGTCCCCGGGCGCCGCGGCCCGCACGGTCGGGCGAGGCCTGGGCACGCTGGCGCGTCGCGCTCCTGGCGTGGTCTGGCGGCTTGTGGTGGATGTGGTGACCGGCGCCCGGTTCCTGGGTCGGGTTCTGGGCGGGTATGTGTCCGGGTATCGGGATTTCGCGCCGGTGGTGCGGGAGTACCTGGACCGTGACCGGCCCGCCCGCGCGGCCGAGGCACGGGAGGTGTGGCGCCGCACGGTGCTGGCCCGCCTGCTTCTCGTAGTGCTGGCGCTGGGCACGCTCGGGGTGATCGTGGCCGGGGTCGGCGAGCGCTACGGACGACCCGGCCTCTGGGCGGTGGCGCTGGGTGTGCTGGCCGGGATCGGTCGGGCCCGGCGCCGCCGCGCCGACCCCCCGCGTCTGACCGCCGGCCCAGAGCCCGGCCCCGAGGCCGCGGAGGAGGGGGCGCCGTTCCCGATCGCGGATGCCCGCACCCGCGGTGAAGCGGTCGACGCGGTGACCCGCGCCCTGTCCGCGGAAGGAATCGCCCTGCGCTCTGCCGGTGAAGCCTCCCGGGAGCGCTGGGGCTGGACGGTGCCGGTGGTGCTGCGCACGGGCACCCCGGACACGATCGCGGCGCGCACCGAGCGCCTGGAAACCCACCTGGATCTGCCCGCCGGGGCCGTGCTGGCCTCCCCCGACCGGACCCGCCGCGCGCGGGTGGTGCTGCGCCTGGCCGAACGCGACCCATTCACCACCCTGCCGCCACTGCCGACCCGCCCGCCGGGTTCCGCGACGATCGGAGAGCGGGCGGTGATCGGCGCGCGGATCGACGGGGCGCCGCTGGCGGTGCCGCTGCTCGGCGTGCACGCCGTGGTGATCGGATCCTCCGGGGCGGGGAAGTCCGGAACCCTGGCCGTGATCGCCGAGGTGCTGACCGCCTGCCGGGACGTGGTGGTGTGGGATCTCGACCCGGCCGGGTTCGGGCTGGACGCCCACGCCCCCGCTCTCGGGCGCATCGAGCGGGACCCGGCCGGGATCACCGACGCGCTGGGCGACGCGGTCGCGCTCGCTCGCGCGCGGCCGCGGCTACTCGGTGGGCTGTCCACGGATGCGGCGTGGGCGCCGACCCGGGAGCGGCCGGCGCTGGTGGTGATCGTCGATGAGTACCCGTCCCTGCCCGAACCGGCGAAGGCCGCGGCGGTGGCGCTGCTGCGGATCGGGCGCAAGGCGCGGGTGACGCTGATCCTGGCCGCGACCGAGGCCACCTCCGACGCGCTGGGGGCGGCGGTGGCGGAGTCCGCGGGGCTCAAGGTGCTCCACGCCTGCCGTCACTCCGATGTGCGGCTGGTGCTGGGCCCGGCCATGGCCGCCGAAGGGTGGCGCCCGGACCGGCTGCACCCAGCCACCGCCGACGACCCCGGCGATGTCGGGCGGGCGTTCGTGGCCACCGCCGGTCTGCACGACCCGCTGGTGTCCAAGGTCGCCTACCTCGACCCCACCGACGCCCGGGAACGCGCCCTGGCCCGCGCCGCAGCGGGACGGCCCCGCCTCGACACCGCCTCCTGGGCCGCCGCCCGCGACGTGCGCGCCGCAGACGCGGACGGCGCCGGTCGAGCGGGAGGAGCCCGTCCCGGACGCGTTGGCGCCACCGCTGCCGCCGACACCACCAAAGTCCTGGGTGCCGAGGGGATGGGTGCTGAAGGGGTCGGGCGGTTCGCGGCCGATCTGCGGGCCGCATTCGGTGACGACGAGCGCGTCGCCTCCGCCGACCTGCTCACGCGGCTCGCCGCCGTCGCACCCGCCCGGTACGGGATGTGGCGCACCGAGGATCTGGCCGACGCGCTACGCCCCTACGGCGTGGCGCCCGTCCAGGCCCGCATCGAAGGCCGTGTCCGTCGCGGTTACCACCGCGACACCGTGCTCGCCGCCCTGCGCTGAACCGAGCACACCGGCGCGGCCCGAGCGGGGTGGGGGGGTGGGGGGGGGGGCCGCCCCCCCCCCCCCCCCCCCCCCCCCCTCCACCTCCCGCGAACTCGTGCCTCGGGCGATCCAGAGGGCGGACAGGCCCCGCGGACACAGCTCGGAGGCACCCGGGCGCCGGGCGGGGAGCGACGACCCCGCGGTCAGCACGCCCATAACCAGCGCAGCTTGTGACCAGCCCAGCTTGTGAACCCATTGACGACGACCACCGGTGAGGCCCGGAGAGGAGGAAAAGGCCCGACATGGCGACCGACGACACGGCAACCGACGACGAAGCCACCGACGACGAAGCCACCGGCGATGACACCGCGGCGGCGGGCACGGTCCCCGCGGCCGTCGATACCGCTGTCGGGGGACCACCCGGCGCTACCCGCTTCGGGGACGCCGATGATGACGGTGCGCGGCGTGCGCTGCTGCGCCGCGCCGTCTGCGACGCTCCTGTGCCGTCCCCGTCCGCGGCTCGACGGATCTACGCGCTGCTCTACCGCGGGCGACCCGCCAGCTCCCGCGGGGCGTCGGGTCCCCGGAACCGGCGGCAACAACGGGTCCGGTGCACACCGCAGCCCAGCGTGCGGGGGACACCTCAACCCCGCGGCGGTACCGGCGCCGACCGGTTGCTGCCGAAGCGTGGCCCGCGTGCGTCGCGTCGTCTTTCGCGGTGTGGCTATCGAGTTCTGTCTCACTCGACGTCATTACCGCGCCGATCGCGCTCACGCGCCACGGGGATTTCGCGCGCCCATTTCCAGGAAGATTTCCGCACACTGTCCTAGGTAATCGAAATTCAGGTGCGGGGATCGGCTGGTTCTGTTGATTCTCGTGTCATGACTTCTTACCGAACCCGCGCTATCCGCGGGCTGCCCACCGTCCTGACCGTTGTGCTGCTCACCATCGCCGCACTGACTGTGTCCGCTGTCGTCGGCGTCCCCGCTGCTGTTGGCGCCGAGTCTGTGTCCTGCCCGCGAGGGGGGCCGATCTTTCACCGCGTCCCCGACCTCACCGCCTCTGTGGAGGACATGCCCTTCGCCGACTATTCCTTCGCGACTTGCTGGCCCGAAGACACCGTACGAATCCTCTACGCCGATCCCGGCTCCCGAGGCACCGGGGGATACGCCTGGTACTTCGCCGCGATCGACGGGCCGCGGTGGGGATACCGGGTCGGCTGGATCCGGGGCTACTTCCTGTCCCTGCCACCCGACCTGACCATTCCCGATCGACCCGATCCGCTGCCCGGACCCGGCACCCGATGAACCGTCCCCCAATTCAGTTCCTCACATCCGAGACCTGTGAAGGGAGGTGAATCTCCATGGACTCCGAGATCGGTGGCGTGCCCACCTGGCTGATCGTGGCCGCCCTGGCCGTCGTGGCGGTGGTGTTCCTCGCCTCCGCCATCGGCGCCGGAGGCGCCGGACGCGGACGCCGCCGCGGACGCGGCCGAGGCGGCGGCGTGGCCGGCATCCCCGCCCTGCTCGTGATCGGGCTGCTGCTGGGCGCCACCACCTTCGGCGGCGAAGTCATCCGCACCATCATCGCCACCCTCGTCCGGGCCCTGACCACCATCGGCGACCTGTTCGGCTAACCCGAGGCCATCAACACCCGCGCCACAAGACCGCCCCCTCCGAAAGGGAGACCCACGAGTGCCACAACCTGCCAACCCACGACCCCGCGGGCGGGGCGCGACTACTCCAGACAAGGACGCGCCCCGCCCGCCTTCTTCGTCTCCGGGGCCGAGGGCCGCATCCCCACCGCCCACGTGCGCATGCCGCTAGCACCGGCCTCCCCGCCATCGACCGACGCGGTTCTCGCCGCCCGACCCCACGCCTCCCGACGACCACAAGTCGGAGCCGGACAAGTGCACGACTTCCGCGAAGCGGTACATCCATCCCTGGGCGGCGGGCTAGTTTCTGAGCATGGGTTTCGAGGTGGACTTCCCGACCATCAGGTCGGCCGCCGAGCGGCTCCAGGCCGCCGACCATGAGGCGCGCAGCGTCGGGGTCGAGATGAGCCGCGTGCTCGAGCAGGGCGCCGACGCCGCCGGGGTCCTCGGCGAGTTCCCGAGCGTGCTGGCAGACCTCGCCAGCACGGTGACCCGGCAGGCCGACAAGCTCGCCAACGTCGTCGAAGAGTTGTGGCAGGCGGTCGAGGAGGCCGAGCACGCCTACTACCGCACCGACGACGTCAACGCCGGCGACATCGCCGACGTCGGGTTCGCCGGCCGCGACGGACACCGATAGGGGCAGCGGCGATGTCGATGAACTACGACCTGCCGGTCCAGGCCACCATCCCCGGTGACCCGGCCGCGCTCCGCGCGTCGGCCCGCGCGTTGCTCGACATTGTGGCCGCGCGGGGCCGGCTGGTCGGTGACCACGCCGAGTCCGCCCGCAACCTCGCCGCGCAGGGGTGGCGGGGCGCGGCTGGGGACGCGTTCGGGGCGGCGTCGATGAGCGCTGCGCAGCGCGCCCGTGGCGTCATGCGACAGGTCGAGCACGCCGCCCCCGTGATCCACGGGTTCGCCGACACCCTGGAGCGGCTCCAGCGCGAGTTCGTCGAGATTCAGGGCCGCTACCGCGCACTCACCGACACTCTCCGCGCCACCCCACCAGCCACCGAGCAGGCGGACGCGGCCGGGCGGGACTGGATCGCCGCGCAGGAGCGGATGGTGGCGATCAGAGCCGAGACCGAGCAGGCCAGCAACACCGCCGCCGCCGCGCTGCAACATGTCATCGACGCTCTCGACGTCTACGACAAGGCCGCCGAGCGCATGGCCCTCGCCGTCGTCACCGGTGAGGTCGGCGCCGGGTTCCAGGGCGCCCATCAGGCCGCCCAGACCGTCCTGGGCGACGGCCCCACCGCCACGATGTGGAGAGTCGCCGGGCGTGCCCTCGGCCCCGTCGGCGCCGCGCTCTCACAGGCCGTCGAAGACACCTCCAACCCGAACTACTCCGCCGCCGAGCGGATCGGACGCGCCACTGGGCAGGCGCTCTACAGCGGCGTTCCCGCCACCGCGGCCGGGATCCCCGCCACGTTCGCCGGCGGCGTCCTCGGCTCGGTCGCCGGCCCGCTGGGCACCTTCGCCGGAGGGTTCGCCGCCGGGACCGGCGTCTCCTACGGAGTCAGCACCACCATGCGCAGTCTGCCCATCGCCGACGACGTCGTCGACGCCAGCGGAGAAGCCGCCGACGGGCTCGCCGACACCATCTCTGAGGCTCTTCACCCCGATGACTAGCCACCCTGGACCCGGAGAGTGGTTCCCGTGATCCGCAACCCCATCCACCGCAGCGCCGACACCCTGGTCCTCTACCCGCGCCGCCTCACCGTCGCCTCGCTGCTCGTGATCGGCCTCGCCCTCGGGATCAGCGGACTCATCGGCGTTCTCCACGGCTCCACGCAAGGATGGGAGATCTTCAACGCGATCCTCGGCGCCGTGGTGGTGCTGGGATGGCTGTTCTTCGTCACCTCCGAAAACCCCGTCCTCATCGTCGACACCCGCGGTATCCGCGCTCCGTTGTTCCGCCAACACGAAGTACTCGGCTGGGGGCGAATCGCCAAGGTCCGCCGCGGCGCCACCTGGGCCCAGAACGCCCTCGACATCTACGTCTGGAAAGACCTCGACAACCAAACCGCAGCCGGCGGCGTCAACCCCGTCATCCACATCCCCGCCAGCGCACTGCCCATCAGCGTCAAGAAACTCATCCCGCAGATCGAGAGCTACCGGCCGGGGACCAACCACGAGACGTTCGACTTGTCTGGCCCCGATCCAACGCCTCACAAAGAATGAAGGAGTGGTCGCCGCGCGGAGACCTCAACGTTCTCGCGCTCGCCGACCGGTGGTTCGGGGACCACATCGTCTCGTTCGCCTACACCGGAGGGGACTGCATACACACCTGACAGGCTTCGTCGAGGTCAAACGGATATTCCCGGCAGCCGGCCAGGACCGGTGGAAGCCCCGGCGCACGTTGGTGCGCGCCGGCCTCGGCGCCTGCTCGCTGACCACGCGGTGTGGCCGAGGGCACATTGTGACAGTACGAATCGTCTGCGACGCTCCGGATAGCAGAGCCAGAGCCCCGGAGGCCAGCGTTCTGTTAGGCCAAAGCGGCTACTAGCCGCATTGGTCGGCTGCGATCACGTCTCAGAGGGACCGTGGGCCAGGAGCCCGGTATCGCAGGACGGCAGATTGGCCGCCCGTGACGGCCAGTCTGTCTGGGGTTGGTCGCCACTCGCCCCGCCTAGAACGCTTTCCGCATCGCTCTCTCCCACGTGTGACTCACTGGAAGTATCGAAGGTCGCTGGTCACGGCAACGGCCCTCGCGCAGGACGTGACGCATAAGTGCGTCGGTCCGGCCGAGGCCGTTGTGCTCTCCGCCGGGTCGACAGGGAGCGAAAGGACCAAGCGGTGGACCCGGTATTCGTGAGCGCCGTTGGCACGATCATCGCGACGCTGGTCGGAATCGTGCACCACAAGTTGCGCAACCGTCGTCACGCTATGGACCTGGACTTCTACCGGGACATGGCCGCTGTGCTCGGGGTCGAAGGGCTGGAGGTGGCCTCACGGGCCACGCACCCGACCGTCGCTGCAGCCAACCGATACCAACGGCGACGCGCGGCTCGGAAGCCCCGCAGGCTCCGCCACGTTGGGCCGACCGCTGCGCGTGACACCCCCGCCCGATCAGTGTGATCCAGCGGCATGACCAACGCTGCAGTTAGCGCTCCTGCTTGTCCGGTTGATCGGCGTCACTGTAGGTGTCATGGCGTCGGAGTTCGAACCGTTCGGCGGCGGGGGTGACGCGGGTTCCGCCGCGTTGTTCGACTGGTAGCCGGAGCACGGTGAGGTGTCCGAGGTGTTCGGGAGCGAACAGGTAGCGGGCGAGTTCGCGGCGGGCCGGCAGTGGGGCGTGGTCCCACGAGGTGTGGATGTCTTGGCCGGGTTGGAGCAGTCCGTGTAGGGCTGGTGGGGTGGTGAGTTGTTGTTCGCGGTGTTCGGCGGCGGCGAGCCGGTCGAGCAGTTGGGGTTCGCTGCGTGCGGCGAGCGCGATGGACACGGCGCCCTTTGCGACGGCGTCGGCGAGGTCGTCGAGCCGGGCTCGGATGTCGGCGATCTCGTCGCGCAGCGCGGCGCGTTCGGTGGCGTGTTCACCCTCGCCGTCGCTCGCGGCGTGTAGCGCGGCGTAGACGTCGGGGCGCGACAGGTAGGTGATAATCAGATCTTCGGCGAGGCTGTCGAGGTCGTCGGCATTGAGACGTACGCAGCCGCGGTGGTGGCACCTGTACTGCCGCACACCCCGCTTGTTCGCCGCCGAGAGTGGCCCGTCGCAGGGTCCGCACC
>NZ_JBXUHE010000044.1:0-50056 GCF_057180585.1 Actinomycetospora sp. 2LY8.5
GGCGGCGTCGTCCAAGGCTGGAAACCAGCCCTCGGCGCCCTCGCGCTGGCCTACCCCGACCGCATCGGCCCCTACCTCACCTGACCACCGACAGATCAACTTACACAGACAGATTGACAGGCTCCGCGGCGACGCTCTGGAGCGGGGACGGCTACTGCTGGGGCACCCAGCACGCCGCCGAGGCGCTGCCGCTGCCTCCCGGCCGCGGCGTCACCGCGCGCTTCGCCGGCACCCACCTCTACGGCTGCGCCCTGCCCGAGACCGACCCCCGCGAGATCGGCGCCCGCGCCAACCGCATCGCGACGAACCTGCCGCACTTCCTGGCGAACTACCGCTCGATCTGGGAGAGCGGCCGCGACGAGCTGGAGGCGACCTGGCAGTACTTCCGTGGGGTCGACTTCGCCGGCACGCCGGATCTGAGCGACCTGTTGGGTCAGGGCCGCCGCTACCACAAGCGCGCCATGGAGATCCACTTCGGCGTCATGTACCCGATGCTGGCGAACTTCCTCGGGTTCTACGGCGCCTGCGCCGACATGGGGATCAACCCCAACGAGATCGGCAAGTTCCTCCAGGGCGAGGACACCAAGATCATGGAGACCGACCGGGAGCTCGACAAGCTCGCCGGCCGGGCACGGCAGATGGGTCTCGCCGACGTCTTCGACACCCACGAGCCCCACGAGCTGCGCGAGGCCCTCGGGCGCCACGGCGGGACCGCGTCGCAGTGGCTCACCGAGTTCGACGACTTCCTGCAGGTGTACGGCTGGCGCGCCGAGGCGACCTGCGACGTCGGCGTCCCGAGCTGGATCGAGGACAACTCGATCGCCCTGGGCCTGGTCAAGACCTTCCTCAAGCGCCCCGAGGACCACGACTTCGAGGCCGCGGCCCGCAACGCGGTCGCCGAGCGCGACGAGGCGATCGACAACGCCCGGTCGGGCCTGACCCGCGAGGAGCAGGCGGTCTTCGACGCCGGCCTCCAGTCCAACCAGGCCGCGAACTTCCCCTGGTGGCAGGACGACCACAACTACTACATCGACCTCAAGGTCATGCTCCCGCTGCGGTGGGGGTGCCAGGAGCTGGCGCGGCGGGAGGACGCCGACCACAAGGACGACATGCTCTACCTGTTCTGGCCGGAGCTCCTCGACGTCGCGAGCGGGCGCCGTCCCTACGCGGGCGAGCTGAAGAGCCTCGTGGGCGAGCGCCGCCAGTACTTCGACCACTGGTTCGCGAAGCGCAACGAGATGCCGAAGGTGCTCGGAACCATCCCCGAGGCCGTCGAGGACCCGATTCTCATCGAGATCTTCGGTCTCAACCCGCAGTCGATCAAGGCCGTGCAGAACCCGGACGCCGCGAAGCAGACCGTGATGTCCGGTGTCGCGGCCGCCAAGGGCACGGCGCGGGGCATCGCCCGCGTGCTGCAGTCGTCCGACGAGCTGCACCGACTCGAGCCCGGCTCGATCCTCGTCTGCGAGTCGACGTCGCCGAACTGGACTCCCGCGTTCGGCAAGATCGCTGGCGCCGTCTGCGACGGGGGCGGCATGCTGTCCCACGCGGCGATCGTCGGTCGTGAGTACGGCGTTCCGACGGTCACCGCGGTCGGCGTCGCGACGCTGTCGATCACCGACGGCGACGAGATCGAGGTCGACGGCACCAACGGCACCGTCACGATCGTCACGAAGGCCACCACCAGCCCGGACACCGCCGCCGAGACGCCCGCGGGGGTCGCCGGGTGACCGCCGCTCCGGAGCTGAGGATGAGCGTGACCGACCCCGTCGAGCCCACCACCACGCACAGCTGTGACGCCGTCGTCTGGATCGACGAGGTCGACCCGCAGCGGGCCGTTGCCGCCGGCGGCTCGAAGATGGGACGGCTCGCCGAGCTGCTGGCCTCGGGCGTGGAGGTCCCGCGGGGCTTCGCGGTCACCGTCGACGCCTACGCCCGGCACTGCCGCGAGTCGGGTCTCGACGAGCGCATCGACGCGGTGATCAGGCGGCTCGGCCCGTCCCCCGGCGAGGCCGAGATCGAGGCGGCGTCCACCGAGATCCGGGCGATGTTCACCGAGACGCCCGTCGGCGCGGGTCTCACGGCCCGGCTCACCGAGGCCTACGAGGAACTCTGCCTGCGCTGCGTCGAGGTCAACGTGCCGGTCGCGGTGCGCTCGTCGGCCACCGGGGAGGACGCCGCCGACGCGTCGTTCGCGGGCATCTTCGACACCTATCTCGGGGTGTCGGGGATCGAGAGGGTCCTCGACGCCGTCCGCAACTGCTGGGGCTCGCTGTTCACCGCCCGCGCGCTCGCCTACCGGCTGCGCAAGGGCATCAGCCACCACGCGATGCCGATCGCCGTCGGCGTCATCGAGCTGATCCACGCCCGCGCGTCGGGCGTGGCGTTCTCGGTCCACCCGGTCACCGGCAAGACCGACCGGATCGTCGTCGAGACCAGCTGGGGCTGGGGCGAGGCGATCGTCCAGGGCCTCGTCGACCCCGACCACGTCGAGATCGGCAAGGCCGACGGTCGGGTGCTGAAGTACGACGTCGCGCACAAGCGGATCGTGTCGGCGTTCGACTTCGCGGTCGGCGCGGTCACCGAGATCGACATGCCCGCGAAGCTCGCGGACCGGCAGGTCCTCGACGACGAACAGATCGGCGCGATCGCGTCGGCCGTGCGCGCCATCGAGGAGCACTACGGCCACCCAGTGGACGTGGAGTGGGTGATCAGCCGCCACCGCCGCGCGGGCGACCCCGTCTGCATCGTCCAGACCCGCCCCGTGACGGTGACGGCGGCGCCGCAGGAGGCCGCCCCGGCGGCGTACGACCCGGTGGCGCTGGCCCAGAGGTACCTGTTCTCGGGCAAGCCGATCCCGGGGCGCTAGCCGGTCCCATCCCCGGCCTCGTCGGCACGAGGGCGATGCGGTCGGGGAAGCCGCCGTCCGGCGATCGGACGGAGGCCCCACCATCAGCGCTCCCACGGCCCTGCGCGGGCGGACGGCGGCCTGGTGACCGCGGGCATGGTCCTCGCCGACATGGTCCTCGCCGACATGGTCCTCGCCGACATGGTCGTCGCGGACACGGTCGTCGCGGTCGCGGTGCTCGGGCTCGTCGCCTGCGTGAGCCTGCTGCGCCGGCAGCCGCTACGTCAGCGCCAGCCGCCGGCTGATCACGTCGGCGGTGTCGGTGACGAGCGTCGTGTAGCGCCGCATGGTGGGCGCGCCCGCACGCGTGACCGGGACGGCGACGCTCACCGCCGCGACCGCCTCGCCCGCGCCGTCGCGGACGAGCGCCCCGACCGAGACGACGCCCAGCCGGCTCTCCTCGCGGTTGTCGGCCCAGCCGCGCTCGGCGATCTCCCGCAGCCGCCGGCGCAGCGTCGCCGGGTCGGTGATCGAGTGCGGGGTGGGCCGCTCCGGGCGCCACGTCGCGAGACGGGCGTCGAGCTCCGCGGGCGGCAGGGCCGCCAGCAGGACCTTGCCCGTGCTCGTCGTGGTCGCCGGCAGGCGTGTCCCGACCCGCGCGAAGATCCGGACGGTGTGCGGGCTCTCGAGGCGCTCGACGTACACCGAGTCCATCCCGTCGAGCACGGCGAGCTGCACGGTCTCCCCCGTGGCGTGGCGCAGGCCGGCCATCGCGGGCATCGCCGCCTCGTGCAGGCCGACGTGCGGGGCGACGCTCGCCCCGAGCTCGTGCACCGCCAGACCCAGTCGGTAGGTGCCGCCGGGCCCGCGCTCGAGGAGACGTTCGTCGGCGAGCGTCGCGAGCAGCCGGTGCACCGTGCTCGTCCCCAGCGCGAGGCGGCGGGCGAGCTCGGCGACCCCGAGCTCGCGATCGGTGACCGAGAACTCCTTGAGCAGCCGCGCCGCGTTGCGCACCGAGCTCAGCTGCCAGCTCGGGCGCTCCACCACCACGAGAGCGGAACCTAGTCCGGAATCGGCGGCGCCGGGATCTCGAACGCGTTGAGCAGCGCCGAGGTCGCGAGGTACATGCCGACGAGGTGGACCAGGTCGAGCACGCCGTCGCGGCCGAAGGTCTCCTCGGCGGTCGTGTAGGTCTCCGGCGCGACGCGGTGGGTGCGCACGAGCTCGTCGGTGAACCGGTGGGCGGCGAGCTCGTCGGGCGCGAAGCCCTCGGTCGACCCCTCGCGCAGGCCCGCGATCACCGTCTCGGACAGCCCGACCGAGCGGGCCACGGCGACGTGGGCGTAGATCTCGTAGTCGGCCTGCCACGCGACGCCGACGGTGAGGATGACGACCTCCCGGATCGGCGCCGAGAGCGAGGACCCGCGCTGGTCGGCGACCACCCAGCGGTTGAACGCCCGCGCCGGCTCGGGGCGCAGGACGAAGGGGTTGAAAGGGCCGATCATCCCGCCCCGGTCGTCGGTCGACGCGAAGCCGGAGCGCTCCGCCCAGGCCCCGGCGTTCTCGAGGAGCTTCTGGCGGGCGGCGCGCTGGTCCTCGTCGAGGTCGAGCGACTCGTTGCGCGGGAGGCGCCCGCCCCAGTCGCGGTCGTCGGCGCCGGGGTGCTCGGTGATCGTCACCCGGCCGACGTTAACCCCACCGGGATGCGTGCCGCGCGACGGATCGCCACCGAGAGCCACGCGGCGACCACGCACAGTGCGCCCGCCGCCCACCAGGCGCCGTCGTACGCACCCGTGAGGTCCCGGATCAGGCCGGCGCCGACGGCCGCGATCGCCGACCCCACCTGGTGCGCCGCGAAGACCCAGCCGAAGACGATCGGCGCCCGCGAGCCGAAGTGCTCTCGGCACAGCGCCACGGTCGGCGGCACCGTCGCGACCCAGTCGAGCCCGTAGAACACGACGAACGCCCACAGCGGCGGCGCAGCGGTCGGCGCGAGCAGGAACGGCAGGACCATGAGGGACGCGCCGCGCAGCAGGTAGTAGACGGCGAGCAGCTTGCGCGGGTCGACGCGGTCGGTCAGGTAGCCCGACGCGATCGTGCCCGCGACGTCGAACACGCCGACCACCGCGAGCAGCCCCGCCGCGGTGGTCGCGGGCATGCCGTGGTCGTGCGCGGCGGGGACGAAGTGGGTGTTGAGCAGGCCGACCGTGGTCGCGCCGCAGATCGCGAACCCGCCCGCGAGCAGCCAGAACGTGCTCGTGCGCGCGGCGCCGAGCAGCACCGTGACGGTGCGCCTCGCCGCGCCGGACGTCACGACCTCCTCGGGCTCGGCCTCGCCTGGTGGGGCCCCGTGGGCGACCGTGCCGACGTCCGAGGGCCGGTCGCGCAGCAGGACCAGGACCAGCGGGACGACGACGAGCGCCCCCGCCGCGACCATCAGCGAGGCGAACCGCCAGCCCACCGACCCCGCGAGCGAGGCCATCAGCGGCAGGAACACCAGCCCGCCGGCCGCCTGGGCCGCGGTGAGGACGCCCGAGACGAGCCCGCGGCGCGCGACGAACCAGCGCCCGACCACCGTCGCGACGAACGCCAGGGCCATCGACCCGGTCCCGACCCCGACGAGCACGCCCCAGAGCAGGACCAGCTGCCAGGCCGCGGTCATGAACACCGTGAGTCCGCTGCCGGCCGCCACGAGCAGCAGCGCGCTCGAGACGACGCGCCGCATCCCGAAGCGCTCCATCAGCGCCGCCGCGAACGGCGACATCACACCGTAGAGCAGGAGGTTCAGCGACACCGCCGAGGAGATCGTCGCCGTCGACCAGCCGAACTCGCCGTGCAGCGGCTCGACGAACACCCCGGGCGCGGACCGGAAGCCCGACGCACCGAGCAGCGTCACGAATGCGGTCGCGGCCACGGCCCAGGGCCAGACGGAGGGGCGGGCCCCGGATGTCGTGGGCGTGGCGTCAGGCCGCGTCTCGGTCACGGGGGCACAGCCTGACCAACCGCTCGGCGCGAGACCAGTGGCCGGAACGCCACATCATGCAAGAATCCGGCCATGAGGGGTCGTCACGTCATCGCCGTCCTCGCCCTCCCCGAGGTCGTCGGCTTCGACCTGCCGATCCCGTCCCAGGTCTTCGGGAGCGCCGAGGGCCCGGACGGCCCGCTCTACGACGTGCGCGTCTGCGGCGTGGCCGACCGCGTCCCGTCCACCGCCGGCTTCTCCCTCCTGCTCGAGCACGGGCTCGAGGCGCTCGCGGCGGCCGACACGGTGATCGTGCCCGGGACCCACTACGTGCCCGCCCGCCGCGACGGCGTCCTGCCCGACGACCTGCTCGCGGCGCTCGACACCGTGCCCGCCCACGCCCGCTGGCTGTCGATCTGCACGGGCGCGTTCGTCCTGGCCGCGGCGGGTCGCCTGGACGGGCGGCGCGTCGCCACCCACTGGGCCCGGGCCGCCGACCTGCGCCGCCTGCACCCCCACCTCGAGGTCGACGAGTCGGTCCTGTTCGTCGACGACGGCGACGTCGCGACCTCGGCGGGTCTCGCCGCCGGCCTCGACCTCTGCCTGCACGTGCTGCGTGGCGACCACGGCGCCGAGATCGCCAACGCCGTCGCTCGCCACCTCGTCGTCGCCCCCTGGCGCGACGGCGGGCAGGCGCAGTTCATCGACCACCCACTGCCCGCGGCCGGCGCCGGCGCGACGGGCGCGGTGCGGGCGTGGGCGGTCGAGCACCTGGACGAGGACATCGACGTCGCGGCCCTCGCGGCGCGCGCATCGATGAGCGTCCGCACCTTCACCCGTCGCTTCCGCGCCGAGACCGGAACCTCACCGCACGCGTGGCTGGTGGCCCAGCGGGTCGCCCGCGCGCGACGCCTGCTCGAGGGCAGCGACCTGCCGGTCGACCGCGTCGCCACCGCCGCAGGGCTGGGAACGGCGGCCTCGCTGCGGGCCCATCTCGCCGACGAGGTGGGCCTGTCGCCGCTCGCCTACCGGCGCCGCTTCCGGGTGCCTTCGGCATGGGAGCAGAACTGAGTGCTCCAGCACGCGTTCCTGTTCCCGTGCGCGCAGCGCACATCCCGCGGAGAGGGACGCTGGTCTTCTCCGTCGCCCCGCGACTGCTTAGCGTCGTGGTCACCGCCACACCCCCGGGGAGGACGCACGTGCTGACCGCCGAGCAGAACGAGGAACTCACCGCCGTCGAGGCCGGCACGCCGATGGGCGAGGTGCTGCGTCGCTACTGGTACCCCGTCGCGTTCGCCCGCGAGCTCACGGAGTTCCCGGTCAAGCGCGTCGAACTGCTCGGCGAGTTCTTCGCGCTGTGGCGCACGCCGTCCGGGAAGTACGGGATCATTCCCGAGCCGTGCCCGCACCGGAAGGCGTCGATGGCCTACGGCGTCGTCGAGGGCGACGGGCTGCGGTGCCCGTACCACGGCTGGAAGTTCGACACCGACGGCGCGTGCACCGACCAGCCCGCGGAGAGGGCGAACACCAACTTCCAGGAACGGGTGCGCGCCACCGCCGGGACGGTCGAGGAGCTCGGCGGGCTCGTCTGGGCCTACATCGGGCCGGACCCGGCGCCGCTGCTGCCGCGCTTCGACGTCTACGTGATGGACGGCTACCGCGACATCGGCTGGGCGGACCTCCCCTGCAACTACGTGCAGGTCATGGAGAACGCCGTCGACCCGCACCACGTCGAGCACCTGCACGGCCGCTACTTCGAGTTCGTCGGCCGCCACGAGGGCTTCGAGGCCCCGGCGTCGTTCGGCAAGAAGCACCAGCGCATCGGCTTCGACGCCTTCGAGTGGGGCATCATCAAGCGCCGCGTGCTCTCCGGGGCGAGCGAGGACAACGACGACTGGAAGGTCGGGCACCCGCTCGTCTTCCCGTACAACATGCGCGTCGGGGGCGGCGGCATCCACCAGATGCAGATCCGCGTGCCGATCAACCGCACGACCACGCGGTTCATGCTCTACACGGTGCATGCGCCGGAGGGCTACGAGCCGGTCGAGCAGTCGTCCGTGCCGGACTACGAGATCCCGGTGTTCGACGACCGTGGGAACCACGTCGTCAACTACGTCGAGGGCCAGGACATCATGGCCTGGGTGACGCAGGGCCCGATCACCGACCGCACCACCGAGCACCTCGGGCGCTCGGACATCGGCGTCTCGCTGCTGCGCAAGATGTTCCGCCAGTCGATGCAGGCCGTCGCGAAGGGCGAGGACCCGCTGGGCACCGTCCGCGAGCCGCACGAGCGCATCGACCTGCCCTGCGAGAAGGACAAGTTCCACGCGGGCGGCGCCGAGTTCGCGATCGACTTCTGCACCATGGGCTCGACGCGCTACTCGCCCGCACTCGAGACGATCAAGCAGGTCCACCTCTCGGCGGCGGCGCGGGTCGAGGCGGACAAGGAGGCCGGACGCCCGTCGTTCACCCCGGTCGGCGGCATCGGCACCGCGACCCTCGCCCCCGACACCTCGGCGCAGGTGGACTCGGGGCTGATCCCGCGGTGAGACTCTCCGCCGTGACGGTTCCCGACGGCTCGCCCGGCGCGAAGATCGACCGGCGCTTCGCCGCGGACGTCGAGGCCCACCGCCGCGACGCACCTCGCTTCTGCCCGGCATGCGCCCGCGACCTGGGGCTCGCGAACGAGTTCTGGGAGGGCGACGCGCGCCGGTTCTACTGCTGGTGCGCCACCTGTGGATGGACCGGCGAGGTCACGACCACCGGCGACACGGCGATCGGTCACGAGCCGGAGCACTAGCCGGGAGCACAGGCCGGCGTCACCGCTCGACCGTGATCCTCCAGCTGTCGAGCGTGCCGCGGTCGATCGCGACGCCGTCGGCGACCGTCAGCGTCCACGGGCCGGAGACCTGCTGCCCGACGAGCGGGGCGAGCGGGCCGCCCTGGTTGCTGTCGAGCGTCAGGGCCAGGCCCGGGCGGTTGCGGTCGCACTGGTCGAGGTCGGAGAGCACGGCCGTCGCGCCCTGCGGCGAGCGCAGGGTGACGACGAGGTCGCACACGTACGGGTGGCTGATCGTGACGTTGACCTGGAGCGCCGACACCGTGCCCGAGCTGTCGAGAGTGATCGTGTCGGTGATGCCGGCCGGGTTGGCGTCGGGGATCGGCACCGACCGCACGGATTCGCCCTCCACCGCGCCGGCACCGAAGGTCACGAGCAGCACGACCACCGCGATCACCGCGACGATCAGGGCCGCCCCGCCGCCGAGGAGCCACGGCAGGGCCTTGTTCTTCTTCGGCGGCGGCTGCTGCCAGCCGTACCCGCCGTACGGGCCGTAGGGCTGCTGGCCGTAGGGCTGCTGTCCGTACGGCTGCTGGCCGTACGGCTGCTGTCCGTAGCCCTGCGGCGGGTAGCCGGGCTGACCGTAGGGCTGGCCGTACGGCTGCTGGCCGTAGGGCTGCTGCGCGTAGGGCGGCTGCCCGTATCCCGGCAGGGAGGGGTCGCCGGTCTGACCCCCGTAGTACGGCTGGGGCCCGGAGGACGCCTGCCCGTACGGGTCCGCGGTCGGCCCGTACTGCGTGGGCTGGGAGCCGAACGACTCCGGGCGGTCGGGGTCACCGGAGCCGGAGCCACCGCCGAAGGGGGAGGACACGCGCGGCAACTTACCTCCCACGCGGCGTCGTCAGGTCCCGCCTCGCGAGATCGTCGCGACCCGTGCGCAGGACCCGGACGAACCGGGCGCACTACTCGCGCGCGTGCGCGCGCAGGCGCTCGGACCACGACAGCTCCCGGGGCGGATCGCCGACGTCGGCGTAGGTGACCCCGTCGATCTCGCGCACCTGGTGCACGCCGAGCACGTGCTGCGGCGAGGTCGTGCACTCCCCCGTGTCGAGGTCGAACCGGTACCAGTGCCAGGGGCAGACGATCGTGTTCCCCTCCCGCACCCAGCCCTGCTCGAGCGGGCCCCGGTTGTGGGGGCAGGCGGCGTCGACGACGCGCAGGCCGTCGGGCACCGCGAGCACGACGAAGCGCCGACCGTCGTCGCTCGTGACGATGCCCGGCGCGTCGACGCGCACGAGCGTCATCGCTTCCCGGCCGCCCGCAGCGCGGCCAGCGACTCCCCGCCCACGAACCAGTGCTCCGGTTCGCACTCGGTGACGACGACGCGCACGTTCTCGGCGGGCGCGCCGACCGCCTTGGTCACGGCGGCGGTGACCTCCTCGCCGAGCGCGGCGAGCTGCTCGGGGCTGCGACCCCGGGCGAGGGTGATCTGCACCAGCGGCATGTCAGGGCCTCCGATCGTTGTGAGCACTTTCCGGGCCTATAGGCCCGGAAAGTGCTCACGTGCAGGCGAGCTCGACCGTCCCGAGGCGGTCGATGGTCACGGTGACGACGTCGCCGGGGGCGACGGGGGTGGCGGCGGTGAGGCCGCCGGAGAGGACGACCTCGCCGGCCGCGAGGCCCTCGCCCGTGGCGGCGAGGCGCCGCACGAGCCAGGCCACGGCCGCGGCGGGGTGCCCGAGCGACGCGGCGCCCGACGCCGTCGCGACCAGCTCGCCGTTCTTCTCCAGCAGCACGCCGACCAGCCGGACGTCGACGCCCGCCGCGGGCACCGGGGAACCGACGACGAAGCGGGCGGCCGAGGTGTTGTCGGCGACGACGTCGGCCATGGTGAAGCGGTAGTCGCGGAACCGGGAATCGAGGATCTCGATGCCGACGGCGAGCCCCGACGTCGCGGACAGGACGTCGGCCGCCGTGACGTGCGCGCCGGCGAGATCCCGCCCGAGGACGAACACGATCTCCGGTTCGGCGCGCGGCTGGATCAGCTCGCCGGTGCGCAGCGGCTCCCCGAGGTCGAGCGCGCCGGTGCCGGGCAGGAACCCGCAGACCGGGTCGGACACCCCGACCTGCGCCTGCTTGGCCCGCGAGGTCACCCCGAGCTTCCAGCCCACCCGCGGGCCGGCCCGCTCGCGCAGCACGCGCTGCACCGCGTAGCCGGTCTCCAGATCGAGGTCCGAGACGTCGTCGGTCAGCGGCTCGATCGCGGTGCGCTCGGTGACGGCCTTGGTCAGCCGGTCGGCCAGCTCCTGAACGTCGGCAGTGGTCATGGTCCAGCTCCCCCTCCCGGCGTGCGCCCCGTGACGCGTCGTGCCCACATCAGGACTCCTTCACCCGGATCGTCACCGGCCCGAGCCGGTCGAACTCGGCGCGGAACACGTCGCCCGCCGCCAGCGGGACCGCCGCGTGCAGCGCCCCGGTCATGATCATGTGGCCGGGCTCGAGCGCCACCCCGGCCTCGCCGAGGACGTTCGCCAGCCAGGCCACGACCGCCAGCGGGTCGCCGAGCGCCGCCGCGCCCGCTCCGGTGTCGACGAGCTCGCCGCCCCGCGTGAACGTCATACCGATCAGACGGGTGTCGAGGCCCGCGAGGGGCACGAGCCGCGAGGACACCGCGACCGCGCCGTTGGACGCGAGGTCGGCGACGGTGTCGGCGAGCTTGATCCGCCAGTCGGCGATGCGGGAGTCGACGATCTCCATCGCCGCCGCCACCCCGGCCACCGCCGGCGCCACGTCGGTGGGCCCGATCCCCGGTCCCTGCAGCCGCGAGCCGAGCACGAACACGATCTCGGCCTCGACCTTGGGCTGGATGAAGCGGTCCAGCGCGATCGCGTCGCCGTCGCGGTAGACCGTCGACGCGAGCACCGGGCCGTAGTCCGGGGTGTCGATCCCGATCATCTTCTGCATCGCCGCCGAGGTGACGCCGACCTTGTGCCCGACGACCCGGTCGCCGTCGGCGAGCAGCAACGGCACGAGCTCCTGCTGGATCGCGTAGCCGTCGGCCATGTCGAGGTCGGGCTCGGTGTCGGTGAACGGCGCGATCGGCACGCGCGTGCGCCGCGCCTCGTACAGCGCCCGCGCCTTGGCCTTCACTGGATCTACCGGGGGGTCGGTGACGGCCACTCAGCTCTCCTTCTCGAGTAGCGGCGCCTCTTCGGACCAGCCGAGCCGGCGGGACACGGCCTCGCCCGCCTCGACGACAGCGCGGGCCAGCCGCTTGCGGGGCATCGCGCGGAAACGGCTGACCGGCGCGCCGATGCCGATCGCGGCGACGACGACGCCGCGCGCGTCGCGGATCGGGGCGGCGAGCGACGCGACGCCGACCTCGCGCTCGTCGACCGCGTCGGCCCAGCCCCGGGCGCGCACGGTGACCAGGGCGCGACGCAGCTCGTCGGGATCGGACAGCGTGTGCGGCGTGTGGCGGGTCAGCGTCGCGGTGGCCAGGTAACGCTCGCGGACGTGCTCGGGCGCGAACGCCAGCAGCACCTTGCCCGAGCTCGTGCAGTGCACCGGCACCCGGCGCCCGGTCTCGGTGAACAGCCGCAGCGCATGGCTCGACTCGAGCCGGTCGACGTAGACGACGTCGTGGCCGTCGAGCATCCCGACCTGCGCGGACTCGCCGGTCTCCTCGCGCAGGTGGGCGAGCACGGAACCGGCGGCGGCGTGCAGGTCCATGTGCACGCGCACAGCCTCGCCCAGCTCGAAGACGACCAGCCCGAGGCGGTAGCCGCCGGTGCGCGGGTCCTGCTCGACGAGCCCCTCGGCGGCGAGGGTGGTGAGCAGCCGGTGCACGGCGCTCTTGCCCAGGTCGAGACGGCGGGCCAGCTCGGAGACGCCGAGCGACTCCTCGCGAGTGAGGAACGCCTTGAGCAGCCGGGCGGCGTTGGTGACCGTCTGCAGCGGCGCGTCGGTCACGCCGGCTCCTGCGTGAACGCCTCGAGCAGCACCTTCCGCACCGCATTCGGGTCCGGGGTCGCACCGGGCTTCAACGCCGCGTCGACGGCCTCGCCGACCGCGGTGTCGTACGGGCGGATCGCGCGGGCGAGCAGGATCTGGGCACGGGCGAGCCCCGCGACCGCGGCGCCTTCCATCTCGTCGACCAGCGCCTCGCGGCCCCGGGCCCGGTCGCGCAGGCGCTCGAAGTCGCGCGCCGCGGCCGAGTGGGCGCTCGCCAGCCCCGAGCCGACGTGCCCGGCGTGGTGCGGCGAGAGACCGGAGCCGGGCTGGGTGACCACGTGGTAGACGACCGTCGAGATACCGAGCGCGCCGCGCACCTTGTCCGACGCCGGCCCCTCCGACTCGTCGATGAGCCCCAGCGCGGGCACGACCACCGGGTCGTAGAAGCGCACGACCCACTCGAGGCCGCCGGCCGAGCCGGGCAGCTCGACCTCCTGGCCGCGCGTCGGACCGAGGCCCTCGGTGGTGGCGAGGATGTGCAGGTTGCGCGCGCCGACCGCGGCGACGGTGACGCGCCCCGCCGCGACCAGCGGCAACCGCCCCTGCACCGCCGGCGGGAACGTCTCGGCCTGCTGGAGATAGGCGCGGTGGATGCCCTCGACGTAACCGGCGACCGCGCGGCGCATGGCCATCGGGTCCGCCACGTCGACCCCTCTCGTCAAGTCCCCGCGTTCCGGAAATCGGAACATACTGTCTTCCTTCCGGAACGCTAGGACGGTTAGCGTCGCGGCGTCAAGGTAAGCCGGCACGCCCGGGAAAGGGCACCTCGCATGGGAATCCTCCGCCTGGCCCACGTCGACGTCCGCACGCCCGACCTCGATCTGTCGGCGGCGTACTACACCGAGGTGATGGGGCTCCAACAGGTCCAGCGCACCGACGACTGCGTCTACCTCAAGTGCTGGGACGAGGAGGACCACCACTCGCTGCGGATGCGCTACAACCCGCGCACCGGGATGGACTCGTTCACCTTCCGCGTCGAGGAGGAGGACGACCTCCACGAGCTGGAGAAGAAGGTCGAGGCCTACGGCTGTCCCACCTCGCGCGTCAGCCGCGGCGAGGCGGTCGGCCAGGGCGAGTCGCTGCGCTTCGAGGTCCCGTCGGGCCAGATCATGGAGCTGGTCTGGGACATCGAGAAGACCGGCAACCTGCTCGGCAAGACCAACCCGTCGCCGGTCCCGCCGCCCGACCTGCCCGGCATTGCGCCACCGCGCATGGACCACATGCTGGTCAACGCAGAGGAGGTCGCGGAGTCCGCGGCGTTCTTCATCGACGTGCTCGGGATGCGCATGACCGAGCAGGTCCTCGACGGCAACGGCCACCAGCTCGGCGTATGGCTCGCCGGCAACACCCGTTCCCCGCACGACATCGCCATCGTCAACGGCCCCAACGGCGCCCTGCACCACTGGGCCTACTGGCTCGACGACTGGGACCACATCCGCAAGGCCGCGGACACGCTGGCCTTCAACGGGGTGCAGATCGACCAGGGCCCGACGCGCCACGGTGTCACCCGCGGCAACACCATCTACTTCTTCGACCCGCTCGGGATCCGCAACGAAGTCTTCACCGGCGGCTACTGGGTCGACCCCGACACCGAGATCCTCACCTGGACCGAGGACAACTTCGGCAAGGGCCTCTTCTACTACGAGAACGTCGTCAGCCAGCGGTTCCTGCGGATGCACACGTAAGGGGATTGCCGACCGTGGCCACCACCTCAGACCGGATCATCCGGCTGCAGCACGTCGAGGTCCGGGTCCCCGACCTGGAGCTCGCCACCGCCTACTACACCGAGGTCCTCGGCCTCGTGGAGACCGCGCGCGACGAGCGCGACGGTGCTGCGCGCGTGTTCCTCAAGTGCTGGGACGAGCGCGAGCACCACTCGGTGATCCTGCGCGAGGCCCCCACCTACGGCCTCGACCACATGTCGTTCAAGCTCAACGAGCCCGAAGACCTCGACCACTTCACGACGAAGCTCGAGGCCGCCGGCGTGGGGGTCAAGCGCTTCGCGGCCCGCGAGCTGGGCCCGGGCTGGGGCGAGGCGATCCGCTTCGACGCCCCGTCGGGCCACCTCGTCGAGCTCACCCACGGCACCGAGCGGATCGGCAACATGCTGCCGAAGACCAACCCGCCGCCGCGTCCGCAGGACCTCATCGGGATCGCGCCGCCGCGCCTGGACCACCTGTTCGTCATGGCCGAGGACGTCGAGGCCTTCACGGCGTTCTTCACCGAGCTGCTCGAGTTCCGGCTCACCGAGCAGATCCTCGCCAACGACGGCCACCAGCTCGCGACGTTCCTCGAGCACTCGCACACCCCGCACGACATCGCCGTGATCACCGGGCCGAACGGGGCGCTGCACCACTTCGCGTTCTGGATGGACGACTGGAACGGCATCCGCGAGGCGGCCGACGCGCTCGCGTACCACGGCGTGACGATCGACGTGGCTCCCACGCGCCACGGCGTCACCCGCGGGTACACGACGTACTTCTTCGACCCGGCCGGCAACCGCAACGAGCTCTTCACCGGCGGCTACTGGGTCGACCCGGACTTCGAGCCGATCACCTGGACCGAGGAGGAGATGGGGCGCGCCATCTTCTACTACCACCGCCAGGTCAACGAGCGCTTCTTCACGGTGCACTCGTGATCGGGGGCGGCTGGTGACCACCGACAACCGCACCGACCCGCGCTCGGTCCACCGCTACGAGGCCCCGGACTACCTGTCCCGCTACCGCTCGCGCCGCGGGACCGAGAGGCCCGCCGAGGACACGGCTCCGCCGGAGACCAGCCAGAACACCGACCAGGCAAGCACGCCCCTCTACCTGCGACGCTTCCGCGAGCGCGGGTCGGCTCCCGCCGACACCGGGACCGTCGAGTACGAGGGCAGGACCTTCACGCCCGCGCTGGCCGAGGCGAGCCGCGGCAAGGAGGTCGCCGCGCCGGTGGAGCGCCGCGCCTCCGAGAGGATCGTCTGCGAGATCTCGATCATCCGGCACGGCATCACCCAGGGCTACTCCACCGACGCCGGCCTGACGCCGATGGGCGGCTGGCAGGCCCACCGCCGCGGGCACGAGCTCGCGCGCCGCTTCGACCACGGCGACAGGGTGCGGCTGGTGTGTGCCGACACCAACCGCGCCCGCCAGACCGCCGACCAGCTCTACAACGGCGTCACCGACGGCCTGCAGATGTGGGGCATCGACGCCGAGATCACCGAGAAGGAGCCGATCCCGGAGCTGCGCAACTTCGGGGTCTGGACCCCCGACGGGCTGCGCGACGTCACCTCGGCGTTCCGGCAGTACCAGGCCACCAACGAGACCCTCGAGCGCCTCGCCGTCGGCGACCGCCCCCGCTGGCTCGTCGAGATCGACCGCTTCTACCGCACGCAGCTGGGCGGGGCGGACCCGATCCAGGAGTGGCTCACGATCCCGATGATGTACTTCGAGCCGCCGGCGATGTGCGTGCGCCGGTTCTGGCGCGGGTTCCACCGGCTGATCACCGAGTCGACCCGACCCGACGGCACGCTGACCCACCGCCGCATCCTCGCCGCGACCCACTCCGGGCCGATGCGCGCGTTCGCCACCTGGGCGCACGGCTACGACCCCGGCGAGCCGCTGAACACCGAGGAGATCCGGGTCAAGGTGCGCGAGGGCGCGCAGAGCGCGTTCGTCTCCTACCGCAACCGGGTGACCGAGGTGAACGTGCCGCCGCCCGACGAGTTCCCACAATGGGAGGCCTGAGTCCATGACGGTCCTGTCCCTCCCCCCGCTGGACCTCGACGACGCCGTCGGCCCGGCCGAGGACGACTCCCCGCTGCGCTCGGTCTCGACCGCGGTCTCGGTGCTCGACTGCTTCGCCGACGAGGCCGAGCTGGGTGCCACGCGCGTCGCCGCCCGCCTCGGCATCGCCAAGAGCACCGCGTGCCGGATGCTGGCGGCCCTGGCCACCGGCGGGCTGCTCGAGCGCACCGGCTCGGGCCGCTACCGCCTGGGCCTGCGCCTGTTCGAGTACGGGCAGCTCGCCGTCGACCGCCTCATGCTGCGCGACGTCGCCCTGCCCGCGATGGGCGAGCTGCGCGAGCTGCTGCGCGAGACGATCCAGCTCGGCGTCAGCGTCGGTACCGACGTGCTCTACGTCGAGCGGGCCGAGTCGGCGGCCATGAACGTCCGCTTCCGCAGCGAGCACCGCCGCAACCCGGCGCACTCGTCGAGCGCGGGCCGCGTGCTCGCCGCCGCGGATCCGGCCCTGATCACGGCGATCCTCGAGCGCGGGCTGCGGCGCTACACCCCGTTCACGGTCGTCGACCCGCTGCGCTACCGCCAGATCCTCGCGATCACCCGCGAGCAGGGCTACGCGACCTCCCGCGAGGAGTTCGAGCCCGGCTGGTCGTCGGTCGCCGCGCCGATCACGCTCACCCGCGGCGGGCGCCCGCACCCGGTCGCCGCGCTGTCGGTGGTCGGGCCGACCTCGCGCGTTCTCGGACCCCGGAAGCCGGCGGTCGTCCAGGGTGTGCGCCGGGTGGCGGCCCGGATCTCCGCGGACCTGGAGCGTGCCCGGGGCTGACCCGTCACGAGGCGAACGCCGCGACCTCGGTGTGCCGCACGCCGCCGTCGGGCATCCGCACCACCGACGCGCCCCGTTCGCCCCACCGGAACAGGTCAGGTACGGCCCCGCGACCCCGCTCCTACCGTCAGGTCCATGCAGCGCAGCACCGACCGCGTCCTGACGACCCACGTCGGCAGCCTCGCCCGTCCCGAGGCCCTGCTCGACACGATGCGGGAGAAGGAGCACGGCGGTCCCTACGACGCCGACCTCTTCGCCCGGCAGGTGACCGAGGCCGTCGCCGACGTCGTCGCGCGCCAGCGCGAGACCGGCATCGACGTCGTCACCGACGGCGAGATGGGCAAGGTCAGCTTCGCGACCTACGTCCAGCGCCGGCTCGACGGCTTCTCCCCCGACTCGGGCGAGCGCCTCCTGCCGCCGTCCTGGCAGGTCGAGATCGACGCGTTCCCGGCGTACTACGAGGGCTACCTGGGCAAGTACACCAAGACGGTCGCGCCGATGCAGACCGTCGCCTGCGTCGGACCGGTGAGCTACACCGGCCAGGACGAGCTGCAGACCGACCTCGCCAACCTGCAGAAGGCGATCGCCGGCGTCTCCGGGGTGGTCGAGGCGTTCATGCCCTCCACCTCGCCTCGCGGGTTCGGGCGCAACGAGTACTACGCGACCGACCGCGAGTACTACGAGGCCGTCGGGGAGGCGCTGCGCGAGGAGTACCTGGCGATCGTCGACGCCGGCTTCCTGCTCCAGATCGACGACCCCTGGCTGATCGAGATCCTCTCCGACCCGACCCTCGAGCCCGCCGAACGCGACCGCACCGCCCGCGAGCACGCCGAGATCGTCAACCACAGCCTGCGCGGCATCCCGACCGAGAGGATCCGCCTGCACACCTGCTACGGGCTCAACCACGGGCCGCGCATCCACGACATCGGCATGGGCGAGGTCGCGCCGTACATGATCGCGATGCGCGCCGGCGGCTACTCGTTCGAGGTCGCCAACCCGCGCCACATGCACGAGTGGAGGATCTGGGAGGACTCCCGGTTGAGGAAGGCGCTGCCCGAGGGTTCGGTCCTGATCCCCGGCCTGCTCGGGCACGCGCAGAACTACGTGGAGCACCCGGAGCTGATCGCCGACATGATCGGCTGGTACGCGTCGTGCGTCGGCCGCGAGAACGTCATCGCGGGCGCCGACTGCGGGTTCTCGTCGCGGGCGAGCTACTCCCCCGAGGTGCATCCGAGCGTGGTGTGGGAGAAGTTCCGGGCGCTGTCGGCGGGCGCGCGGATCGCCACGCAACGGCTCTGGTAGCTCGGAAAAGGGGAGACGGGTGTCCCGGGCGTCCCCCCGGGCGCCAGCAGACCCCGCCTCCCCCTCCCGTCGCGCGCCCGGCCACATGACCCGGGCGAGCGCGAGGACGTCCGAGCGACCCCCTCCGGTCCCCCGACGACCGTCGTCCCGCCCTCATGACGAAGCGTCTCGACATCGGTCCAGCCGGCACATCAGAAGAAATGACTAGGACGACAGTGGCGTGCTGACGCCGCTGGACGCCGCCGATCGCGCGCGCCTAGCGTCGTCGCCGTGGCAGGTCAGGGGGCGGACCAGGGGGGTGGTGCGGGCACGGCCGCCGGCCCGCCGTCCTGGCGCGCCGCCGACGCCGCCGTCCTCACGCGGTGCTGGGAGCGCGCCCGGACCTCGGGCGCGCTGACCGTCGTCCTCACCGGCGACGCCGGGGCGGGGAAGACGCGGCTGGTGCGCGGGCTGGCCGAGCGCGTCGAGGCCGACGGCGGCGTGGTCGTCAGCGGCACCGCGGTCGACGTCGGCGAGCAGCTGCCTCTCTGGCCGGTCGCCACCGGGCTGCGCCGTCTGCTGCGTGCGGCCGACGAGCCCACGCCGGCCGTCCTCGCGGCGCGCACCGCCCTCGCGCCCTGGCGCGACGAGCTCGCCCCGCTGCTCGACCCGGGTCCCGGCGCGACGCCCCCGTCGGGCGGACACCTGCTCGAACTGGTCCGCCGGGTGCTGGTCACGCTGGCCGGCGAGGCGCCCGTGCTCGTCGTCGTCGACGACCTGCACTGGGCCGACCGCACCACCCGCGAGCTCGTGGTGTCGCTCGTCGCGCACCTGACCGACGAGCACATCCTGCTCGTGGCCACCGCCCGCTCCGAGGCGCTCGACGTCACCCATCCCCTGCGCCGCATGCTCCCCGAGCTGACCCGCGACCGGGCCGTGCGGGCCATCGAGCTCGCGCCGCTGCCCCGCGGGCGGATCGAGGACATCGTGCGCGACGCGGGCGGCGACGCCGGCCTGACCGACCTGGTGTGGCGGCGGTCCGCGGGCAACCCGTTCATCGTCGCCGAGACCCTTGCCGCGGTCGCCGACGGCGCCGCCGACGGCCTCTCCCCCGGGCTGCGCGGCCTCGTCCTCGGCCGGCTCTCGGGCCTGCGGCCGCTCGCCCAGACGGTGGTCGCCGCGCTGGCGCTGGGTGAGGAGCCGGTGCCGCACCGGCTGCTCGCGGAGGTGGTGCGCACCGAGCAGGAGCACGACCTGCTCGCCGCGCTGCGCGAGGCGGCCGCGGCGGCGATGGTCGTCGTCGACCCGGAGGTCGAGGGCTACGCGCTGCGCCACGGGCTCATGCGCGACGTCGTCGCCGCGGAGCTGATGCCGGGAGAGCGCCGCGGGCTGCACCGCCGCTACGCCGTCGCCTACGACGCCGTGCTCGGCGCCGGGCCCGAGCTGGCGCTCGACCCGGCGGCGTCGCTGCGCCGGGCGCACCACTGGGCCCGCGCCGACGACCCCGAGAGCGCCCTGCCCGCGGTGGTGCACGCGGCGACCGTCGCCGAGCAGATCCACGAGTTCGGCACGGCGCACCGCCAGTGGATGGCGGCGCTCGCCCTGACGGCCGCGCGCGCGACGCCCCCGTCGGCGCGGGTCCTGCCCGGTCACCGCCCGCCGGCCCTGCCCCCGGCCGCCGGCGACGACCCCGAGGCGGACGTGATGCTCGCCCGCGCCGCCGACACCGCCCAGCTCGCGGGCGAGTACGACGCGGCCGTCGACCTCCTGCGCCGCCTCGTGCCCGACCCGGCCGCGGCGGGGATCGCCGAGCTGCCCGCGGTCGTGCGGCTCGGGCGCTCGCTGCTCGACGCGGGGCGCACGGGCGACGCCGTGGCGGTGCTGCACGACGCCGGGCGCGCCGAGCGCGTCGGCGACGACCCCGCCCTGGCCGCCGTGCACGCCGCCCACGCGGAGGCGCTGCTGATCACCGGCGACGTGCGCGGGGCCAAGCGCGAGGCCGAGCGGGCGCTCGCGGTGTCGCGCCGGCAGGGCGAGCACGCCGAGCAGGCACCGATGCTCGCCACGCTGGGCTCCGCGCTGGCCTACCTCGAGAACTCGGACGCCGGGCTCGCCGCCGTCGCGGACGGCCTCATGATCGCCGAGCGCACGGGCGACGCCGCAGCGGTCGGGCGCGCCTACCAGGCGTGGGCGGATCTCCTGTCCGGACCGCTGGGCGAGCTGCACGAGGGCGTCGAGATCGCACGGCAGGGCGTGGCGCGCATGCGGGACCTCGGGCTGGCGCGCTCGGCCGGGGTCCGGCTGCTCGCGACCACCGCGAACGGCCTGTTCCGCCTCGGGCGCTGGGCGGAGGCGTCGGACGCCGTCGACGAGGCGTGGGCGCTCTCGCCCACCGGGGCCGACGCGCTCGAGGTGCGGCTCGCGCGCTGCCGCCTCCAGGTCGGGCGCGGCGAGTTCGTCGAGGCCGACGAGGATCTCCGCGCGGTCGACCTCCTCGCCCTCGACGGCACCGGCGAGGACCCCGGGGCGCCCGCGCCGGAGGACGGCGCGCCCGCCCCGCCCCGGCGCGGCACGGTGGCCTCGCGCTACCGCGTCCCGCTGCTGACCCTGCGCTCGGGCGTGGAGATGTGGCGTGGGCGTCCGGACCTCGCGCGCACGCTCGTCGCGCGCGGCCTGGAGATCGCCGAGCACACGCCCGACGACGTCTTCCTCGTCGCCCCGCTGGTCTGGCACGGGCTGCGCGCCGAGGCGGAGGCCGCCGCGCGCGGGATGGCCACCGACCGTGCCGCCCGGGAACGGCTCGCCCGGCACACGGTCAACCTGGAGCGACGGGTGCCGAGCACCGTGCCCGCGCTGCGCCGCACCGTGCTCGCCTACGTGACGATGTGCCGCGCCGAGGCCGGGCGCGCCGCCGGCGTCTCGGACCCCGACGCCTGGGCGCAGGTCGCCGAGATGTGGGGCAAGCAGCTCAACCCCTACCCCGCGGCGTACGCGATGCTGCGCCGCGCCGAGGCCCTGCTCGCCTCCGGCACGCGTCGCGGCGAGGCCGCCCGCGCGCTGCGCTCGGCGGCGGAGACCGCGACCGCCCTGGGCGCCGGGCCGTTCCTCGACGAGATCGCCGGGCTCGCCCGCCGGGCCCGGCTCGACGTCGCGCACGCCGGCGAGGCGGCGGTCGCGACCCCGGCGGCCGAGGAGACCACCGCCGCCGCGCGGCGGGCCCCCGAGCTCGCCGCGCTGACGTCCCGCGAGCACGAGGTCCTCGCCGTCCTCGCCGACGGGCTGTCCAACCGCGAGATCGCCCACCGCCTCTACATCAGCGAGCGCACCGTCGCCGTCCACGTGTCCCGGGTGCTCGCCAAGACCGGCACCCGCTCCCGCACCCAGGCCGCGGCCCTGCTCCAGCGTGTCCGCGCGCGTCCCACCGGCCCCGAGCGAGGAACCCGTGTCTGAACGCCAGAGCCTGGTGGACAACCAGGCCCTGCTGAAGCCGCTCGCGGCCCGGCACCCGACCGAGGTGACGGAGGTCGTCGACGTCCTCGGGCGCATCCGCGACGTCGCCGATCGGGTCGAGGGCGACGCGGAGCGCGACGGCATCGCCTGCTTCGCCGACCTCTACCACACGATCACGTCGGACGTCCTCGCCGCGTGGCAGGCCGGGCACCTGTTCCGGACCGGCCGGTTCATCATCGAGCTGGACCTCGCGTTCGCGCAGCGCTACCTCGACGCCCTGCACGCACACCTCGCCCGGCAACGCACACCCGGGTGCTGGGAGCTGACCTTCTCGCGCCGCCAGGAGAAGGACATCGCGCCGTGGCAGTTCGCGGTCGCGGGGGTGAACGCCCACGTGAACTTCGACCTCGCGTTCGCCCTGCTCGACGTGTGGGAGCAGCACCCCGACGACCCGCTCGCCACCACCGACGAGCAGTACGCCGACTACCAGGCGATCAACACGATCTTTCACAACCGCATGGACCAGCTCTGCGAGGACAACGAGGTGCCCTGGACGCGGTGGGGCCCCGACGGCGGCATCCTCGACCGTCTCGGGAACCTCGTCGGCGACGTCCTCGTCGTCGGCACCCGGGACTTCGCCTGGATCCAGGCCGAACGCTGGTGGCGGCACCGCGAGACGCGGGACTACCGGGTCGGGCCCGAGGCCTTCCTCGACGCGTGGGCCACGAAGGCCGCCGAGGTGTTCCTGTAGGGATCCGTAGTCTCGGGCCGTGCCCCGCCGCAGCCCGCCGCTCCCGCCGCGCGACGGGCTCGATCCGGCGCGGGTGCGGATGCCCGACGACGGCCCGTGGGCGACGCTGCGCGATCACCTCGTCGACCGGCTGCCGGTCCCGCCCGGGCGGGTGGACGCGATGCTCGCCGAGGGCCGGATCGTCGACCACGACGGGCCGCTCGGGCCGGACACGCCGTTCGTGCCCCGGTCGGTGATCTGGTTCCACCGCGACCTGCCCGACGAGGCGCCGGTGCCGTTCGAGGTCGACGTCGTCCACCGCGACGACGAGATCGTCGTGGTCGACAAGCCGCACTTCCTCGCGACGATCCCCCGCGGGCGCCACGTCCGCGAGACCGCGCTGGTGCGGCTGCGCCACCGGCTCGGGCTGCCGGCGCTGAGCCCGGCGCACCGGCTGGACCGGGTGACCGCGGGCCTCGTGCTGTTCGTGATCGAACCGGAGCGGCGCGGGACGTACCAGAACCTGTTCCGCGACCGGCGCGTCGCGAAGATCTACGAGGCGGTCGCCCCGCACGACCCGGGGGTGGACCTGCCGCGGGTGGTGCGCAGCCGGATCGTCAAGGAGCGCGGCGTGGTCACGGCGCGGGAGGTGCCGGGCGAGCCGAACGCGGAGACGCGGGTGGAGCTGCTCGAGGCGGACGCCGGCCGGGCGAGGTACCGCCTCACGCCCCACACCGGGCGCACCCACCAGCTGCGCGTGCACATGGCCTCGCTCGGCCTGCCGGTGCTCGGCGACCCGTTCTATCCCGAGGTTCGCGACGTCCCGCTCGACGACTTCCGCGCCCCGCTGCAGCTCCTGGCCCGCGAGCTGGCGTTCCCGGACCCGCGCACGGGCGAGGAGCGGCGATTCACGAGCCGCCGGAGCCTGCAGGCGTGGGACGACCCCCACGGGTGGGCGGCGGGCCCGTGAGAGACACCGAGGGCGGGCACCGGTCCCCGGCCGGGTCCGGGCCCGCCCCGAGTTCCCGTGCCGCGGGTGGCGCCCGGGAACGGAACGGCCCGTCCCCCTCGCCGGGGACGGGCCGCGGTCGTGCGTCTCGGTCGTGCGGAGCGGTCAGAAGTAGGTCTTGCGGCCACCGACACCACGGCCGACAGCGCCCAGGATCGTCAGGACGAGCCCGACGACGGCCAGGATCGCGCCGATCGTGTAGAGGATCGAGATGCCGGTGACGGCTCCGATGATGATCAGGATGACACCGAGAATGATCACTTCGTACTCCTAGTACCGAGGGGCCCTTCGGGGCGGGGCCAGCGTGATACCCGGCGCGATGCGGCAGGAACCCCGGCGTACGGACCATTCCTCACTCACCCGTACAGCCCCGTTCTCCGGCGTGCGAATCCGTTCCCTCGTCGCGGCGTCGCCGAGGGCAGGTATCGATCGGTGAGCGCTCTGCCCCCGAGCGCACCGACTGTTCACTCGTTCGGTCGTTCTGAGACTTCGCTCCGTGAGTGACGTGTGTCGCTGGTCGCCAAACGCTTTGACGTCCTACTATTTGTCGGAGCGCCGACCTGAACTGCGAGGAAGCATGACGGACGAGCTGTACGTCCCGACCCACCCCATCCGCTTCGTCACCGCGGCGAGCCTGTTCGACGGTCACGACGCGGCCATCAACATCATGCGGCGGATCCTCCAGCGCCAGGGCGCGGAGGTCGTGCACCTGGGACACAACCGCTCCGTGGACGAGGTCGTCACGGCCGCGATCCAGGAGGACGCCCAGGGCGTCGCCGTCAGCTCCTACCAGGGCGGGCACGTCGAATACTTCTCGTACCTCGTCGACCTGCTGCGCGAGCGCGGCGCCGGGCACGTGAAGGTCTACGGCGGCGGTGGCGGCGTCATCGTCTCCGACGAGATCGACCGGCTGCACGACCACGGGGTCGCGCGCATCTTCTCCCCGACCGACGGCCAGCGCCTGGGCCTGCCGGGAATGATCAACACGATGATCAAGGCGTGCGACGTCGACCTCGGCGCCGAGCCGCCCTCGAGCTGGGACGGCGTCTTCACCGGCGAGCCCGCCACGCTCGCGCGCGCCCTCTCGGTCGCCGAGGCCGGCGCCCTGCCCGACGAGGTCCGCGAGCGCGCACGGACGGCCGTCGAGAGCAAGGCCGTGCCGGTCCTCGGCATCACGGGCACCGGCGGGTCGGGCAAGTCCTCGCTGACCGACGAGCTCGTGCGCCGCTTCCGCCTCGACCAGGAGGACAAGCTCCGGATCGCGGTGCTCGCCGTCGACCCGACGCGCCGCAAGGGCGGCGGCGCGCTGCTGGGCGACCGGATCCGCATGAACTCGCTCGGCGGGGCGCAGATCTACTTCCGCTCGATGGCCTCGCGCAGCCGGAAGGGGTCCAACTCGGGCGGCACGCTCCCGGAGAACCTCGCGGACGCGATCCTGCTGCTGCGCGCCTCCGGCGCCGACCTCGTCATCGTCGAGACCCCGGGCATCGGCCAGGGCGACGCCGGCATCGTCGACTTCGTCGACTCGTCGCTCTACGTCATGACGCCCGAGTTCGGCGCCGCGTCCCAGCTCGAGAAGATCGACATGCTGGACTTCGCGGACGCCGTCGCCATCAACAAGTTCGAGCGCCGCGGGGCCGAGGACGCCCGGCGCGACGTGTCCCGGCAGCTCGTGCGCAACCGCGACGCGTTCTCCTCGTCGTGGGAGGACATGCCGGTGTTCGGCACCAGTGCCGCGACGTTCCACGACGACGGCGTCACCGCCCTCTACGGCTACCTGCGCACGAGGCTCGGCGAGCACGGGATGACGGTCGGCGAGGGCCGGCTGGCCATCCCGGACTCGAAGGTCTCCACCGACTTCGCGGCCTCGATCCCGCCGGAGCGCGCCCGCTACCTCGCCGACATCGCCGGCACGGTGCGCGACTACCACGAGCAGACCGACGCGATGGTCACCGCGGCCCGCCGGCGTGCGGCGTTGCGCACCGCCACCGAGGCGCTCGGCGACCGCGACGCAGGCGAGCTGCCCGCGGTCCTCGCCGAGGCCGAGCGCGACCTGCCCGGCGAGGCCGCGGCGCTGCTCGAGGGCTGGCCGGAGACCGTCGAGGCCTACGCGGGCGACGAGATGGTCGTGCACGTGCGGGACAAGGAGCTGCGCACCCGGCTGACGCGCGAGACGCTCTCGGGCAACAAGGTCAACCGGGTCTCGCTGCCGGCGTTCACCGCCGACGAGGAGGTCCTGCGCTTCCTGCGCAAGGAGAACCTGCCCGGGCACTTCCCGTTCACCGCCGGGGTGTTCGCGTTCAAGCGCGAGGGCGAGGACCCGGCCCGCATGTTCGCCGGCGAGGGCGACGCGTTCCGCACCAACCGCCGGTTCCACTACCTCTCGCAGGACTCGCCGGCCAAGCGCCTCTCGACCGCGTTCGACTCGGTGACCCTCTACGGCCACGACCCGGCGACCCCGCCCGACGTCTACGGCAAGGTCGGCACCTCGGGTGTCTCGATCGCCTCCCTCGACGACATGAAGGTCCTCTACTCGGGCTTCGACCTGACCTCGCCCACGACCTCGGTGTCGATGACGATCAACGGCCCGGCGCCCGCGATCCTCGCCTACTTCCTCAACACCGCGGTCGACCAGCAGGTCGACGCCTTCGCCGAGGAGCACGGGCGGGCGCCCAGCGAGGAGGAGCGCGCCGAGCTCGCCGAGCACGCCTACCAGAACGTGCGCGGCACGGTGCAGGCCGACATCCTCAAGGAGGACCAGGGCCAGAACACCTGCATCTTCTCTACCGAGTTCTCGCTGCGGATGATGGCCGACATCCAGGAATGGTTCATCCGCCACAAGGTGCGCAACTTCTACTCGGTGTCGATCTCCGGCTACCACATCGCCGAGGCCGGGGCGAACCCCATCTCCCAGCTCGCGTTCACGCTCGCGAACGGATTCACCTACGTCGAGTCCTACCTCGCGCGCGGGATGGACATCGACGACTTCGCACCGAACCTGTCGTTCTTCTTCTCCAACGGCATGGACGCCGAGTACTCCGTGATCGGCCGCGTCGCCCGCCGGATCTGGGCGGTGGCGATGCGCGACCGCTACGGCGCGAACGAGCGCAGCCAGAAGCTCAAGTACCACGTGCAGACCTCGGGCCGGTCGCTGCACGCGCAGGAGATGAACTTCAACGACATCCGCACGACGCTGCAGGCGCTCTGCGCGCTCTACGACAACGCGAACTCCTTGCACACCAACGCCTACGACGAGGCCGTCACGACGCCGTCGCAGGAGTCGGTGCGGCGCGCGCTGGCGATCCAGCTGATCATCAACCGCGAGTGGGGCCTCTCGATGAACGAGAACCCGCTGCAGGGGTCCTTCGTGATCGACGAGCTCACCGACCTCGTCGAGGAGGCGGTGCTCCAGGAGTTCGACTCGATCGCCGAGCGCGGTGGTGTCCTGGGCGCGATGGAGACCGGCTACCAGCGCGGCAAGATCCAGGACGAGTCGATGCTCTACGAGTCGCGCAAGCACGACGGCTCGCTGCCGATCGTCGGCGTCAACACCTTCCTGCCCCCGGAGGACGCCGAGCAGGAGAGCCACGAGCTCGAGCTCTCCCGGGGCACCGAGGAGGAGAAGAAGGGCCAGCTCGAGCGGGTCACCGACTTCCAGGCCCGCCACGCCGACTCCGCGCCGGAGGCCCTGCGCCGGCTTCAGGACGCGGCGACCTCGGGCGAGAACGTCTTCGACGAGCTCATGTCGGCGGCGCGCGTGTGCACGCTCGGCCAGCTCACCGACGCGTTCTTCGAGGTCGGGGGGCAGTACCGCCGCTCCATGTAGCGGCCCATGTGAGCACTTTCCGGGGTTATCACCCCGGAAAGTGCTCACATGGCGGCGAGCTGGGCGGCGAGCTGGGCGATCAGCGCGGCGACGAGGCGGTCGACGCCGTCCTCGCCGCCGAGGATCGCGCGCAGCTCCGCAGCGCCCTCCTCGGTGCCCACCGCGCGAACCTTGGCCCGCAGATCCGCGACCCGCCCGCGCACCTCCCGGTGCAGCAGCCGCCAGTCGTGCGCCCGGTCGGCCGACGCCGGCCCCGCCTGGAGCACCAGGATGGCGACGATCACGCCGACCGCGGGCGGGCGGGCGGCGCGGGGCGATCTCCAGCCGGAGTCTGGGTGCCGGCGGCCCGGACCGGAGGAGAACGCCCTCATCCGGACATCCCCGACCACCGCACCCGCCGTCGTGCGGCACCCTGGAGACATGAACGTCGTCGACGACGAGGGCCGCCGCGTCCCACTCCCCGCGACCGTCGGCCGGGTGGTCAGCCTCGTCCCGTCGCTCACCGAGGCCGTCGGGGTCACCGAGCCGGGCCTGCTGGTGGGCGCCACCGACTGGTGCACGCACCCGGACGACCTCGACGAGCACGGGATCACGCGGGTGCGGGGCACCAAGAACCCCGACATCGACACGATCGTGGCGCTGCGCCCGGACCTGGTCCTGGCCAACGCCGAGGAGAACAAGCCCGAAGAGCTCGAGAAGCTCCGCGAGGCAGGGCTCGCGGTGTACGTCACGGACATCCGCACCGTGGACGACGCCCTGCGGTCGCTGGAGCGGATGCTCGCCGCGTGCGGCCTCGAGCGGCCCGCCTGGATCGACGGGGCGCGGGCCGCGTGGGACGCCCTCCCGCTGCCCGACAGCCCGCGCCGCGCCGTCGTGCCGATCTGGCGCAAGCCGTGGATGGCCGTCGGGCCCGACACGTTCACCGGGGCGGTGCTGGCGCGGCTGGGCGTCGAGAACGTGCTGGGAGGAGACGCCACGGAGCGGAGCTCGAGCACCGAGCGCGACTCACCCGAGCGCTACCCGCGCTTCGACCCGGCCGACCTGCCGGCGCACGACCTCGTCGTCCTGCCCGACGAGCCCTACCGGTTCACCGCCGACGACGGACCGGAGGCGTTCGACGCCCCGTCGGTGCTGGTCAGCGGACGGTTGCTCACCTGGTACGGGCCGAGCCTGCTCGAGGCGGCGCGCGTGCTGCCCGGGGCGCTGGCCGTCGACCGGACCGCGCCGGCGGGTCGCTGAGCCCTACTCGGGGCCGGACCGGCGGACCTCGTCGTGGGAGCCCTCGACGTCGATGCGCGCGAGGGCCCCGGCGAGGCGCCCGATCTTCTCCGGCCGGTTGCCGTAGCGGGCGAGGTCGTCGGCGCTGTCCCCCAGGCCGAGGGCCGCGGCCGCACGCAGCGCGCGGGTGTCGGCGAACGGGGCGACCTCGTCCCAGAGCGCCTGCACCTCGCGCAGGAACACGTCGACGACGCCGTCGTCCACCCCGGGCAGCACCGCGAGCAGCTCACGCTCGCGCGCGGGGTCGTGCCCCGCGTTCTCGCGCAGCTCGCGCAGGTCGCCGCCCCAGGTCTCGGAGACCGCCGACGCGAGCGTCCGCAGCGTCGCCGCGGCGTCGGAGGCGCTGTCGTCGTCGTCGCCGCGGCCCCCACGGTCGCTGCCCTCGACCGCGGCGCCGAGCTCCTTGGCGACGTCCTGCTCGCTCGCGGCCGCGAGGTCCGCGGACGTGTGCCAGCGGTTGGTCACCTCGTGCGCCGCCCGCGCCGCCGGGCTGCTCTCGCCCCGCGGGGCGACCAGGACGGCCGTCACGAGCAGCCCGAACAGGCTCGCCGGGTTGTTGGTGCGCCCGAGCCCGATCTCCTCGGCGAACCCCCGGCCCTCGCGCGCGAGAACCGCGCGGGCGGTCAGCTTCTGGTCTTCACGCAGCGTGTCGTCCATGGGCGCGGGACTACCCGGCGTCAGGTCGTCGTGACGCCTCCATCGACGGTCAGGGTGGTGCCGGTGACGTAGGACCCGGCGTCCGAGGCCAGGAAGACCAGGGCGGCGGCCAGCTCCTCGGGATCGCCGATCCGGTTCGCGAGGACCCGCGGCATCACCGTGTCGAGGTAGCCCTCGTGGTAGCTGTCGGTCATCTCGGAGGTGAAGAAGCCCGGCGCGAGCGCGTTGACACGGATGCCCTTGCGACCGGTCCACTGCTGGGCGAGGTCGCGTGTCAGGCCGATCAGCCCGGCCTTCGACGCCGAGTAGGCGGCCTGCGGCAGCCCGGCCGTGGTCAGCGCGAGGATGCTCGAGACGTTGACGATCGAGCTTCCGGGCGGCATGTGTCGGGCCGCGGCCTGGGCCATCCAGTAGCAGCCGTTGAGGTTGACGTCGATCACCTCGCGGAACTGCTCGGGGGTCTCCTTGGTCGCGGGGTAGGCGGTGCCGATGCCCGCGTTGTTGACCAGGACGTCGAGGCGCCCGAGCTCGTTCACGGCGGCGTCGGCGAGCGCCCGGCAGTCGTCCGGGGACGCGACGTCGGTGCGCACGGTGACCGCCCGGCGGCCGCGTTCCTCGACGGCCTTGCGCGTGTCCTCCAGCTTCTCGGTGCGTCGCGCGCCGAGCACGACGTCGGCGCCGGCCTCGGCCAGGGCGGTGGCGAACACGGCGCCCAGCCCGGAGGAGGCGCCGGTGACCACGGCGACGCGGTCGTCCAGTCGGAAGCGATCGAGGATGCCCATGGTCACAGGACCGTAAGGCACGTTCTCCGGAGTCCGCAGCGCTCCTAGGCTCGCCCGGTGATCGAACGGTGAGCGGGGTGCTGACGGGCTTCCTGGTCATCGGCGTCGTCGTCGCCGTCGGGGTGCTGGTGGGGCGCCTCGGCGTGCTTCCGGACGGGGCGACCGAGGTGCTCTCGCGCACCGCGTTCTTCGTGGCCAGCCCGGCGCTGCTGTTCGTCACGCTGCTGCGCGCCGACGTGGCCCGCGTGCTCTCCACCGGGCTGGTCGTCACCGCCCTCGCCGCGGTGGCGGTGTGCGTGCTCTACGTGCCGGTCGGCGTGCTGCGGCGCCGCCCGCGCGGCGAGACCGTCGTCGGCTCGATGGCCAGCGGCTACCTCAACGCCGGCAACCTCGGCATCCCGATCGCCACCTACGCGCTGGGCAGCGCCGCCGAGATCGCGCCGTCGCTGATCTTCCAGCTGGCGGTGCTGACGCCCGCGTACACGACGCTGCTCGACGTCGTCGCGGCCCGGCGCCGCGGCGAGGACCCGGGGCTCGGCGGGGCGCTGCTGGCGCCGCTGCGCAACCCGCTGCTGCTGGCGACGGTGGCGGGCCTGCTGTTCAACGTCGCCGGGGTGCACGTGCCCGAGGGCCTGCTCGAGCCCGTCGAAGTGCTCGCCGACCTCGCGGTGCCGGCGATGCTGCTGGCGTTCGGGCTCTCGCTCGCGCACGCCCAGCGGCCCGGCCGCGACGACGACCCGGTGTGCCTGGGGGCGGTGATCGTGCTCAAGAACGTGGTGCACCCGTTCCTCGCGTGGACGATCGGCTCGGCGTTCGGGCTCACCGGCCCGGCCCTGCTCGCGGTGGTGGTGAGCGCCGCCCTGCCGACCGCGCAGAACGTCTTCGGCTACGCCGTCCGCTTCGCGACCGGGGTGGCGCTCGCCCGCGACGCGGCACTGCTCACGACCGTCGTCAGCGTGCCCGTCCTGCTGCTCGTGGCGCTGTCGTGATGTGAGCACTTTCCGGGCCTCTAGGCCCGGAAAGTGCTCACAACGGGGTCAGGCCGGGACCAGCTCCGGGTTCGAGGCCTCGGATTCCGCAGCGGCCTCGCGGCGGCGGCCCCGGACCTCGAGGCCGCCGGAGAAGATGAGCACCGCGAGGCCGACGACAGCGAGGGACGCGCCGACGATCGTCGGGGCCAGGTAGCCCAGGCCCGCGGCGATCACCATGCCGCCGAGCCAGGCGCCCAGGGAGTTGGCGATGTTCGACGCCGACTGGATCGCCGCCGACGCCATGGTGGGCGGCCCACCCATCGAGCCGACGAGGTCGAGGATGCGTGTCTGGATCGCCGGCCCCAGGGCCAGCGAGAACATGCCCGCCCCGAACAGCGACAGGACCGCCAGCACCGGGTGGTGCACGGTGACGACGAAGCTCACCAGCACGCCGGCCAGCGCGAGCAGGCAGACGTAGAGGGTGGTCATCGGCGCCCGGTCGGCGGCGCGCCCGCCGAGCACCGATCCCGCGGTCATGCCGAGCCCCACGACGGCGAGCAGCAGCGTCACGGTCGCGGTGGAGAAGCCGCCGACCTCGGTGAGCATCGGGGACACGTAGCTGTAGCAGGCGAACATCGCGCCGAAGCCGAAGATCACGGCGGCCAGCGAGAGCACGACCTGCGGGTGGCGCAGCGTGGACATCTCGGCGCGCAGGGCGCCCTTGCCGGTCGCCGCGGGGGCGGCGGCGGGTACGAACGCGGCGATGCCGGCCACGGCGACGAGACCGATCACGCCGACGACGCCGAACGTGGCGCGCCAGCCGGCGGCCTGGCCGAGCAGGGTGCCGAGCGGGACGCCGACCACGTTGGCGATGGTCAGGCCCAGAAAGACGCGCGACACCGCGGTGGCGCGGCGGTCCCGGCCGACCATGCCGGCCGCGGCCACGGAGGCGGCGCCGAAGAAGGCGCCGTGGGGCAGGCCGGTGAGGAAGCGGACCGCCATCAACGATCCGATCTCGGGCGCGACGGCGGAGAGCAGGTTGCCGACCGCGAAGACGCCCATCAGCGCCATCAGCACGGTGCGGCGGGGCAACCTCACGGTGGCGCCCGCGAGCAGCGGGGCGCCGACGACGACGCCGGCGGCGTACGCGGACACGAGGTGGCCGGCCTCGGCGACGGGGACGCCGAGACCGTTCGCGACCTCGGGCAGCAAGCCCATGATCACGAACTCGGTGGTACCGATGCCGAAGGTGCCCAGGGCAAGGGCGATCAGGGCCAGAGGCACGGGGAGCTCCTCGGGAGGACGTTGTCTTCATCCGTCGCGATCCACCGTCGGCTTCCCGCACTCATAAGTCGAAGAAGCCCAGCGTGGTTTCGCATAAGCTGAGCTGATGCCGACCCTGCGTCAGCTGGAGTCCTTCGTCGCCGTCGTCGACGAGGGATCGTTCACGCGGGCCGCCGACCGCCTGTTCGTCAGCCAGCCCGGCCTCTCCCAGCAGATCGCGGCCCTCGAGAAGGAGTTGGGCGGATCACTGTTCAGCCGCCTGCCTCGTGCGGTGACCCTCACCCCGACCGGCCGGGCCCTGCTCCCCCACGCCCGCGCCGCCGTCACGGCCGCCGAACGCGGCAACGCTGCCGCGCGCCAGGTCACCGGCTCCGAGGGCGGCGAGCTGCGGATCGCGTGCGTCTACTCGGTGAGCCTGGGCCTGCTGCCCGGCGTACTGCGGCGCTGGCGCGCGGAGAACCCCGATGTCACCGTGCGGCTCTTCGAGCACCGACACGGCGACGCCCTCGCCGCCGCGGTCCGCGAGGGGCAGGCCGACATCGGCGTCGGACCGGTCCCGGCGCAGTGGCGCGGACGCCTGCGCGCGCTCGGGCACGAGGAGATGGTCGTGCTGCTGCCGCCCAACCTCGGTCCCGACGACGTCATGGCGCCGGCCGGCGGGGAGATCGCGCTCAGCCGCCTCGAGCACGTCCCGTGGGTCCAGTACGCGCCGGACCACGCGCTGGCCGACGTCCTGCTCGACGCGTGCGAGCAGGCCGGCTTCCGGCCGCAGGTGGCCGTGCGCACCGAGCAGACCGCCGTCGCCCCGCTGCTCACCGCGGCGGGGATCGGGCCGTCGCTGGTGCCCGCGGCGATCGTCCCGCCGGTCTTCGCGGGCACCATCGCCCGCCCGCTCCCCCGCGTCGACCGCGAGCTCGCGGCCTACACCGGGGCCGAGCCGGACACGCTGACCAACCGGTTCGTCGCCGACGTCGCGCGGCACGCCGTGCTCATGCCCGACCACGTTTCGGCGGCGCTGCACGGTCCCGCCGTGCTATGACACGGGGCGACCAGCTCGCCTCGAGAGACCGTGGAGGTCACCCCGCATGCATGCACGCCCGACGAGCGCTGTCATCGGCGGCGGGACGATGGGCGCCGGGATCGCCCACGTCCTGCTCGCCGCCGGGAGCCCGGTGACCCTCGTGGAGGCGGACGCGGACCGGGTCGAGGCCTCGCGCCGCGCCGTGGAGACGAGCCTCGACGGCGCCGCGCAGCGCGGCAAGCTCCCCGAGGGCGTGGGGCGCGACGACCTGCTGGGCCGGCTGACGATGTCGACCGGCGTCGACGAGCTGCCCGGCGACACCACGCTGGTCGTGGAGGCCGTGCCCGAACGCGTCGACATCAAGCAGACCGTGCTCGGCGGGGCCGCGCGCGCCTGCCCGGACGCCGTGCTCGCGTCGAACACCTCGTCGCTGTCGATCGGGGCGATCGCCGCCGACCTGCCCGGCGAGCGCGTCATCGGCATGCACTTCTTCAACCCGGTGCCGGCGCAGAAGCTCGTCGAGCTGGTGGTTCACCCCGGGACGTCGGAGGCCACGACGACGGCGACCCGCGCGTGGGTCGAGGCGCTGGGCAAGACCGCGATCGTCGTCAACGACGCCCCCGGCTTCGCGACCTCGCGGCTCGGCCTGACCGTCGGGCTCGAGGCGATCCGCATGGTCGCCGAGGGCGTGGCGAGCCCCGAGGACATCGACACCGGGATGCAGCTGGGCTACCGCTGGCCGATGGGCCCGCTGCGGCTCACCGACGTCGTCGGGCTCGACGTGCGCCTCGCGATCGCCGAGCACCTGACCCGCGAGCTGGGGCCGCGCTTCACCCCGCCGCAGCTGCTGCGCGACAAGGTGGAGCGCGGCGAGCTCGGGCAGAAGTCCGGGCGCGGCTTCTACGACTGGAGCTGAGCATGGAGCTGGGGCTCGACGGGCGGGTCGCCATCGTCACCGGCGCCTCGCGCGGCATCGGTCTGTCGTGCGCGCGGGAGCTCGCCACCGAGGGCGCGCACGTCGTGCTCGTGGCCCGCGACGCCGAGGCGCTGGGGGCCGCGGCGGGGCGCGTGCGCTCGGCGGGGCCGGCGTCGACGGTGCTGCCGATCGTCGCCGACACCACCGACGACGCGTCGGTGCGGGCCATGGTCGCGCGGGCCGTCGACGAGCTCGGCGGGGTCGACGTGCTCGTCAACGCCGCGGCGCGCCCGGCAGGCGGGTCCCCGATCCCGCCGTTGGCCGAGCTGACCGATGCCGCGGTGCTCGAGGAGGTCGACACGAAGGTCCTCGGTTACCTGCGCACCGCCCGGGCGGTGGCACCCCACATGACCGCGCAGGGCTGGGGCCGGATCGTCAACGTCTCGGGACTCAACGCGCGCCGCACGGGGTCGATCGCGGGGACGATCCGCAACGTCGGCGTCGCCGCGCTGACCGCGAACCTCGCCGACGAGCTCGGTCCGCACGGCGTCGGCGTGGTCGTCGTGCACCCGGGCTACACCGAGACCGAGCGGACGGCGGGGATGATCGCGGACCGGGTGGCGTCGACCGGGAGGTCCGAGGACGAGGTGCGTGCCGAGCTCGCGGCGGGCACCAGCCTGCGGCGGATCATGACCGCGGACGAGGTGGCCGACGTCGTCGTGTTCCTCGCCTCGCCCCGGGCGGTCGCGGTCACCGGCGGCGCCGTCGCGGCCGCGGGCGGCGAGCGTGGTGTCGTGCACTACTGAGGCACTACCGAGGTCCGGGGTTGGCGCAGCGAACGTGCTGTTCGCTGCTTCTATGCGCGCGAAGTCTCCGTTGATCACCGCGGTGATCCCCCCTGAACATGCACGAACCGGCGCCCCGTGATCGGAACGCCGGCTCGTGATCTGGGAGGAAGTGTCAGCTCGGGACCCGCACGGTCCCGGTCGTCCCACCGACCGCCTGTCTGCGCTCAGCGGCGTGGAGTCTGGTGTGGATCAGCTCCCGTGCGCGGTGCGGCGCCGGGACGACCGGGTCCTCGTGATGCGGTGCGGGGTGTTCCCTGCGTCCAATCCATCACCTCTTCCCGGTCATCCGACTATCGGCCGTGTGCGCGGTGCGGATCAGCCCTCAGCTCGTGTGATCGGCACCACAGCGACACCTCTGACGGTACTCACCGCGCGCCACGGGTCAAGGGGTTCGGCCCTCCAGGGCCAGGAGCAATCGCTTGCGTTCGATGCCGGGTCCCCCACCGGAGGGATGGCCGAGCGAGTTGACGACCCGGTGACAGGGAACGAGCAGGCTGATCGGATTGCGCGCGTTCGCCGTGCCGACGGCCTGAGTCGCGCGGGGACGCCCGACCGCTGCCGCGAGTGCGCCGTACGTCGTCACCGTCCCGTACGGCACCTCCGTCAGCGCCGCCCAGACCGCCCGCGAGAACGCCGTCCCGGGCGGGTCGGCGGGCACCGTGAAGCGCCGACGCTCACCCGCGAAGTACTCGCCGAGCTCGCCCGCGAGATCGTCGAGCCCGACACACGCGCCGCCGTCGGGCTCGCCGAAGGCCGGGTCCGGCTCGCGGACCCGCTGGTCGTGGACGTGCAGCCCGCACACGGCGTCCACGGCGTCGTCCCACGTCAGCGTGAGCGGGCCGATCGGGCTGCCGATCACACGGAAGGAGCGCACGCATCCCGGTCTACCCGACGGGGTAGGCAGGACACGTGCGTGCCATCGGAGTGAACTCCTACGGAGGACCGGACGCCCTCGAGGTCGTCGAGCTGCCCGAGCCCCACGCCGGGCCCGGCGAGATCCGCCTGCGGGTGCGAGCGGCGGCGGTGAACCCGACCGACACCCTCGCCCGCGACGGCTCCCGCGCCTCGAACGCGTTCGCTACAGCACGCCGATGGGGCACGGACCCGCCGCCGTGCGTGCCGGGGATGGACGCCGCCGGCGAGGTCGACGAGATCGGCGAGGGTACCGACACCGAGCTCCACGTCGGCGACGCGGCGATGGCGATCGTGGTGCCCGACGGCAGCCACGGGGCCTACAGCGAGTACGTCGTCGTCCCCGCCCGGTCGGTCGTCCGAACGCCGGCGGGCGCGTCGACCGTCGAGGCCGCGACGCTGCCGATGAACGCGCTCACCGCGCGGCTCGCGCTCGACACCCTCGCGCTCCAGCCTGGCCGGACGCTGGCGGTGACGGGCGCGGCGGGCGCCCTCGGGGGCTACGTCGTGCAGCTCGCGAAGGCCGACCGGCTCACCGTCGTCGCCGACGCGTCGGAGGCCGACGAGTCGCTGGTGCGCTCGCTCGGCGCCGATGTCGTCGTGCGCCGCGGGGACGACGTGGCCGCCCGCATCCGCGAGAGCCAGCCCGGCGGGGTCGACGCGGTGGTCGACGGGTCGCTGCAGGGCGACGTCCTGCTCGACGCCGTGCGCGACGGCGGAAGGATCGCGACCGTCCGGGGCCACCGGGGCGCGGAGGACCGCGGCATCACGTGGCACCCGGTGCTCGTGCGCGACGTCGCGCAGGACCACGCGGCCCTCGACCGGCTGCGGCAGCAGGCCGAGGAGGGCGCTCTCACCCCGCGCGTCGCCGACACCATCCCCGCCGAGAAGGCCCCCGAGGCCCACCGCCGCCTCGAGGCCGGTGGCGTCCGCGGCCGTCTCGTGCTGACGTTCTGACGCCTCCGTGAGCGGAATGCCCGGTCATGCGGGGAACGTCGCTCACGTACCTAGCCGAACGTGTCCATCAGCTCGGTGACGCAGAGGACGAGGAACAGGGCGGCCGCGCCCACCAGCAGCGTCGTCGAGAGCCACCCGTTGCGCCACTGCCGCGGCGTCCGGCTGCTGTTGAGCAGCCAGAGCAGCGTGATCGCCAGGAACGGCATGAAGAACGCCCCGAGCGCGCCGTACGCCACGACCAGTGCGAACGGGCGGCCGAGGAACAGCAGCAGCATCGGCGGGAAGGTCAGCCACAGCAGGTAGGCGCGGAACGGGATGCTGCGCTCGGCGTCGTCGTGGAGCTGTCCGGCGGCGGCGAGCTGCTCGGGGGTCTTCGCGACGGCCTCGCGGCGGGTGCGGACGAAGTCGGTGACCATGAGGCTCACGCCCTGCCACACCCCGAGCAGCGACGAGAAGGACGTCGCGAAGAACCCGATGAGGAAGAGCGTCGCGATCACCGGGCCGAAGCGCTGCTCGAGGATCGCGTCGAGGTCGAGCAGGCCGCGGTCGCTCTCGACCAGCGCGATGTTCGCCGTGTAGAGCAGCTCGGCGCCGACGACGAGCATGGCGGCGACGAAGATCCCGGTGGTGATGTAGGCGACGCGGTTGTCGAGGCGCATGATCTTCATCCACGAGCTGTCGCGCCAGCCCTTGGCGTTGATCCAGTAGCCGTACGCCGCCATCGTCACCGTGCCGCCGACGCCGCCGACCAGCCCGAGCGTATAGATCCCCGAGCCCTCCGGCAGCGTCGGGATCAGGCCCGCGAGCATCGCCGGGACATCAGGCAGCACGAGGAGCGCGAGCCCCACCACGACGACGAACATGACGCCGACGAGCACCGTCATGATCTTCTCGAAGACGGGGTACGAGCCGAACCACACGAGCACGAGCCCGAGCAGACCGCACGGGATGCCCCACGCCGGGATCGATCCGCCGAACATCGCCGCGAGCGGCAGCGCCGACGACGTCATCGCCGTCGCGCCGTAGACGAAGCCCCAGATCGCGACGTAGACGACGAAGTACACCGTCGTCCACGGCCCCAGCGAGCGCCAGCCTGCGAAGATCGTCGAGCCGGTCGCGAGGTGCCAGCGTCCCGTGGCCTCCGCGAGCGCGATCTTGACGACCACACCCAGCACGACCGCCCAGAGCAGCGTGTAGCCGTACTCGGCACCGGCGACGAGCGTCGCGACCAGGTCACCGGCGCCCACACCGGTCGCCGCGACGACGATGCCCGGGCCGACGATGCTCCAGCGCCGACGGGTCTGTTGCCCCTCGACGGCCCCGACGTCCTCCGTGCCCCGATCGGTCATGCGGGGTAGTTCAGCACGAGTCGTCACGCTTTCGGCACCCCTGGCGACCGGTCGGTCACGGTGCGCGAGCGCCGACGTGCTCGGCGAGGAACGCTGCGACCTGCGGGCGCGCGCCCGGGCTGCCGAAGGGGGAATCGAAGACGTGGTCGGCGTGCGACACCTCGACCAGCCGACCCGGCACGCCGGCGGTGCGCAGGTCGCGGTCGGCGGCGTGGACGCGCTCGGGACGACGACGTGCTCGGCGGATCCGAGGACGAGCAGCGTCGGCGGCAGGTCCGGGGTGCGGGCCCAGGAGGCGCCGTCGCGCCGGTGATCACGGAAGTCACCGCTAATACCTCCATCGTGATATCTCTCGATGATGGAGAGCAGCTGCTCCCCGGATACGATGCGGATCGTGACCGGCGAGCGCGAGCACCTCGTGCAGCTCCTCCAGGACTACGCCGACGAGGCGGGGCGGCTCGGCCACACCTTCGCGGCCGGGCAGGGCCTCCACCGGACCGATGCGGCCGCGCTGCTCGCCGTCCTGCGTGCCGAGCGCGACGGTGACGCGCTCACCCCGGGCCGGCTCGGCGAGGAGGTCGGCCTCTCCTCGGGGGCCACGACGGCCGCCGTCGACCGCCTCGAGCGCCTCGGCCACCTCCACCGCGTGCGCGACGACGCCGACCGCCGACGGGTGACCCTCCACCACGACCCGGCGGGCGCCGAGGTCGGGCGCGCCTTCTTCGGCCCGCTCGCCGCGCGTCTCGACACCGTGCTCGCCGGCTACACGCCCGCCGAACTGACGATCGTCCACCGTTTCCTCGCCGACGTCGTCACGTCGGTCGCCGAGCACCGCGCCGAGCTGACGGAGATGCCATGACGGAGGCCCCGCCCGCATGAGCTCCCCGAGGGGCGCGCGGGCCGGGGCGGCGGCGGTCGTCGTCGCCGTCGTGGCGGTCCTCGCGCTCGTGATCACGGTGATCGTGGTGCTCTCGCAGAGCGAGATCGCCGCACGCCCCCGCTGCACCATCACCGCGCCACCCGACTCCCCCGGCCTGCCCGCGACGTGGACGCTCTCGCCGGAGCAGGCCGACAGCGCCGCGACGATCGTCGGCGTCGGGCGGCGCCTCGGCGTGCCCGACCGCGCGGTGACGATCGCCCTCGCCACCGCCATCCAGGAGTCGACCCTCGCCAACCTCCGCGGCGGCGACCGCGACTCCCTCGGTCTGTTCCAGCAGCGCCCGAGCCAGGGCTGGGGCAGCGAGGCGGAGATCCTCGACCCGGTCTACGCCTCCACGGCGTTCTACGAGGCACTGCTGCAGGTGCCCAACTGGGCGACGATGGACATCACGGTCGCTGCGCAGACGGTCCAGCGCAGCGGCTTCCCCGAGGCCTACGCCGACCACGAGCCCGAGGCGCGCCTCATGGCCGTGTCGCTGCTCGGGCAGGCGCCGGGGTCCTGGACCTGCGTCGACCTCCCGGCGACCCCGGCCGCCGACCCCGGCAGTGGCGCGGTCGCCGAGCTCGCCGCGTCGGAGCTCGGCACCCGGCGCCTGTCGGGCGCGCAGGAGCCCGAGGCCGGCTGGGCGATCGCAACCTGGCTGGTCGCGCACGCCGAGCGGCTGGCGCTCGAGAGCGTCACCTTCGACGGGCGCACCTGGACGGTCGGTTCCGGCGCCTGGGAGCAGACGGGTCCCGCCGACGGCCGGCTCGCGCTGCGGCGCCTCGGTCAGCCCTGAGCCCGCGCGACCGAACGGCGCCATCGAGCGCATGGCGTTTCGGACGTTGAGTGTCTGCGACGCCACGTCGCTGACACGAGCACTACGCCAGCAGGAGGAATGCGCCCGCGCCGAGGAGGACGAGGACAGCGAGCACGATCAGGGCGACGCCGAGGCGGCGGACCGCCGACCAGGGTTCGTGCTCGCCGGGGTCGGGGCCCTCGTCGGGGACGTCGTGCGGTCGTGTGCCCGTGGGTCCGGCGTCCGAGGGGGCCGGCCGGTTGATCACGTCGGTACGCAGCGTCGGGTCGGTCGCGGCGAAGCGGCGCAGGTCGTCGGCGAGCTCACGGGCGTCGTGGTGGCGCATCGCGGGCTCGAGGGCCAGGGCACGCAGCACGACGGTCTCGAGGTCGGGCGAGAGGTCGCGGACGACCTCGCGCGGCGGTACCGGCGACTCGCGCAGCCGCTGCGAGGCCACCTCGACCGAGCTGGGCCCGCGGAACGGCACCTGCCCGGTGAGCAGCTCGTAGAGCGTGCACCCGACCGCGTAGACGTCGGAGCGGCCGTCCAGCGGGTCGCAGCGGACCTGCTCGGGCGAGAGGTACGCCGCGGTCCCGACGACGACGCCGCTGCTCGTGAAGCCCTCGACGTCGGCGACGCGGGCGATGCCGAAGTCCATCAGCTTGACGGTGCCGTCGGTACAGCGCATGACGTTGCCGGGGTTGACGTCGCGGTGGACGACGCCGCGCTCGTGCGCCGCCGCGAGGGCCTCGCACACCGGCACCAACAGCGCCGCGGCCTCCTCGGCGGGCAGCCGACCCCGGTCGCGCAGCTCGTCGCGCACCGTACGTCCCTCGACGAGCTCCATGACCACGAAGACCTCGCCGCCGGAGGCGCCCACGTCGTGGACGGCGACCACGTGCGGGTGGTCGATCACCGCCGCCGCGCGCGCCTCGTCGCGCAGCCGCCCGCCGTACTCGGCGTCGCCGCGGAACTCCGACGGCAGCAGCTTCACCGCGACCGTGCGTCCGAGCTCGCGGTCGACCGCCCGGTGCACCTCGGCCATGCCGCCGCGCCCGATGAGCCCCTGGAGCTCGTAGCGGTCGGCGAGCACGCGCGGCGGGCCCTCGGGAGCGCTCACATCCGCCGTGTCCGGGCCGCGTCGCCGCCGGCGAGCAGGGCGTCGAACACGTACCGCTGGTCGACCATCGCCTGGCGCATGTCCTCGGTGCCGGCGCTGCCGTCCTCGACCTCGGTGGACACCCGGTGCGCGGCGCGGTAGCGCTCGACGAGGTCGGGGTGGTCGACGGAGATCATCTTCGCGCGGTCGGAGAACCGCTCGACGGGATAGCCGCGCTCGCGCATGACCTGCTGGACCAGCAGGTCGGCGTCGCGCAGACCGGTCGACGGGTTCTCGACGAAGCTCGACTGCGCGGTCTCCCACGCCTGCCCGAAGCGGTCGCGCTCACCGCCGTCGAGCTCGCGCACCTCCAGCTCGCGGCGCCGCTTGAGCCGCGCGCGCAGCTCGCGCTCGCCGTCGCGCGTGCCGTACTCGCCGACCACCCGCTCGTACTCGTCGCCGAACTGGCTGCGCAGCGCCGCACGCCGCGAGCGCGACCGGCTGCGGGCCACGACGACGAGCACGATCCCGACGACGAGCACCGCCGCGGCGATCACCACCACGATCAGGATCGGATCCATGCACCCCTCCGTGCGCGAGCCGGCTGCCGCGACCGCTCGGGGCGATCACACCACCTGGTACCCGCATGATCGCGCCCGGCGAGAGAGGCAGCGCCAAGAGCCGTCCAACGGAGCTACCCGAACACCCGCACGCTCACCCGGCGACCACCATCCAGCCCAGCACGGGGGTCGACTGGAGCAGCACGAGCACGCACATCCCGGCCAGGAAGACGAGGCTCCACAGCAGGACCCGGCGCAGGATCTCGCCCTCGCGCCCGCTCATCCCGACCGCCGACGCCGCGATCGCGAGGTTCTGCGGCGAGATCATCTTGCCGAGGACGCCGCCGGAACTGTTCGACGCCGCGAGCAGGAGCGGGTCGAGTCCGGCGCCGCGGGCGGCGGTGACCTGCAACGACCCGAACAGGGAGTTCGCGGAGGTGTCCGAGCCGGTCACCGCCGTGCCGAGCCAGCCCAGCACCGGCGAGAGCACCGCGAAGAAGCCTCCGGTGCCGGCGAGCAGCCCGCCCAGCGTGAGCGTCTGGCCCGAGGTGTTCATGACGTAGGCGAGAGCGAGCACCGCCATCACCGTGACGATCGCCGTGCGCAGCTGCTTGAGCGTGCGCCCGTAGGCCGCCACCGCCGCACCGGGCCGGACCCGCAGCACCAGGGCGGTGAGGACACCCGCGATCAGCAGGATCGTGCCCGCGGACTCCAGCCAGTTCAGCGTGAACGTCTGCGTCGAGACAGGGCGCCCGGCCTCGGTCATGACGTTCAGGCCCGGCCAGTCGAACCTGGTCGTCGTCGCGCCGAGGGCGTCGTCGACCGCCGGGATCTGCTGGATCGAGAACAGCGCGATGATGATCACGTAGGGCAGGTAGGCGAGGACGGTGTCCCGGCGGGTGTCGGTGACGGTCCCGGTCTGCTCCTGCGTGGCCACACCGCCCGACCCGACGGGCTCGTGCTCGGCGGGCTCGTCACCCGAGGGCACGTCGTCGTCCGACCACCGCGGCGGGCGCACCCGCACGTAGAGCACCACCGCACCGGCGCTGACCAGCGCCGCGACGATGTCGGTCAGCGGCAGCGAGAGGTAGTTCGAGGTCGCGAACTGCGCGATCCCGAAGGCGACGCCGGCGGTGAGGGCGAGGCCGCCGGTCTCGCGCAGCCCGCGGCGCCCGTCGACGAGGGCGACGAGCACGAGCGGCACGAAGACCGCGAGGATCGGCGTCTGGCGCCCGACCATCGCGCCGAGCGCCTCCTCGGGCAGCCCGGTCACCGACGCCAGCGTCGTGATCGGCACCGCGATCGCGCCGAACGCCACCGGCGCGGTGTTGGCGACCAGGGCCACGACCGCGGCCTTCATCGGGCTGAACCGCAGGGCGATGAGCATGACCGTGCAGATCGCGACCGGTGCTCCGAAGCCTGCGAGGGCCTCGAGCAGCGCGCCGAAGGCGAACGCGATGATCACGGCCTGCACGCGGGGGTCGCGCGAGACCGACCCGAACGAGCGCCGCAGCACGTCGAAGTGCCCGGACGCGACCGTCATCCCGTAGATCCAGAGCGCGTTGATGACGATCCACAGGATCGGGAAGAACCCGAACACCGCGCCCTCGGTCGCGGAGAGCACGGCCTGGTCGACGGGCATGCGGTAGGCGAGCACGGCGACGAGCAGCGCGACGGCCAGCCCGATCAGCGACGCCAGCCAGGCCCGCACGCGCAGGCCGCCGAGCAGCACGAACAGGGTCAGCAGCGGGAGCACGGCGACCAGCGAGCTCCAGGCCAGCGACCCGCCGAGCGGGGTGTCGTCCTGGACGTACACGTGCGCCACCTCCCGACCGCCCGGCAGCCGCGCCGCGCTGGTGGCGCAGAGTGCCCGTTCCGTCGCGGTCTGTCGACACGAACCGGTGACGGGCTTTCGGGAAACGGAAACGTCAAGTCTTCGTGAGTTCTCTGGCGGTCGCGCTCCGCGAGGAGCACACGCCTGAACCGGAACCTCTCTTCCTGCCCTCGGCCGGCGGCGGCGTGAACACCACGCCGGTGCTCGCGATCGTGTTCATCCTGCCGGTGTTCACCCTCGCCGAGCTCAACCTCTCGCCGGTCGGGCTCTCGCTCTCGACCCGCGTCGGACCGGCCGCGTTCCGCAACCTCACCGTGGCGCTGTTCTACCTGTCGGTCTCGCTGGGCTCGGCGCGGTCGGGCACGCTCGCCGGGGTTCTACTCCCCCGAGACCGAGGCCGTGCACATCGGCGTCATCGGCGCCGCGGCGATCGTCCTCGGGCTCGCGCTGTTCGCCCTGGGCCCGTGGATCCGCGGGCCGATGCGCGGCGTGCGACGGGCCGTCGGAGGGGCGGCGGCCCGGGAGCCCGGAGGTCATCGGGCGCCCGGGCCCGCGGGGCACGATGCTGGTCGGGTGCCCACGGACCCGCTCGCCGTCGAGGAGCACCGCGCGCACCTGCTCGCGGTCGGCTACCGGTTGACGGGATCGTGGGCCGACGCCGAGGACGCCCTGCAGGACGCGTGGCTGCGCTGGGACCGGCTCGGGCCCGAGGGGCGCGACGCCGTGCGCGACGCCCGGGCCTGGCTGGCCACCACCGTCGCGCGCCTGTGCCTGGACCGCGTGCGCTCGGCGCCGGCGCGCCGCGAGAGCTACGTCGGACCGTGGCTGCCCGAGCCGCTGCTCACGACGGGCCCCGACGACGTGCTCGACGCGGTCGTCGCCGCCGCGGACGTCCGGATGGCCACGATGCTCGTGCTCGAGCACCTGACCCCCGACCAGCGGGTCGCGCTCGTGCTGCACGACACCGTCGGGCTCGGGTTCGACGAGGTGGGCGCGGTGCTCGGCACCACCGCGCCCGCCGCCCGCCAGATCGCGCACCGGGGCCGGCGCCGCGTCCGCGAGGCGGCGCAGGGCGGCGAGCTGCCCGCACCGACCACGGAGCCCGAGCAGCGGCGCGTGCTCGACGCCTTCCTCGCCGCGCTCGCCGCCGGCGACGTGCCGACGCTGGTCGCCGTCCTGCACCCCGACGCCGCCCTGCGCACCGACGGCGGCGGGGTCGTCAAGGCCGCCCGGCGGGTCGTGCGCGGTGCCGACAAGATCGCGCGCCTGCTCGTCGCGCTCCTCGAGGAGGCCGGTCCCGAGCTCCTCGAGGTGGTGCGCCCCGTGACGGTGAACGGCGAGGTGGGGATGCTCCTGCCGTCGTCACCCCCGATGGTCGGCGTGCTGACCGTCGTCGACGGCCGGGCGATCGGGGTGCACGTGGTCATGACACCGGAGAAGCTCAGGACCTGAGCGGCACCTCACAGGAGTCGGCGAACCCCTGGCTGTGCAGGCCGAGGGCCGCGTTGGCGCGGGCGCGCTGGTTCTCGACGGCCACGAGGTGGGTCAGCTCCACGAGCCCTGCGTGGCCGAGGCGGGCGTCGAGGTCGGCCACCTGGGCGTCGGTGACCGCGATCGGCTGCTCGGTCATGGCGTCGGCGTAGGCGAGGACCGCCCGCTCGTCGCCGTCGAACGCGGGGTCGTCGGGGGCGGTGTCGGCGGTGGCGCGGCGCAGGTGGTCGACGTCGAGACCCTCGTGGATCCAGAGCATCTCGCCGAAGTCGACGCACCACGAGCAGCCGACGCGGGTCGCCGTGCGGTACACCGCCAGTTCGCGCAGCCGCGCGGGCAGGACCGTCGCCGACCGTTCCAGCAGCGACTCGCTCACCGCCGCGGTCCAGAACAGCCGCGAGTGGTGGCGCAGCGCCGCGAACGGCTCGGGGACCTCGCCGAACCGCCGGCGCGCGAAGGCGTAGGCGAGGCGGCCGAGGACGCCGGCGTCGTGATCGCCGACGAGGGGGATGCGGGCCATCGGGTGTCCTCCTGATCGCTGTGGTGACCGGTGGACGACGCAGCCCCGCGGAACGTGACAACGTGTCGCCCATGGAGGCCCCCGACTTCGCCGACGTCCTGTCCTCGGTCCGCGAGTTCGTGCGTGAGGAGGTGGTGCCGCGCGAGGACGAGATCGAGGCGGCCGACGAGGTCCCCGAGAAGCTGCGCGCGCAGTGCAAGGCGATGGGCCTCTACGGGTTCGCGATCCCCGAGGAGTTCGGCGGCATCGGGCTGTCGATGGCCGAGGAGGTCGAGCTCGCCATGGAGCTCGGTTGGACCACGCCGTCGCTGCGGTCGCTGTTCGGCACCAACAACGGCATCGCGGGCCAGGTCCTGCTCACCGGCGGCACGGCCTCCCAGCGGCAGGAGTGGCTGCCGCGCCTGGCGACGGGCCAGGTCGTGGCGTCCTTCGCCCTGACCGAGCCCGACGCCGGCTCCGACCCGTCCTCGCTGACGACGAAGGCCGTGCGGGACGGCGAGGACTTCGTGATCACCGGCGCCAAGCGCTGGATCACCAACGCCCCGCTCGCCGACGTGCTCATGGTCTTCGCCCGCACCGATCCGGACGCCTCGCCGGCCAAGGGCATCTCGACGTTCCTCGTGCCCACCGACGCCGCGGGGGTCTCGTTCTCCGAGCACGACGCCAAGATGGGCCAGCGCGGCTCGTGGACCTGCGAGGTCTACCTCGACGACGTCCGCGTGCCGGCGGCGAACCTGATCGGCGCGGGCTCGGAGGACTCCGGCAAGGGCCTGAACCGCGGGTTCGTCACGGCCATGCGCTGCCTCGCGCACGGGCGCCTGCACATCGCGGCGCTGTGCATGGGCATGGCGGCGCGGCTCGTGCACGAGATGACCGAGTTCGCGCGGGAGCGAGAGCAGGGCGGCCACAAGATCGCCGCCTACCAGCTCGTCCAGGGCCTCGTGGCCGACTCGGTCACCGACTGGCACGCCGGGCGCGCGCTGGTCCGGGAGGCCGCGCGCGCCTACGACGACGGCTCGGACACCACGCTGGGCCCGTCGACGGCGAAGTACTTCTGCTCCGAGGCGGTCGGACGCATCGCCGACCGTGCGGTCCAGGTCCACGGCGGCTCGGGATACATGCGCGGGGTGCCGGTGGAGCGCCTCTACCGCGACGCGCGCCTGTTCCGCATCTACGAGGGCACGAGCCAGATCCAGCAGGTGATCATCGCCCGCGGCGTCCTGGGAGGCGCTGCCCGCGGCTGACCGGGCGCCGCCTGGAAGACTCCCGATCATGGCGCTCGACGGCCGCGTCCTCGCGGCACTGGTCCGGCCCGGCGCGCGGATCGCGCTGGCCGACGGCACCGGCAGCCCCCGCGCCGCGTACCCCCTGCTCTCGGCGCTCGCCCGGGAGCGCGGCGACCTGCGCCTGGTCACCGGCTGGCTGCCCGGACCCGCCGACGGGCTCGAGCTCGACGCCTTCGCCGACGCCCGCACGGTGATGCCCGGCTGGGGTCTGCGGAGCGCCGCGGACGCCGGGCAGATCCGCGCGGTGCCGGCACGCCTGTCGACCGTGCCCGCCCTCGTCGCGGGACCCCTGCGCCCCGACCTGCTGGTGGTGGCCGCCGCGCCCGGGCCGGTGGGCCCGGTGCTCGGCAGCGAGGCCTCCTGGGTCCGCGCGGTGATCGACCTCGGCGTGCCGATCGCCGTCGTCCTCGACGCCGGGCTCCCCCGCGCCGTGTCCGGTCCGCCGCTGCCCGACGAGCAGGTCTTCGTGCTCGGCGAGGCCGACGAGGGCCCGCACGTCGTGGCCGCGACCGACCCGAGCGCCGAGCACGAGGCGGTCGGGCGCCACGTCGCGGGCCTGCTCACCGACGGGGTGCGCCTGCAGTGGGCGCCCGGCCAGCTCGGGGCGGCGGTGGTCGACGGGGTCCGCGCGGCCGGCGTGCGCGTACGGGCCGACTCCGGGCTGCTCGGCGACGGAGTCGTGGCGCTGGAGAAGGCGGGGCTGCTGCTCGGCGACCCGGTGGCGACCTACCTCGTCGGGACCCCCGAGCTCTACGCCTGGGCCGACGCCCGCGGGCGCGCCGGACGCCCGGTCGTCCACCGGATCGAGCACACCCACGACCCCGGGCGCCTCGCCGGCGACCCGCCCCTGGTCGCCGTCAACACCGCGGTGGAGATCGACCACGACGGTCAGGTCAACGTCGAGGGCACCGCGACCGCCCTGGTCGGCGGCATCGGCGGGCACCCCGACTACGCGGCCGCCGCCGCCCGCGCCGCGCGCAGCCTGTCGGTCGTCGCGCTGGCGTCGCACCACCGCGGACGCTCCACGCGCGTCGAGCGGCTCTCGCGCCCGGTGAGCACGGCGTCCCACGACGTCGACGTCGTCGTCACCGAGCACGGCCACGCCGACCTGCGGGGGCTCGACCGTGACGAGCGTCGCCGCGCGCTCGACCCGCTGTTCGGACACTGAGATCCGCCTAGGGTGGGTACGCCTCGCGTTCACCCCGCCGATCCCCGGAGGACACCCATGGCCGACGGCACCGCCTCCCCGCCCGCCGCCCGCGCGCACCTCGCCGCGGTGCCCGACGGGACGGTGACGCGCACGCCGCCGCTGCCCTCGGAGACCACGCCCGAGCGGTGGGACGCCCCGAACCTGCTCGCCGCGCTCGACGCCGGGGACGAGGAGGCCGTGAAGGCCTGGGTGCGGGCGCACACGCCCGAGCCGGGGAGCCTCCTGCTCTACGGGCTCTACGTCGGCGCCGGGGTCCTCGGTCTCGTCGAGTGGCCCTCGGTCCTGCTGGCGATGCTCGGGCAGATCATCGTCGACCGCCGTTTCGGCGGGGTGGAGGCGCTCGCCGCCGAGCTGCGGGCGCGGGTCGAGGCCGCGCGGGCCTGAGCGGCGTCAGGAGCCGGTCACGACCGCACGAGGCGGGCGATGGCCGCGGAGGCCTCCTGGACCTTCTCGGCCGCCTCCTCGTCGCCGGCCTTGGCGGCGTCGACCACGCAGCCGCCCATGTGCTCCTCGAGCAGGCCGAGCGCGACGTTCTGCAGCGCCCGCGTCGCCGCGGACACCTGGGTGAGGACGTCGATGCAGTACTTGTCGTCCTCGATCATCCGCGCGATGCCGCGGACCTGGCCCTCGATCCGGCGCAGCCGCCGCAGGTGGTCGTCCTTGCTGTCCGCGTAGCCGTGCATGACCCTCCTCGCGCCGGGTGCGGACCCAGGCTACCCGGCGGACGACACCGGCCGGAGGTGATCGCGGACGGCGGCCGCGGCCGCCGAGACGTTCTGGCGCGCCTGGTCGTAGCCGGGGGGCTGGCTGCTGAGCACCGCAACCATGTAGCGGCCGTCGACGATGCCCGCCGAGTGCACCTCCGCGCGCCCCTGCAGGCAGCACATCCATCCCTGCTTGACCGGGGTGGCGCCGTCGAGGAAACCGAAGGCCTGGTCGAAGCCGTCACCGGCGACGCGCGCGGCCCGGCCCATCGCCCCGAGCACGAGGTCGCGGTCCTGCTGCGGGAGGTCGGCCTGGACATGGCGCAGCAGCGTGACCATGTCGCGTGCCGAGGTCTGCACCTCGCCCCACTGCGACGAGTCCTCGGGGGGGCTCGTGTCCTCCAGGTCGAGCGACTGCGCCACCCGCGTGATCGCACCGGGACCGTCGTACTGGGTCCACAGGGCGTTCATCGCGGGGTCGCTGCTCGAGACCAGGGCGGCGTTCACGAGACGGACGTCGCGGGCGCCCAGGGTGAGCTCGCCGTCGCGCTGGCGCTGCAGCATGTCCACGACGAGGAAGAGCTTCGCCAGCGACGCCGTGTCGAAGGTCTGCTCGCCGCCCGATCCCGGGGCGAGCTCGCCGGTGGCCAGGTCGATGGCGGCGACCCCGACGGTCGCGCCGTTCCGGCCGCCCGCCTCCTCGCCCGCGGCGACGGCCCCGGCCAGGTCGATCCGCGGCGCGTCCGGCGCCGCGGCCGGGCCGACCGACTCGACCGGCTCGGCGCCGCCCGGGATCTCCCGGAGCAGGTGGTCGGCGGACGCGAGGGGGTCGGCGGTGCCGGTGGAGATCGTGTCGACCGTGACCATCGTCCCGGCGACGAGCGCCCCGACCAGCGCGGCGCCCAGGCCCAGCGGCACCCCGCGTCCGCGCCGCCGGGGCGCGGAGGGGACGGCGGGGACGGCGCGGACCGCCCCGAGGCCTGGGCCGACCCTTCCGGCACCACGAGGGGCCCCGTCGGCCCCGTGGGTCTCGTGGCCCCCAGTTGTCGACCGGCGAGCGGGCGGTTCGGCGGGCAGCGCCACCGGAAACCCCGGCGAGGTCCCGGTGGGGCGCCGGGTCGAAGTCCGGGGCTCCTCGGGCACGACGTCCGGGCGGACGTGGCGCCCGGACGGGCGGGGGTCGACACCGGGTGGGGGCGGGGATGGGGG
>NZ_JBXUHE010000045.1:0-49086 GCF_057180585.1 Actinomycetospora sp. 2LY8.5
ACAGCTCCCGAGCGAACACCTCCGCGGGCCGTGCCATCGCCCACCACCTCCGGCGACAGCCTCCCGACTCACAAGATCCTGATCAAGCCCAGGGATACGACGCCGACGTTGCTTGATGCAGCACTAGCTAGAGCAGCCCGACGCCGCGCAGGGCGGACGCGACGACCTCGCGCTCGTGCTCGTCGGCCTCGAGGAGCGGGAGGCGCAGGCCCCCGACGCCCCGGCCCACGAGGTCGAGGGCGGCCTTGATCGGGATCGGGTTGGTGGTGACCCCGAGCGCGTCGAACACCGGCTTGAGCGACGCCTCGATCTCGGCGCGCTGGTCGGGCTCGTCGACCATGCGGCGCATCTCGTTCCCGACGACGTGGCTCGCGACGAGGATGCCGCCGCAGCCGCCCATCTCGAGGACCGAGCCGAACAGGTCGTCGTTGCCCGCGTAGATCCCGAGGCCGTCGACCGGCGCCAGGTTGGCGTTGTTGGCCTGCTTGACGTAGTCGATCCGCTCGATCTGCGCGAGCTCGGCGAGGAGCTCGTTGGGCAGGTCGACCACGCAGCGCGAGGGGATGTTGTAGAGCACGACGGGCCTGTCGGTGGCCCGCGCGATCGCGCCGAAATGGGCGAGCATCCCGCGCCGGTTCGGCTTGTTGTAGTACGGCGTCACCGACAGGATCGCGTCGGCGCCCAGCTCGGTGGCCCGCCGGGTCATCTCGCATGCGTGGCGGGTGTCGTTCGACCCGGTCGAGGCGACGACGGTCTTCCCGGCCGGCCGGTGCTCGACGGCCAGCTCGACGAGACGCAGGTGCTCCTCGGTGGAGAGCGTGGACGCCTCGCCGGTGGTCCCGCACACCACGAGCCCGTCGGAGCCGTTCGCGTACAGGTGGCCCATGAGGTCGACGAAGGTCTTCTCGTCCACCGCGCCGTCGGGGGTGAACGGGGTCACGATGGCGGTGAGGACGGCTCCGAGACTCATGGCCTCAGGTTGCCCCACGGGCCCGGGCGGGGTCCATGCGGGTCTCACGCCGGGTCCGGCCCGTCCACGTTGATCGTGGGCGGGCCGTCGCCGGCACGCCCGATGACCGCCGTCGAGCGGTCCCCGGTGGGGTTCGACTCGCGGTGCACGGTGTGCGGCGGGACGCGCAGGAAGTCGCCCGGCCCGGCCTCGACGACGTCCTCGCCGCCGGGCCCGAACTCCAGCCGCATGGCACCGCGCACCACGTAGAGACTCGTCTCGTGCTCGCCGTGGTGGTGCCAGCCCGAGGCGGCGCCGGGCTCGGTGTGCACGAGCCCGGCCCACAACGAGTCCGACGAGAACGCCACCTCGCGCCGCATGCCGGGGGTCGGGTCGCCCTCGGCGAGCTCGTCGCCGCGGAAGACCTCGACAGGTTCGCTGCTCACGGGGTCAGGATGTCAGAGGGTCTCAGACCAGGCCCAGCTTCTGGACCGCGTCGCGCTCCTCGACCAGCTCGTTCACCGACGCGTCGATGCGCTCGCGCGAGAAGTCGCTGATCTCCAGACCCTGGACGATCTCGAACTTCCCGTTCGACGCCGTCACCGGGAACGAGGAGACCAGGCCTTCCGGTACGCCGTAGGAGCCGTCGGAGACGATGGCCGCCGAGGTCCAGTCGTTCGGCGTAGTGCCGTTGACCCAGGTGTACACGTGGTCGATGGCCGCCGCGGCCGCTGACGCCGCCGACGACGCGCCGCGCGCCTCGATGATCTCCGCGCCGCGCTTGGCGACGCGCGGGATGAACTCGTCGGTGAGCCAGCTCCGGTCGACCTGGTCGCCGATCGGCCTGCCGTCGACCTCGGCGTAGGTGACGTCGGGGTACTGGGTGGCCGAGTGGTTGCCCCAGATCGTCAGCTTGGAGACCGAGCCGACGCGCACGCCGAACTTGGCGGCGAGCTGGCCGACGGCGCGGTTGTGGTCGAGGCGGGTCATCGCGGTGAAGCGGTCGGCCGGCACGTCGGAATTGGACCGCGCGATGAGGGCGTTGGTGTTGGCCGGGTTGCCGACGACGAGCACCTTGACGTCGTCCGCGGCACCGTTCAGCGCCTGGCCCTGGGGCTTGAAGATGCCGCCGTTGGCCTCGAGCAGGTCGCCGCGCTCCATTCCCTTGGTGCGAGGCCGGGCGCCGACGAGCAGGCCGACGTTGGTGCCCTCGAACGCCTTGGTGGCGTCGTCGTAGACGTCGATGCCGTCGAGCAGCGGGAACGCACCGTCGGTGAGTTCCAGCGCCGTGCCCTCCGCGGCCTTCACGGCCTGCGGGATCTCCAGCAGCTTCAGCCGGACCGGCACGCCCTCCCCCAGCAGGTCGCCGGCCGCGATGCGGAAGAGCAGCGCGTAGCCGATCTGTCCGGCGGCTCCGGTGACGGTGACGTTGACGGGGGTGGGCGCCATGCCTGTGCTCCTGCTTTCTCTCGGTTCAGGGGTCGATCGCGGCTCTGCGGTCCGGCAGCCTCGCACGCCGGGTCGCGGCGCGCGCAACTGGAGCCTCAGTCGTCGCCGACGACCATGACCCCGCGGCGCTGCGCGAGGTACCGGAACGCCAGCCCCAGCGAGACCATGATCCGGTTGCGGTTGCCGAGCAGCGCGAAGACGTGCACGAACATCCACACGAGCCAGGCGAGCACGCCCACGAGCTTGGGCCCGTGCGCGATGTCCGCGACCGCCGAGAGGCGGCCGATGGTCGCCATCGTGCCTCTGTCCTTGTAGTGGAACCGTTCGGTCGGCTCCCCGGCGACGAGGCGAACGAGGGTGCGGCCCGCGTGCCGGCCGGTCTGCAGCGCGGGCTGCGCGAGCTGCGGCAGCGCGTCGTCCTCGATGACCCCGATGTCGCCCGCGGCGAGGATCTCCGGGTGGTCCGGGACCCGCAGGTCGCCGCCGACGACGATGCGGCCGCCCTTGCCCTGCCGCAGGCCCCAGCTCTTCACCCGCTCGTGCGCGGCGACGCCCGTGGCCCAGATCGTCATCTGGGCGTCGAGCTCCGTGCCGTCGGCGAGGAGCACCGAGTCGGGCCGGACCTCCTTGACCGCGGACTCCAGGCGCAGCTCGACGCCGCGGGCGCGCAGCTGCTCGGCGGCGTACTCGCGCAGCCGGGGCGCGAAGGGCGGCAGGACCCGGTCGGTCATCTCGACGAGCACGACGTGGACCTCGTTCGGGTCCAGCTCCGGGTAGCGGCTGGGCAGCACCGAGTTCCGCAGCTCGGCGAGCGTGCCCGCCATCTCGACGCCGGTGGCGCCCGCGCCGACCACGACGACCGACGCGCCGCGGGCCTCGCCGGTGGCGGCGATGTGGTCGAGGTAGCCGGTCATGCGGTCCCGCACGGCCAGGGCCTCGGCGCGCGTGTAGATCGGGAACGCGTTCTCGGCCGCGCCCGGGACGCCGAAGTAGTTGGTGGTGACGCCGTGGGCGATGACCAGGTAGTCGTAGTGCAGGTCGGGGCCGACGTCGAGCGAGACCGTGCGGGTCCCGGGGTCGACCGTGGTGACCTCGCCCTTGCGGAAGTGCGCCCCCGTGCGGGCGGCGAACCCGCGGGCGCCGTAGGTGATGTCGCCGGGGTTCAGCGCGCCCGTCGCCACCTGGTAGAGCAGCGGTTGGAACGTGCTGTAGCTGTGCCGGTCGACGAGGGTGACCCGGACCGGGGCCTTGCGCAGGGCGCGCACGGCGGAGAGGCCGGCGAAACCGGCGCCGAGCACGACGACGTGCGGCCGCGGGTCGGCGTCCGTGATCGACGTGCCCGTGGGCTCGTCGCGGGACGACGGATCGGCGGTCATGGTGCCCGCACTCCTCTCGCGTTGACCATCGGTGCTGGCCGTGACGATTCAGGGCCGACCCGACGGGCGGTTCCTCACCGCTCTACCCGCCATGGTCCTCCGTCACGCCGGGCCCCGGGAGCCGACCCCGGTTCGTCCCCTGTCGGCTCCGTCACCGGCTCGACACGCCATCGCTATCACGGCGGCGGGATCACGGCGGCGGGACCGGCCCGTCATCGGGCACGGGCCCGACGGTGTCGGTCTGCTCGGGCAGCAGCGGCGAGACCGCGAGCGCGCCGATCCGGGCCCCGGCCGGCGCCACCTCCACCGCGCGCACCCCCGGCCGCGCGGCGAGCGCAGGCGCCAGCGCGGGATCGGTCTCCACGACCACCGCGAGCGTGCACGGGCAGCCGGCCGCGAGACGCGCCGACTCGGTCGCGGCGATCTCGGCGGAACGACCGGTCGAGGTGCGGGCCTGCTCACCCGCCCGGTTGGCGGCCTGCGCCTCCGCCAGCCGCAGCGCGGCGACCGGGTCGGCCGTGCCCAGGGTGACCTGGCGCAGCGCGGTCTGCACCCGCGGCAGCGGCACGCGGAACACCGCCTCCCGGGCGCTCGCACCGCTCACGAGGGCGGCGGCCCCGGCGACGTCGTGCTCCGCGGCGAAGGTCACCAGCGCCGGGCGCGGGCCGGACGGTGCGGGCGGGACGGCGCGCGTGCGCTCCAGGTAACCGGCGACCGACTCGCCCGGCGCCGGGCCGAGACGCGTCGCGTCGGTGCTGCCGGGGATCGCGCCCGAGGGCCCCGACGAGCCGGACCCGGCCACCCACGCCGTCACCAGCGCGACGACGAGGACCACGGCGAGGGCGATCGCGACGGTCGGCCAGCGCAGGGGCCCGTCGTCGTCCTCGTCCGAGTCGTCCTCGGGGGTGCTCAGCTCGCCGCCCGAAGCGTCTCGAGCGCCTGGGCGAGGTCACGGGGCGGCTCGCTGACGAACTCCACCCAGCGGCCGTCGGCGGGGTGGTGGAAGCCCAGGCGGTGGGCGTGCAGCCACTGCCGCGCGAGCCCGAGTGTCCGCGCCAGCGTCGGGTCGGCGCCGTAGGTGATGTCGCCGACGCAGGGATGGCGGACCGCCGAGAAGTGCACGCGGATCTGGTGGGTCCGCCCCGTCTCGAGCTCGACCTCGAGCAGCGACGCGGCCCGGAACGCCTCGAGCGTGCGGTAGTGGGTGACGCTGGGCCGCCCGTCGGTGACCACCGCGAACTTCCAGTCCTGCTTGGGGTGCCGGTCGATGGGCGCGTCGATGGTGCCCTCGCTCGGGTCGGGGTGGCCCTGCACGACCGCGAGGTAGACCTTCGACACCGTGCGGTCGCGGAACGCCTGTTTGAGCACGGAGTAGGCGCGCTCGGACTTCGCGACCACCATCACCCCGGTCGTGCCGGCGTCGAGGCGGTGCACCACGCCCTGGCGCTCGGCGGCGCCGCTGGTGGCGATGCGGATGCCCAGTGCCGCGAGCCCGGCGACGACCGTGGGGCCCGACCAGCCGGGGCTGGGGTGAACGGCGACGCCGATGGGCTTGTCGACGACGACGATCTCCGCGTCCTCGTGCAGCACGACCAGGCCCTCGACGGCCTCGGCGGTGACGACGCCGCCCGTCCCGGCGTCGGCGGGCTCCGGCAGCTCGACCTCCAGCCAGGCGCCCGCGACGAGCCGGTCCGACTTGCCCGCCGTCGACCCGTCGACGCGCACCGCGCCCCCGGCGGCGAGGTCGGCGACGGCGCTGCGCGACATGCCGAGCATCCGCGCGAGGCCAGCGTCGAGGCGCATCCCGTCGAGCCCGTCGGGCACGGGCAGCGTGCGCAGGCTCATGCGGCCGCCTCGTCGTCCGGATCCTTCGAGTCTTCCGGGTCCTTCGAGCCCGCGCGGGTGCCGTCGAGGTCCCGACCGAGCAGGGCCAGCACCACCAGCAGCACGCCGCCGACGGTGATCGCCGAGTCGGCCACGTTGAACACCGGGAACCAGCCGACCGACACGAAGTCGACGACGTGGCCCTGCAGCGGGCCCGGGCCGCGGAAGAACCGGTCGATCAGGTTGCCGAGCGCCCCGCCGAGCACGAGGCCCAGCGCGAGCGCCCAACCCTTCGAGCGCAGCCGGCGGGCGAAGCGAGCGATCCCGATCACCACGGCGACCGCGATCAGGGTCAGCACCCAGGTCATGCCCGTGGCGAAGGAGAACGCCGCCCCCGGATTGCGGATGAGCGTGAACGACACCAGGTCGCCGATCAGGGGTACCCGCTCGCCGTCGGCCAGCCACGACACCATGACGACCTTGGTGAGGAGGTCGAGGAGCACGATCGTCACCGCGATCGCCGCCAGCATCCCGATGCGCTTGGGCGGCCGGTCCGCCTCGGGCGGGCTGTCGGCGGGAGGTGCGCTGCTCACCGTCCCATCGTCCCAGGACCCGTCCCGTCCCTCGGCGGGGTGCCACGCTCGGTGCTCCGGGCCTCGCCCGGCCGCAGCGACGGCGTGCCACCGGTGTCGCCGCGCCACCGCGCCAGGCGCCCGGAACGGTCGACCGACCGCAGCCGCTCCTCGGCGGCGTCGCGCGCGGTCTCGGTGGTGACGACGAGCAGCTGGTCGCCCTCCTGGATCCGGCTCTCGCCCTGCGGCGTGAAGCTCGTGCCGTCGCGCACGACGAGGCTCAGCCCGGAGCCCTCGGGCAGGCGCAGCTCGCGGACGTAGACGCCGTGCATCCGCGAGCCGACCGGGACGGTCATCTGCAGGAGATCGGCGCGCAGCGTGTCCAGGGGTGCGGCGTCGACCTCGATCTCCTCGACCCGCGAGTCCCCCGCGAGACCGAGCCTGCGCGCCACGAACGGCAGCGTCGTGCCCTGCAGGAGCACCAGCACCACCACGAGCACGAACACGGCGTCGACGAGATCCCGCGCACCGGGCAGCCCCTCGGTGAGCGGGACGAGCGCGAGCACGATCGGGACGGCACCGCGCAGCCCCGCCCAGGACAGGAAGATCTGCTCGCGCCAGGGCACCCGGAACCCGATCGCGGCCACGGCCACCGACAGCGGGCGGGCGGCGAAGAGCAGCACGGCCCCGGCGATCAGCGCGGGCACGACGGCACCGGAGAGGCGGTCGGGGGAGACGTAGAGCCCGAGGAGCACGAACAGCCCGATCTGGGCGAGCCAGCCGAGCCCCTCCGCGAACGAACGGGAACCCTCGCGGTGGGGCAGCGTGGAGTTGCCGAGCACCAGCGCGGCGACGTAGGTCGCGAGCAGCCCGGACGCGTGCAGCAGCTGCGCCGAGGCGAAGGCCAGGATGCAGACCGCGAGCGTGGCCAGCGGGTACAACCCGGTCGCGGGCAGGGCCGCGCGCCGCAGCCCGAGCGCGCCGACGCGCCCGAGAGCGGCCCCGAGCAGGCCACCGACGAGGAGCTCGTAGACGACGAGCAGCGGGTCGAGCCAGCTCAGCGAGGTCGCCGACGAGAGGATCACGACGGCGAGGAAGACCGGGGCGTCGTTGAGCCCGGACTCGAGCTCGAGCGAGCCGACCAGCCGCCCGCTCAGCCCGAGGTTGCGCAGCACGCTGAACACCGCGGCGGCGTCGGTGGAGGACAGCACGGCACCCCAGAGGAACGCGACGCGCGGGTCGAGACCGAGGAGCGACCAGAGCGCGACGCCGGTGACGCCGATGCTCACCGCCACCGCGACCGTCGAGAGCGCGATCCCGAGGCCGAGCGCGGGACGGACGGTGTTCCAGCGGGTGGACAGGCCGCCGTCGGCGAGGATGAGGACCAGGGCCGCCACCCCGAGCGCCTGGGTGAGGGCGGCGTCGTCGAAGCGGATGCCGAGCCCCGACTCCCCGAGTGCCACCCCGATCCCGAGGTAGATCAGCAGCGAGGGCAGGCCGACGCGGGTGGACACCCGCACGGCGAGGACGGAGACGAGCACGACGGCCGCGCCGATCCCGAGCAGGAGGGGCAGCTGGTCCATGCGTCGTCACCCCTCCCCGGTGGAAGGGACGACCCTAGCGAGCGGCGATGCCCGGAACCGTCCGGAAGCTCCGGTCGGTGAGCCGGTTCACCGCCTGCTGTCGGCGCTCTGCGCCCCGGTGAGCGCCGCGACCGGTGTGCACCAGGAGCAGCCCGTGAACCCGAGTTCGACCGCCTCGCCCACGGGCAGCGGGATGACCTCGCGGCCGTAGAGGTAGCTGCAGCGCCCGAGATGGAACAGCGGCTCCTCGTCGATCACGAGGACCTCGTCGTCGAGGCCCGCCACCGCCTGGCGGGTGGCGTCGTCGACGGCCTCCTCCTCCGGCTGCGCGGCGGGGGGCGGAGGCGGCGGGGCGGAGGGGGCACCGGGAGGCGGAGCGCCCGGAGGCCGGCCGGCGAAGCTCTGACCGGGCGGCGGTCCGGCGGGGACCTGACCGGCGGGGGGTGCGCCCGGCGGCTGCTGTCCGGGCTGCTGTCCGGGCGGCTGTCCGCCCGCCCCGTGCGGTGGGCGGCCCGGGGCGCCGTTGGCCGCCGCGTCGCCGGGACCCTGCTGCGCAGGGGCCCCGTGACGCGCCCGGGAGATGTCGTTCATGTCGATGCGGGTGGTCGCCGCGTCGTCACCGCTCTCGCCGTCGGGGCGTCCGGAGGGCGGAGCACCCGCGGCCGCCGCGGCGGGGGTACCCGGCGCGGCGGAAGCACCCGGCGCGGCGGGAGCACCACCGCCGAGGCGGGCCTCCGCCGGGGTCCCCGGCATCGGCAGCATCCCGAGGATGCGCGAGCCCTGGGGCGCGCCGGGCACGCGGGAGGGTTGCGAATCAGGGCGGGCCGTGGTGGTCGCCCACCGGGAGCTCGCCGAGGACCCGGGGGGACCGGCCGGCCCGGACGACCCGGCCGGCCCGGACGAACCCGCGGCCGGAGGCTGCTGCGGCCCGGACGGGCGGGAGGCGGCGGCCGCACCCGCCGCGAGCCCCGCGGCTCCGAGCGCCGCCGCGCCACCGGCAGCGGCTCCGCGCGGGCGGTCACCGTTCCGCTCGTCCGCACCGGCCGGTGCGTCGTCGCCCGGGTCGTCGGGCCCGTGCGGCCCGTCGGGAGCGCCACCCGACGAGGTACCGGCGGCACCCGCGGCACTCGCCGCTCCCGGACCCTGCGGACCGGACCCCGGCGCCCCCGGGCCCTGTCCGGCGGGGGGGCCCTGCGGCCCGGCATGCGCAGGTCCCTGGGGTCCGGGCCCGCCCGGCGCTCCCGGAGGCGGCGGGGATCCTGCGGTGACCGACGTCGGCGCCGCCTCCGGGGAGCCCTGTCCCGGGTCGGAGGAGTGCACGCCCGGGGCGAACCCGGAGGACGACGATGGCGACGCGATCGGTCCCGAGGACCCGGTCGCCGCCGGAGCGGCGGCCTGGCTGCGGCTCTCGCGCTCACGCCGGCGTCGACGGACGACGTCGGCGACGAGGAGCGCGGCGGCCAGCACGCTGGCCACCACCGAGCCCCAGGCCCACGAGGCCACCGAGGTGACCACCGCGACGACCAGGAGCCCGAAGGCGATCAGCACGCAGAGCAGGACGAGGAGCAGCACGGTCGGGACCCCCACATAGGGCCACGAGCCCGCTCCGCGTCAGGCGGGAGCGGGCCGCGCGGCGTCCGTCAGCTGCCGGCTTCGGCGCGGGAGCCGTAGCCGCTGGTCGCGTACCCGCCGGTGCCGTTGCGGCCGTTGTCCGGCGCCGCCGAGCCCCGACCGTCCAGGTCGCGGAGCTGCGACTCGAGGTAGGTCTTCAGCCGTGTCCGGTACTCGCGCTCGAAGGTGCGCAGCTCGTCGATCTTCTTCTCGAGCCCGCCCTTCTGCTGCTCGATGAGGCTGATCGTCTCGTTGTGCTTGCGCTGCGCGTCGCGCTCGAGGGTCGAGGCCTTGTCGCGCGCTTGGCGCTCGAGCGTCTCGGCGCGGGTCCGCGCGTCGTTCAGCATCGTCTCGGCGCGGGTGCGCGCCTCGTTGACCATGCTGTCCGACTTGGTGCGCGCCTCGGAGAGGAGCTGCTCGGACTTGGTGCGCGCGTCGGCGAGCATCCCGTCCGCCTCGGACTTGGCCTCCGCGGTGAGACGGTCGGCCATCTCCTGGGCCAGCCCGAGGACCTTGGCGGCCTGCACGTGGTGGTCGCCACCGTTCGCGCCGCCCTGGCTCTGCTCGGACATCCCGAACGGCGGCGGCACGACGGCCTGCTGCGTCTGGGCGGGCATCGGGGGCTGCTGAGGCGGCATCGGCTGCTGCACGGTGCGTGGCGCGTCCTCGACGGGACGGCTCGGCGGCGGGGCCGAGACCTGCGTCTGCGGGCCCGAGTTGGCGCCCGCGCTCTGCGCCGCGCCGGCCTTGCTGCGGGCGTCGTCGAGGTCGGCGTGCGCCGACGAGAGCTGCTGCTCGAGCTGCTCCACCTGCTCGCGGAGGTCGTTGTTCTCCTCCAGCAGCCGGCCCAGCTCGGCCTCGACGAGGTCGAGGAAGGCGTCGACCTCGTCCTCGTTGTAGCCCCTCTTCCCGATCGGCGGCTTGCTGAACGCGACGTTGTGAACGTCGGCGGGGGTCAGCGGCATCGGATCTCCTCAAGCACTCCTCGGCTGCGGAACCCCAGGTACCTCGGGCTCTTCGAGCTCCGCCACCCGCAGAGTATGACCTCTGCGAGCGACAGAACCATAATGGACGGGTCCAGTGACGCGCTGCCCTCGCCGCCCGATTGGTGACGCAGCGCCACGAACGGCCGTGAGGAAACCCACAGACCTACCGATTTCCGAGCCGAACGGCGATCCGCCGGTCGGGTCGTGACGCTTCGTGAACCTCTACGTGCGGTGACAGGAGCGGATCGCGAGCCCGCCGGGCTCCGGGTAGCCGGGGCGACACGCTCGGCGCACGGGACAGGCCATCCGGCGCGCCGCGCCCGACGTCGCCCGTTCGGCCGCGCAGCGAACCCTCTGGACCGGCGGCGATCGAGCGCAGGAACCCGCGTGGCCTCCATCGCTCACGGACCCGTCGATGTGACCCGGATTCATCGAGAAGACGCAGAACGTAGCGGATGACCCGAGAACGAAGGACGGCGGGTTCGCTCGTCGGCCGGAGCGTAGGTCAGGACGTCGACGCGTAGTTGGTCTCGGCGAGCTTCCGGCGCTCCGTCGCGGAGACCTCGACGTTCGGCGGTGAGAGCAGGAACACGCGGTTGGTGACCTTCTCGATCGACCCGCGCAGCGCGAAGGCCAGACCGGCGGCGAAGTCGACGAGGCGCTTGGCCGCGACGTCGTCCATCTCCGTGAGGTTCATGATCACCGGGATGCCGTCGCGGTAGCGCTCGCCGATCACCCGGGCCTCGTTGTAGCTCTTCGGCTGCAGCGAGGTGATCTCGGCGGGCGAGCTCGGCGGGTCGGCGTCCGAGGCGCCGGCGCTCTTCCCCGACGTCGTCGCGGCGGACGAGGTCGGGGAGCCGGACGCGGAGGTGGACGACGCGGACGACAGCGACGGCGGGGTGCGCGGCGTGGTCGGGCGTACCGAGGTGTGGCCCGCCCCGCCGCCGGCGGCCCAGCTGCGGTTGCGGCCGGCGCGGGCGAGCGCGTCGGTCGCGTCGTCGTCGCGGCGGATCTCGGTGACCTCCGGGTCGCGCGGACGCGGCGTCCGGCGCTCGCGGGAGTCCTCGTACCGGTCGTAGCGGTCGTACCGCGACTCGCGGGCATCCCGGGCGTCCCGGACGTCCTCCGTGCGGCCGCGGCCGTAGTAGCCGCCGTCGTAGGAGTCGCGAGCGTCGTATCGGTCGTCGTAGCGCTCGTCGTACCGGTCCGCGCCGTAGCGGTGCCGGTCGCCGGAGTGCCGCTCGGCCGAGAGCCGATCGCGGTCGTACCGGTCGTCGCCGTAGCCGTCGTAGTCGTCCAGCTCGTCGGCCGGGACCATCCCGAAGTACGCCTTCACCCGGTGCAGAGTGGTCATGGCCGTCTCCCCTGTCCGACGGAGACCCCGCGCGCCACACGCGGTGAGTCACATCCGTGTCGTTCACTCACACGGAACGCTAGCTCACCGTCGGCCGAGCAACGCCGTTCCGACACGCACGCACGTGGACCCGTACGAGACCGCCGCCTCGAGATCCCCCGACATCCCCGCCGACAGCGTCGTGGCGCCCGGGTGCGACGCGCGTACCCGCTCGGCCAGCTCCCACACCGTGGCGAAGGCCTCCTCCGGTGCGACGTCCTGCGGAGCGACGGTCATGACGCCACCGAGGCGCAGGTGGGTGCAGCCGGCGACGCGGTCGGCAAGGACGGGCACCTCGTCGACGGTCGCGCCGCCCCGGGCGGGGTCCGCGTCGACGCTCACCTGGACGAGCACCTCGAGCGGATCGGTCCGCTCCCCCGCGTCGATCGCCTTGGCCACGGCGGCCTCGAGGGCGTCGACGAGCCGCGCCGAGTCGACCGAGTCGACGGCGTGGGCCCACCGCACGAGGCTGCGCGTCTTGTTCCGCTGCAGGCGCCCGACGACGTGCCAGCGCGGTGTGGCGTCCGGGCGCAGCTCGGCGAGCTCGGCAGCCTTGGCCGCCCCCTCCTGCTCCTTGTTCTCCCCGAAGGCCACGAGCCCGAGGTCGGTGAGCAGCGCGACGTCCGCGGCGGGCCAGGTCTTGGTGACCGCGAGCAGGCCGACCTCGGCGGGGTCGCGGTCCGCCGCACGGGCGGCGTCCGCCACGCGCTCGCGCAGGGCGGTCAGGGCGTCGGCGAGCTGGGCACGACGGTCGTCCGTCACGGCCGCGGGTACTCCCACCATGTCACCGCCGCGAGCCGCCCCGTGGGCTGGGCGCGCCGGTGGCTGAAGAGCTGGTCGTCCTCGAAGGTGCAGCGGGCGTCGACGTCGACGCGGGTGATCCCGAGGTCGGCGAGGCGGCGGCGCAGGCCGGCGCGCAGGTCGAGCGACGGCGTCCCGATGCGCGTGGTGGCCGCGCTGCCGGGCAGGGCCGCCTCGACCTCGTCGCGCATGGCCGCGGGCACCTCGTAGTCCTCGCCGCAGATCGCCGGGCCGAGGAGCACCTCGACCCTCTCGATCTCCGCACCGAGCCCGGCCATCGCCTCCAGCGTGCGCTCGAGGACCCCGTCGGCAGCCCCGCGGCGCCCGGCGTGCGCGGCCGCGACCACCCCGGCGCCCGGGTCGGCGATCAGCACCGGCACGCAGTCGGCGACGACGACGGCCAGGGCCAGGCGCGGGCGGTCGGTGACGAGCGCATCGGCCGTCGGCGTCTCCCCGCCGGGCGCGCTGACCACCGCGACGTCGGTGCCGTGGACCTGGTTCATCCACGCCACGCGCTCCGGCCCCAGCCCGATGCCCTCACCGAGACGGCGCCGGTTGGCGGCCACGGCGTACGGATCGTCCCCGACGTGGTCGCCGAGGTTGAACCGGTCGTACGGCGGCGCGGACCGCCCGCCGGCGCGGGTGGTCAGGACCCGCCGGACCCGGACCGACGGGCCGGACCCACCGGCGTCGGCGTCGTGCGCGGTCGCGGAACCAGAGCCGGCAGCCACGCCCTCAGCTTCTCATGAACGACGGGACGTCCACGTCGTCCTCGTCGGCGGCACGAGCGGTCGACCGCTCGGTGGTCGGGGCGGTGCCCGACGCCGCGGAGGTGCCCGACGCGGCAGCGCCCGTCGAGGTCTCCGGAGGCTTCGACGCCGCCGCCTCGCCCGCGGGGTCGCTCGGGGCGGGACCGCCCGAACCGGCGCCGTTGGTAGCGCCGGTGGCCGTGGCCGCCGTCGTGCTGCCGGTCGTGCTGCCGGTCGTGGAGCCGGCCGGCCGGTCGAGCGCGCCGCGGTCGACGGCCGGGGCGGCCGGCACCGTCGGGGCCGAGGAGGGGGACGGGTTCCCCGCGGTGACGGGGGGCGCGCCCTGGCCGCTGTTCAGTTGCCCGGCCTGCGCGGACGCGGTGGCGGTCGAGGACCCCGAGGCCGACGCGAGCGCCTGCGGCTCGAGCTTCTTGTGGGTCGGCGAGCCGGAGTCGAAGCCAGCGGCGATCACGGTGACCCGGACCTCGTCGCCGAGCGAGTCGTCGATGACCGTCCCGAAGATGATGTTCGCCTCGGGGTGCGCGGCCTCCTGCACGAGCGAGGCGGCCTCGTTGATCTCGAAGAGACCGAGGTCCGACCCGCCGGCGATGGAGAGCAGCACGCCGTAGGCGCCGTCCATGCTCGCCTCGAGCAGCGGCGAGTTGATCGCCTTGCCCGCGGCCTCCACCGAGCGGCTCTCCCCCCGCGCGGCACCGATGCCCATCAACGCGCTGCCCGCCCCGGACATGACGCTCTTGACGTCGGCGAAGTCGAGGTTGATCAGACCCGGCGTGGTGATGAGGTCGGTGATGCCCTGGACACCGGAGAGGAGCACCTCGTCCGCGCTGCGGAAGGCGTCCATGAGCGAGAGGCCCACGTCGCCGAGCTGCAGGAGGCGGTCGTTGGGGATCACGATGAGCGTGTCGCACTCGTTGCGCAGCTCGGTGATGCCGTTCTCGGCCTGGGTGGCGCGGCGCTTGCCCTCGAAGTTGAAGGGCCGGGTGACGACGCCGATCGTGAGCGCGCCGAGCTTGCGCGCGATGCTCGCGACCACCGGCGCGCCGCCCGTGCCCGTGCCGCCGCCCTCGCCCGCGGTCACGAAGACCATGTCGGCCCCCTTGAGGACCTCCTCGATCTCCTCGCGGTGGTCCTCGGCGGCGCGGCGGCCCACGTCGGGTGCCGCGCCCGCGCCGAGCCCGCGCGTGAGCTCGCGGCCGACGTCGAGCTTGACGTCGGCGTCGGACATCAGCAGCGCCTGCGCGTCGGTGTTCACCGCGATGAACTCGACGCCCTTGAGGCCGACCTCGATCATGCGGTTGACGGCGTTGACGCCGCCACCACCGATGCCGACCACCTTGATCACGGCCAGGTAGTTGTGCGGGGGCGTCATGGATCCGCCTTTCGAGCTGGGTCTAGGCGACGCTGGTCGTCCGGGTCCGGCGTGTCGCAACCCTCGACCTCGAGTGGAGGTTTACGGTGAGGGCTTCTCCGCGACACGCGCACGGTAGGCAGGCCCCACGCCGCATTTCCACGAGGCGCGCCGGGCGTGTCCCGACCTCGCGTCACCCGCTCGCCGGGCGGTCGTCGCGGCCCGCGAACCCTCGACCAGCACTCGACGCTTCGGGGGCGCGGGCGCGTCCGGGGGGTTACCGACCGAAGGGCCCCTTCGGTCAGAAGCCGAGACGCGTCAGCGGACGACGGCGAGGTCCGGGGTCGACACGTCGTAGACCGAGCCCGGGCGGGTGAGCAGCGCGCCCAGCACCTGCGCCTTGCGCTCGTTGTCGGCGGCGGCGCCCCAGCGGACCTCGCGGTCGCCGGTGAGCACGAACGCGACCTCGTAGGGGCCGTTGGCGCGCACCTCGACGAGATCGGCGCGCAGGGTCGCCGGGAGGGCGACGACGACGTCGGCGGCCGCGCGCGTGCCGGGCTCGTCGGGCGACGGGAGCATCCCGGGCGGCAGCCTCAGCGCCGGCACGCCCGCCGGGCGCGCGGGCATCGTGCGGTAGCCGAACCCGGTGGCGTCGACGAGCACGACCCCGCCGGACGGGGCGGGCGCGGCCAGCACCGGCTCCCGCTCGGTGACGGTGACGACGAGGGTGCCGGGCCAGTCACGCGACACGTCGACCGTCGCGACACGGGGCAGTGCGCGCACGCTCTCGGCGACGTCGTCGGTGTCGAGCCACAGCAGCGAGGTGCCGGGCTCGACGGCCGCGGCGGCGCGCACGGGATCGACCTGGTCGGGGGCGGCCCCGACGACCTGCACCTCGCGCAGGTCGAGCACCGGCGACCAGACCGTCAGGTACACGACCGCCGCCACGAGCAGGAACCCCACGGCGAGGCCGACCCAGAGCCCGCGGCGCCGCCGGGCGGGCCCGGAGACCGGCGGGCGGGGACGGCGCGCGCGTCCGGGTGAGCCGGCCGCCGCGCCCTCGGGACGCGCGCCGGCGCCGCCGTGCCGGCGGTCGCGCGCACCGTTCTCGCGCTGCTCGGGGCGACCCGCCCGTCCCGGCCGGTTCCCGCGGCCGGTGCGAGCGGGTCGTCCGGTGGGGCGGGCCGGGCCGGTCATGGTGGACCGGTCACCGTGTCTCGGCCTGCGCCTCGCGGCGCTCGAGCTCGGAGAGCACTTCGGGGCCGAGGACGGTGATGTCGCCGGCGCCCATCGTCACGACGAGGTCGCCCGGGCGCGCGAGGTCGGCGAGCAGCGCCGGTACCTGGCCCCACGAGGGCTCGTAGTGCACGTTCTCGTCGGGCAGCGTGAGCTGGCGGGCGATCAGCTCGCCGTTCACGCCGGGCTCGGGCTGCTCGCGCGCGCCGTAGACGTCGAGCACCACGACCTCGTCGGCGAGCGACAGCGCGGCGCCGAACTCGGCGGCGAAGTCCCGGGTGCGCGAGTAGAGGTGCGGCTGGAACGCCACGACCAGGCGGCCGTGCTCGCCGAGCACCGGGCGGGCGGCGCGCAACTGGGCGGCGACCTTGGTGGGTGCGTGGGCGTAGTCGTCGTACACCCGCACGCCGGCCGCGGTGCCGCGGTACTCGAAGCGGCGGCGCACCCCGTCGAATCCGGCGAGCCCGCCGAGCAGGCCGTCGATCGGCGCGCCGAGGTCGAGCCCGGCGAGCAGGGCGGCGCAGGCGTTGAGGGCCTGGTGCTCCCCCGGCACGCCGAGGCGCAGCTCGTGGGACTGCCCGGCGAGCGCCAGGCGCAGGATCCCCGCCGAGCCCTCGGCGCGGTAGTCGAGCACCGCGACGTCGTCGGGACCCGTGGCGGCGCGCCCGTAGCGGCGCACGCGGATCCCGGACTCCGCGGCGCGGTCGCCGAGCGTCGCGGCCCCGGCGTCGTCCGCGCAGACCACGAGCGCGCCCCCCGACTCGATCCGGGCCGCGAAGGCGTCGAACACCGCCATGTAGGCCTCGGCGGTGCCGTGGTGGTCGAGGTGGTCGGGCTCGACATTGGTCACGATCGCGACGGCCGGCGAGTACGCGAGGAACGAGCCGTCGCTCTCGTCGGCCTCCGCGACGAAGACGTCGCCCAGGCCGTGGTGGGCGCTCGAGCCCGACGCGAGCAGGTCGCCGCCGATCATGAACGACGGGTCCTCGCCGCATGCCTGCAGCGCCACCACGAGCATCGAGGTCGTCGAGGTCTTGCCCGCGCTGCCCGAGACGCAGGCGGCCCGGTGGTCGGCCATCAGTTCGGCCAGCACCGCGGACCGGTGCAGCACCGGGATGCCGCGTGCGGCGGCCTCGACGAGCTCGGGGTTGTCCGGGTCGGCCTGGTGCACGGCCTTCGTCGTGACGAGGCACGTCGGGCCGCCGGGCAGCAGGTCGAGGTTGTGCGCGTCGTGGCCGACGGTGACCTCGGCGCCGAGCGTGCGCAGCGCGAGCACCGCGCGGGAGTCCTTGGCGTCGGAGCCCGACACCATGGCGCCGCGCGCCAGCAGGATGCGCGCGATGCCGCTCATGGCGGCGCCGCCTGCGCCGATGAAGTGGACGCGGGAGAGCAGCCTGGGCAGGGGCGGCACGCCGGACTCGGTCACCTGTTCTGCCTGGTCCGTCGGGCTCATGGCTGCGTCCTCCCCGTCGCGCTCGCGCCGACGTGACCCGCCACGTCCAGCACTGTCCGGGCCAGTGTCTCGTCCGCCCCCGCGTGGCCCGAACGCCGGGCCGCCTCCGCGGTCGCGGCGAGCCGGGCGGGGTCGGAGACCAGGCCGGTGACGATCTCCGCGACCTTCTCCCCGGTGAGCTCCGCGTCGGGCACGATCACGCCGCCACCGGCCTCGACGACGGGCGTCGCGTTGAGCTCCTGCTCGCCGTTGCCGTGCGGCAGGGGCACGTAGATCGCCGGCAGCCCGACCGTCGACACCTCGGCGACGGTCATCGCGCCGGACCGGCACAGGGCGACGTCGGCGGCGGCGTAGGCGAGGTCCATGCGCTCGAGGTAGGGCACGGGCACGTAGGGCGGGTGGGACGACGACACGGCCTCGACGGTCGGCGCGTTCGTCGGACCGTGGGCGTGCAGCACCGAGACCCCGGCGGCGGTGAGCGCGGGAACCGCGGCCGAGACCGCCTCGTTGAGCGAGCGCGCGCCCTGCGAGCCGCCGAAGACCAGCAGCACCGGGGCCTGCGGGTCGAGCCCGAAGTGCTCGCGGGCCTGGGCGCGCAGGCCGGCGCGGTCGAGGTCGGTGATCGCCCGACGCAGCGGGATGCCGATGACCCGCGCCCCGGCGAGCCCGCTGCCCGGCACGGCGGCGAGGACCTCGCGCGCGAAGCGGGCGCCGACCTTATTCGCGATCCCCGCGCGCGCGTTGGCCTCGTGCACCACGATCGGCAGGCGCATCGAGGCGGCCGCCAGGTAGGCGGGCAGCGCCACGTAGCCGCCGAAGCCGACGACGACGTCGGCGCCGGCCTCGCGCAGCACCGCGCGGGTCCGGTGCACCGAGCGGACCACGCGGTAGGGCAGGCGGGCGAGGTCCGCGTTCGGCTTACGGGGCAGCGGCACCGGCGGGATCAGCGCGAGCGGGTAGCCGCGCGCCGGGATCAGGCGGGTGTCGAGACCCTTCTCCGTACCCAGGGCCGTGATGCGCGCGTCCGGGCGCAGCCGGCGGACCGCGTCGGCGGTGGCGAGGGCGGGCTCGACGTGCCCGGCGCTGCCGCCGCCGGCCACGACCACGGAGAGCGGGATGTCCATGCCCCTATGGTCCGGATCGCCGGAGCGGCCCGTCACCGGCCCCCTCCCCGGGGTCCCGCCCGGGGCCCTTCCCGCCCTCCCGGCCGAGACGCGACCTCGGGCTCGGGCAGCCGCAGCGTGCGGGCGAGACGGCCCTGCCCGTGAGCGCGCAGCACCCGGGCGGCCTCGGGCTCGTGTCGCGCGAAGTTCGCGAGCAGGCCGCCCGAGAGCAGCGCGAGGGCGAGCGACGTGCCGCCCGAGGACACCAGCGGCAGCGGGATGCCGGTCACCGGGAGCAGACCGACGACGTAGCCGATGTTGATGCAGGCCTGCGCGGCGAGCCAGACCGTGAGCGTCGCGGCGACCACGCGGATCCACGGGTCCACGCTGCGCACGGCGATCCGCAGGCCGACGTAGGCGAGCGTCGCGAACAGCGCGATCACGGCGGCAGCGCCGACGAATCCCAGCTCCTCGCCGATGATCGCGAAGATGAAGTCGTTGTCGGCGTTGGGCAGGTAGTCCCACTTCGCGCGGCCCTGGCCGAGTCCCGCGCCGAACAGGCCGCCGTCGGCGAGCGAGTACAGGGCCTGCCGCGCCTGGTAGGCCGGGCCGAGCGGATCGGCCGCCTCCGGGTTGAGGAACGCGGTGATGCGGCTCTGCCGGTAGGTGGCGACGACCCCGAGCACCACCGAGGCCACGACGCCGCTCGACACGATGAACGCCATCAGCCCCAGCGGCGCGCACGCGAACCACAGCAGCGCGAACACGATGATCATCAGCGACACCGTGGTGCCCAGGTCGGGCTGGGCGAGCACCAGGCCGAGCACCCCCAGCGAGACGGGCAGCAGCGGCATCAGCGCGGCGCGCCAGGTCCGCGGGTGGGGGCGGTGGCGCACCAGGACGTGCGCGCCCCACAGCGCGAGCGCGATCTTCGTCAGCTCGGAGGGCTGCAGCGACAGCCCGGCGACGCGGAACCAGCTGCGTGACCCGTTGACCACCGCCCCCAGCCCCGGGACGAGCACGAGCACCAGCAGGACCAGGCAGCCGGCGAGCAGCCAGGGGCTCGCCGCCCGCAGCTGGCGCGGCGGCACGCGCAGACCCAGCCAGAACAGGGCGACCCCGATCAGCGCGAACACGGCCTGGCGGAAGAACACCCCGTACGACGACCCGCCCGCCGCGTAGGACGACACCGCCGACGCCGAGAGCACCATCACCAGCCCGAGCGCGGTGAGCAGCCCGAACACCGCGAGCACGAGGTGCAGCGACGTCAGCGGGCGTTCGAGCCACTGGTGCAGCGCCGTGCGGGCGGCGGCGAGGACGCCGGGGCGGGACGGGCCCCGCCCCGCACGACCCGACCGGCCCGGCCCGCGGGCCGGCGCGCTCACGAGCTCGACGAGGTCTCGACGTCGGGGCTGGCCGCGCTGTGCGCGCCCGCCCCACCGGCGACGGTGCGCGCCGCGGCGGCGAACGCGTCGCCGCGGGCGGCGTAGTCGCGGAACATGTCCATCGACGCCGCTGCCGGGGCGAGCAGCACCGTGTCGCCGGGCCGCGCCAGGGTCGCGGCGGCCCGCGCCGCAGCCAGCATGCCGTGCTCGGGTTCGCTCACGGGCCCATCGTCACCCCCGCCCACGTCCACGACGGGGACCTCGGGGGCGTGTCGCGCGAGCGCGGCGGCCACGTCCGCGCGATCACGGCCGAGCACGACGGCCCCGGCGAGCCGCGCGCGGTGGGCCACGACGACGTCGGTGACGTCGGCGCCCTTGAGCAGCCCGCCCGCCACCCAGACCACGCTCGGATGCGCGGCCAGCGAGGCCGCGGCGGCGTGCGGGTTGGTGGCCTTCGAGTCGTCGACCCAGCGAACCCCGCCGGCCTCGGCCACGACGGCCCCGCGATGCGGGCCCGGCGCGACCGCGCGCAGCCCGGCGGCGACGGCCTCCGGGGACACGCCGTGCGCCCGGGCGAGGGCGGCGGCGGCGAGCGCGTTGGCCTCCCCGGGCGGGCCGGGCGGGGCGATGTCGGCGACGGCCGCGAGCCGGACGCGGTCGCCGAAGGCCCGGTCCACCAGGTACCCGTCCGCGATCCCCAGCTCGCCCGGCGCCGGCTCGCCGCGGGTGAAGCCGACGTGGCGCGGCGCGGGCGCGGCGGCGAGCAGCGCCGCCGCCTCGCGGTCGTCGAGCGCCGCGACGGCGACCTCCCCGCGCAGCACCTTGGCCTTCGCCGCGCCGTAGGCGGCCATCGAGCCGTGCCAGTCGAGGTGGTCCTCGGCGAGGTTGAGCACCGTTCCGGCGAACGGGCGCACCGACGGCGACCACTCGAGCTGGAAGCTGGAGAGCTCGACGGCGAGCACCCGGTGCCCGGCACGCAGCGCGTCGACGACGGGCAGCCCGATGTTGCCGCAGGCGACGGTGTCCTCCCCCGCCGCGCGCAGGATCGCCTCGAGCATCGTCGTCGTGGTCGTCTTGCCGTTGGTGCCGGTGACGGCGAGCCAGCGCGGCGGCCCGTCCGGGCACACCGCCAGGTCGTCGCCCAGCCACCAGGCCAGCTCGGGCTCGCCGACCATCGGCACCGACGCGGCCCGTGCGGCCACCGCCAGCGGGGAGTCGAGGCGGAAGCCGGGGCTCGTCACCACGAGGTCGGGACGATCGGAGCCGTCCGGCAGCCCCGCGAGGTCCTGCGTGCGGGCCACGGGACGGTCGCCCAGCGCGTCGAGCTGGGCCGGGTCGCCGTCGGCGACGGTCACGGTCGCGCCGAGGTGCAGCAGGACGTCGACGACCGAGACCCCGGTCCGCCGCGCCCCGGCGACCACCACGTGCCGGCCCGGCCAGTTCGTGCTCCCCCTCCTGCTTCGCGGCCGGCTAGCCACCCGAGGCCGCCAGCCATTCGCTGTAGAACAGGCCCAGCCCCAGCGCGCAGCAGATCGCCGCGAGCAGCCAGAACCGGATGATGACCGTGGTCTCCGCCCAGCCCGCAAGCTCGAAGTGGTGGTGGAAGGGCGCCATCCGGAACGGGCGGCGGCGCGTCGTACGGAAGACCGCGACCTGGATGACCACCGAGAGCGCCTCGACCACGAACACGCCGCCGAGCACGACCAGGAGCAGCTCGGTGCGCGTGACCATGGCCAGCCCGGCGAAGAGCCCGCCGAGCGCCAGCGAGCCGGTGTCGCCCATGAAGATCCGTGCGGGCGCGGCGTTCCACCACAGGAAGCCGATGCACGCGCCCATCGCCGCGGCCGCGACGAGGGTGATGTCGAGGGGGTCGCGGACCTGGTAGCAGCCCGCCTCGATCTGCACGCCGCACGCGTTGCGGAACTGCCAGAACGACACGATCAGATAGGTCGCCAGGACCATCGCCGACGTGCCCGCGGCGAGGCCGTCGAGCCCGTCGGTCAGGTTCACCGCGTTCGAGGCCGCCGTGACGATCAGGTAGCAGAACAGCACGAACCCGACCGCGCCGAAGCCGACGACCGCGATGTCGCGCACGAACGAGAGGTTCGTGGAGACGGGTCTCAGGCCCTGTTCGTCGGGGAACTGCAGGGCCAGCACCGCGAACACCACCGCGCTGACGAACTGGCCGACCAGCTTGGCGGTCTTGTTCAGGCCCAGGTTGCGCTGGCGCCGGATCTTGATGAAGTCGTCGAGGAACCCGACGACCCCCAGCGCCGTCATCAGCATCAGCACCAGCAGCGCCGACGCCGAGATCGCCACGTCGACCGCGAGATGAGCGACGAGGTAGCCGATCCACACCGCCGCGAGGATCGCGACGCCACCCATGGTCGGCGTGCCCCGCTTGCCGCGATGGCTCTGCGGGCCCTCCTCGCGGATCTCCTGCCCGAACCCCTGCTTGATGAACAGGCGGATCACGTACGGGGTCAGGAGGATCGACACGGCCAGCGCGACCCCCGCCGCCACCAGCACGCCCCTCATGGAGCTCCTCCCCGTTCGATGGTCCGGCTCCGCTCCGCTGCGCGTGCGGTGGTCAGTGCCTCGGCCACCGTCTCCAGCCCCGCGGACCGCGACGCCTTGATCAGCACGACGTCGCCCGGGGAGACGTCCGCGCTCACCAGGGCGGCGGCCGCGGCGGCGTCGGGCACCAGGCGGGAGTCGACTCCTCCCGACGCCGCTGCCTCGTGGAGCGGCCGGGCGCCGTCACCCACAACGATCAAGCGCTCCACTCCGGTACGGGCGACCTCGCGACCGATCTCGGTGTGGGCGCGCGGGGCGTCGTCACCGAGCTCGGCCATCACCCCGAGCACCGCGGTGTGGCGCCCGCCCATCGCCCCGAGCGTCGCGAGCGCGGCCCGCATCGACTCGGGGTTCGCGTTGTAGGCGTCGTTGAGCACCCGCACGCCGTCGGGGCGTTCGGTGAGCTCCATGCGCCACCGCGAGCGCGCCGCCGCCGCGCCGAGGCGCTCGGCGATCGCGTCGACGCCCAGGCCCGCCTCGAGGGCGACCGCGGTGGCGGCGAGGGCGTTGTCGACGTGGTGGGCGCCGTGCAGCCCCAGGCGCACCAGGGCCTCGCCGGCCGGGGTGACCAGACGGAACGCGGCGCGCCCGGCCTCGTCGACCGTCACGTCCACCGCGCGCACCGTCGCCTCGGGCGCCCGCCCGGCGTGCACCACCCGCGCGGCGGTGCGGCGCGCCATGGCGGCGACCACCGGGTCGTCGGCGCCGAGGACGGCGACCCCGTCGGCGGGCAGCGCCTCCACCAGCTCGCCCTTGGCCTGCGCGATCGCCTCGCGCGACCCGAACTCGCCCAGGTGCGCCGACCCGACGTTGAGCACGACACCGAGGCGCGGCGGCGCGACGCGGCACAGGGCGGCAACGTGCCCGGGCCCGCGCGCGGAGAGCTCGAGGACGAGGTGGCGGGTCGAGGGCGTGGCGCGCAGCGCGGTCCAGGGGTGGCCGAGCTCGTTGTTGAACGACCCGGGCGGGGCGACGGTCTCGCCGGCCCCCTCGAGGAGGTGCGCGGTGAGGTCCTTCGTCGACGTCTTGCCCGACGACCCGGTGATCCCGACGACGAGCAGGCCGTCGGCGGTGAGGACGTCGACCACGTGGCGCGCGAGCGCGGCGAGGCCGGCGAGGACACCGGCTCCGGCGCCGTCGGTGTCGGCGGCCAGGACGTAGGACGACGACACCTGCCGGATCGGCGGCACGATCACGGTGGGTACCCCGCCCTCGCCGTCCACCTCCCGGGCGGCGAGGACGCCGGCCGCACCGTTCGCCAGGGCGGCGTCGACGAAGTCGTGGCCGTCGACCCGCTCGCCGGGCAGCGCGACGAACAGCCCGCCGGCCGTGACCGCGCGGCTGTCGAACTCGACGGAGCCGGTGACCCGCTCTTCCCCGGTGGCGGCGTGCAGCCGCCCACCGGTGGCGCGGGCGACGTCGGCGAGGGTCAGCTCGATCACGGGCGACCGCCTCGCACGATGGCTCGCTCCAGCTCGTCGGCGTCGGAGAACGGGAACTTCTCGTCGCCCACCTGTTGGCCGGTCTCGTGGCCCTTGCCCGCCACGACGACCACGTCGCCCGGGCGCGCGTCGGCGACGGCGGCGGCGATCGCCTCGCGGCGGTCGCCGATCTCGTCGACGACGGCGCCGTCGACGGCGCGCGCGCCGGCGAGCACCTCGGCGCGGATGGCGGCCGGGTCCTCGGAGCGCGGGTTGTCGTCGGTGACCCAGAGGTGGTCGGAGAGCCGGGCGCCGAGCCGGCCCATCACGGGACGCTTGGCGCGGTCACGGTCGCCGCCGCAGCCGAGCACGGTGAGCAGGCGCCCGCCCGAGTCCGCTGCGCCGGCGCGCAGGGTCTCGAGCAGCGCCTCGACCGCCCCCGGCTTGTGGGCGTAGTCGACGACCGCGAGGAACGGCTGCCCCGCCTCGACCCGCTGCATCCGGCCCGGCACCCGGACCTGCGCGAGCCCGCCGGCGAGCACGGCCGGGTCGTGGCCGCTGGCCGCGCCACAGGCCAGCGCGAGCAGGGCGTTGGTGACGTTGAAGGCGCCGGGCAGCCGCACGGCCACCGGCAGCACGAGCCCCTCGGGGCCGTGCACGGTGAAGCGCTGGGTGCCGTCGGGCAGGGCGACGACGTCCTCGGCGCGCCAGTCGGCGTCGGGCGAGCCGACCGTCACGGTCGCCTCGCGGACGAGACGACGGCCCCACGGGGAGTCGACGCAGACCACCTCGGCCCGCGAGCGCCCGTCGAACAGCCGCGCCTTGGCCGCGAAGTAGTCCTCCATGTCGGTGTGGAAGTCGAGGTGCTCGGCGGACAGGTTGGTGAAGGCGCCGACCGCGAAGCCGGTGCCGGCGACCCGCCCCAGCGCGAGGGCGTGGCTCGAGACCTCCATCGCCACGTGCGTCGCGCCGTCGTCGGCCATCCGCGCGAGCAGGGCCTGCAGGTCGGGCGCCTCGGGGGTGGTGAACCCGCTGGGCAACCGCTCGCCGCCCAGGCGCGTCTCGACGGTGCCGATGAGCCCCGTCGTCGCGCCGGCCGCCGCGAGCGCCGCCTCGAGCAGGTAGACGGTGGTCGTCTTGCCGCTGGTGCCGGTCACGCCGAGGACGTCGAGGCGCGTCGAGGGGTCGCCGTAGACCAGGGCGGACGCCGGGCCGACCGCGGCGCGCGGGTCGGCGTGGACCAGGACGGGGACGTTCCCGTCGCGCAGGGCCGCGCGCTGGGCACCGGCCGCGTCGGTGAGCACCGCCGCCGCGCCGCGATCGAGGGCCTGGCCCGCGAAGTCCGCGCCGTGCGCCCGGGCGCCGGGCAGCGCCGCGAACAGGTCGCCGGGCCGGACCTCGTGCGCCCGCAACGTGGCCCCGGTGACGCGCGCGGCGTCGTCGCCGACGATCTCCACCGGCCCGTCCTCGGGGCGGGTGGAGCGGATGCGCTCGGCCACGGCAGTGATCATCACGGGCTCCGTCCGACGAGGCCGCAACGGGTCCGCGTCGGTCTGGTCGGGGGCGCCGCCGGCGTCGCCGTCACCGACCCGCCTCCGGGCGGGGCCGGCGGCGTCGTCGAAGGTCCTCGGCGGTGCGGCGGACACGATGGCGCAGGCTACTCACCGTCTCCGGGGCCTCCGTGAAGGCCCTGCGGCCGGTGCGGTCTGCTACGGCAGGGTCAGCGGCACCTCGCGCGGCGGGGCGGTCGACGCCGGCACCGCCCCGTGCTGCGCGAGGTACGCGCCGATGTCGTGGAACAACGGCGCCGCGGAGTCGCCGCCCGGCGGGCGGTCGAGCATCAGCGCGACGACGTAGCGCGGGTCCTGCGCCGGGAACATGCCGGCGAAGGTGATCCAGTAGTTCGACTGCGAGTAGCAGCCGCAGCCCGGGTCGACCTGCTGGGCGGTCCCGGTCTTCCCCGCCACCGGGTAGCCCGGCATCGCCGCCGCCGGGCCGGTGCCCCGGTTGCCCCCGGTGCCGTCCTGGGTCACCGACTGCAGCATGTCGCGCATCGTGCGGGCCGTCTCCGGGCTCATCGCGCGCACGCCCTCGGGCGCCGCCGACGGGATGCGCACGCCGTCCCCGCCGACCTCGGCTTCGACCACCCGTGGCGGCACGCGGACGCCGTCGTTGGCGACCGCCTGGTACATGCTCGCCATCTGCAGGGTCGTCATGGACAGACCCTGGCCGATCGGCAGGTTGCCGAACGTGCTGCCCGACCAGTCCTCGCGGGCCGGCACCGACCCGGGGCTCTCGCCCGGCAGCTCGATCCCGGTGCGCTGGCCGATCCCGAGCGCCCGCAGCATCACGTTGAACCGGTCCGGGCCGAGGCGCTGCGCGGTCATCAGCGTGCCGACGTTCGACGAGCGGCCGAGCACCCCGTTGAGCGTCAGGTTGATCGTCCCGTGGGACCAGGCGTCGCTGATCGTCCGGTCGGCGACGCGGATGCTGCCCGGGACCTGCAGGACGTCCTCGGGGCGAGCCACGCCGTTCTCGATCGCCGCCGCCATCGTCACGAGCTTGTTGACCGAGCCCGGCTCGAACGGCGACGTGACCGAGGGGTTGCTCAGCTGCGCGCCCGCCGCGCCGGGCGCCGCGGGATTGAACCCGCCCGAGTTCGCCATCGAGAGCACCTGGCCGGTGTGGGCGTCGAGGACCACCGCGCTGCCGCTGCGGGCCCCGACCTTGGCCGTGTAGTCGCGCAGGCGCTGCTCGACGGCGTACTGCAGATCGGTGTCGAGGGTGAGGACGACGTCACGGCCGGCCTGCGCGGGCTGCTCGGCGCGGGTGGTGCCGGGGATGACGGCATCGCTGCCCTCGGCGGTGTCGACGACCCGGAACCCGTCGGTGCCCGCGAGCGTGGTGTCGAGCGCGCTCTCCAGCCCGATCGAGCCGCGGATCTTCTGGCGGTCCATGTTCCAGGACGCGCTGCCGACCACGGTCGAGGCGACATCACCCGCCGGGTACTGGCGCGACTCGCGGTCCTCCTCGGCGATCTCCGGGAACGCCTCGCGCACCTGCCGCGCCGCCCCCGGGTCGACCAGCGGGGCGAGCACGACGTAGCTGCGGTCCGAGGTCAGCGACGCGAAGATCGGGCCCGGGTCGAGACCGAGGATGCGGCCCATGCCGACGGCGATCGCCGACTTGCGCTGGTCCGGGGTCGGCGAGCCCGGCTGGGAGCGGACGGCCGGGTCGTTCCAGTCGTTCGTGATCCGCCGCGGGTTGGCGACGAGTGCCTTCGCCTCGACGCTGAACGCCAGCGGGGTGCCGTAGCGGTCGAGGATCGCGCCGCGCTCGGCCGGCACGTTGAGGCGCGTGGTGCGCTGCTGCGCGGCGTCCGCCGACAGCTCGCTCGCCCGGATGCCCTGGACCTCGACCAGCTTCAGCGTGCACAGCAGCAGCACGGCCACCAGCAGCACCCGGCCGACACGCAGCCGGCGCCGCGGGTCCGGCGGGCGGGCGGACGGCCGGCGGGCGGGGCGGCGGGGCGGCGGGGGCGGCGGCGAGGGCCGGCGGCCGCTCGGGGCACGACCTCCCGGGCCGCGGGCCGGCGGGCGGCTCAGGGTCGGCGCGCTGCGCGCCATCACCGACCGGCCTGCGGGTCGTCCCGGGAGTCGTCGTTCTGGCTCGGCACCGCGGTGAGGTGGTCCTCGGCCGCCGCGGCGCCGGCGGGCGCCGGGGCCGGCCGGCCGTCGGTGGCGGCCTGCGCACCGGTGGACTGGCCGGGGTTCGCGGGGTCGGCCGGGTTCGCGGGGCCGGCCGGGCTCGCGGGGCCGGCGGGCGCGGCCGGCGGGGCCGCTGCTTGGGCGGGCTTCGGGTCGCCGACGACCTGGGACGAGCCGTCCGGGGCGACCAGCAGCACCGCGGGCTCGCCGGCAGGCACCATGCCCTGCGCGCGGGCCGCGGCGGCCAGCGCGGGCGCCGACTGGGCGGCGGCGACGTCGCGGTGCAGGCGCTCGGTCTGCTCGGACAGATCCCGGGCGACCTGGCGGGACTCGTCGAGGCGGTAGGAGTCGGCGGCCGCCGCCGTGGAGAGCCACAGCGTCGCCACCAGGCCGCCCGTGAGCAGCACCATGATCAGGAGGACGAAGGGCGCGGTGCCCCCGGAGCGCGAGTCCGCCGTCGCCGGGGCCCTGGTGGCCGGGCGCGTCGACCTCCTCGTCGTGCTGTCACGGCGCGGGTCGGTCCGCGGGCGCGTCGTGCCCGTGCCCGTGCCCGTGCGGGGCTCGGCCAGGGTCGCGGTGCTCATGCTGCGGCCTCCCGCACTCGCTCTGCGGCACGCAGCCGCACCGACGCCGCTCGGGGGTTGGCGGCGATCTCGTCGTCGTCGGCCTTCTCGGCGCCGCGGGTGAGCAGGCGCAGGTCGGGCTCGTCCTCCGGGCGCACCACCGGCATGTCCGGGGGTGCCTTCGAGCGGGTGTGCTCGGCGAGCACCCGCTTGACGATGCGGTCCTCCAGGGACTGGTAGGACATGACGACCACCCGGCCGCCGACCGCGAGCGCGTCCACGGCCGCCGGGACGGCGGTCGCGACGGCGTCGAGCTCGCCGTTGACCTCCACCCGCAGCGCCTGGAACGTGCGCTTCGCGGGATGGCCGCCCGTGCGCCGGGCGGCGGCCGGGATCGCGTCCTCGAGGAGGGCGACGAGCTCCGCGCTGGTCCGCAACGGAGCCCGCCGCCGGGCACGCACGACGGCCTCGACGATGCGTCGGGCCGCATGCTCCTCGCCGTAGTCGTGGAGCACCCGGATCAGGTCGCCGGGTGCGTAGGTGTTGAGGACGTCCGCGGCGGTCGGACCGGTCGAAGAGTCCATCCGCATGTCCAGCGGCGCGTCGCGGGCGTAGGAGAAGCCGCGCTCGTCCTCGTCGAGCTGCATGGAGGAGACACCGAGGTCGAACAGCACGCCCTGCACCGTGTGGTAGCCGAGGTCGTTGAGCACCTCGGGCAGCGCGTCGAACACGGCGTGCACGAGGTGCGTGCGCTCGGCGTAACCGGAGAGTCGTTCGGACGCGAGCCGCAACGCCGAACGGTCGCGGTCAACACCTACAAGAGTGAGTCTCGAGTGCCGAGAAAGGAGCGCGGCGGAGTGGCCGCCCGCCCCCAGGGTGGCGTCAACGAGCACGGCGTCACGATCGGCGAGGGCGGGGTCGAAGAGGGCGACGATGCGGTCGAGCAGGACGGGGACGTGACGCTGCCGGTCCACGGGATCCGACCCCGGGGGCCCTGAAGGACCCGCCCCGTGCTCGTCCACCGAACGCCCTCCGCCGACTCGTCGCCACTCGCTCCGGGGTCCGATGTCGTCACGTCCCGGTCCGCAGATCGACGGACCTGGCGCCGGGGAAGGTGCGCCAGGGCCGTCGCCCTGCGGGCCGGGGCCTCACGGCACCGGACCGTGCGCCCCGCTCGGGCGCCGCCTGTTCGCTTGTCGTCGGTGCGGTCGGCGTCAGAAGACGCCCGGCAGCACTTCCTGCTGGGCCTGGGCGTAGCCGGCCTCGTGCTCGTCCTGGTACCGGGCCCAGGCGGCGCTGTCCCAGATCTCGAGGCGGTTGACCGCACCGATCACGGTGCAGTCCCGCTCGAGCCCGGCGTAGCGACGCAGCTCGGCCGCGATCGGGATGCGGCCCTGGGAGTCGGGACGCTGCTCGTCGGTGCCGGCGAACAGGTAGCGCTGGTACGCGCGCACCCGCTCGTCGGTGAACGGCGCCTCGGCCACCTTGCGGGCCATCTGCTCGAACTCGTCACGGGGGAACACGTAGAGGCAGTGGTCCTGGCCCTTCGTGATCATCAACCCCCCTGCGAGCTCGTCACGGAACTTCGCGGGCAGCGTCAGCCTGCCCTTGTCGTCCAATCTCGGGGTGTGGGTGCCGAGGAACACGGCGCCCACCTCCCCTGTGCGGCCCCATTCGCCCCACTGCGCACCACCATACCCCACCTAGCCCCACAACCAAACCCTCCTGCGGGCGTGGTGATCCCCGATCGAGCGAGTTCTGCCTGGTCAGCGACGGTGGGGAGTGGTGGGGGAACTGCGCGTGACCCTGACGGCTCCGGCCACTGGAGGTCGACCCGACACGCCGGTCGCGGCGTCCCTCCCCGCTCCCCGAGCAGGGCGAACACGCCGTGGGGGTGGAGTGGGGAGTGCTGTGGGGGGTGGAGTGGGAGGTCGCGGCTCCCGTGGTGGGGCGACGTGGGGGCCGGGGTGGAGCGAGGTGGGGCTCGGGGTGGAGCGAGGTGGGGGCTCGGCGGAGCGAACGGGGACTTCGGGCGCGTAGAAGCAGCGAACACCACGTTCGCTGCGAAACCCCGGGCGCCGGGCGAAACGACGACGCGCCGCCGACCCGAAGGTCGGCGGCGCGTCGGAGGACGTGCGGGTGGGGCGGCTATTCCTGCTCGAAGCGGCGGCGGAAACGCTCTTCCATGCGCGAGGTGAAGCGGCTGCGCTCCTTCTCGCCGGTGGCGCCGGATGCGGCGGCCTCACCCTCGGCGGCCGCCTCCTTCTTGCGGGCGCCGAACGAGGTGATCGCGAGGACGGCGCCGCCGAACATGGCGAGGAAGCCGACGACGCTGACGATGATCCCCACCGTCGAGGTACTGAACAAGACGACGCCGAGCACCAGCATCACGACGCCGATCACGAAGAGCGCGACGCCCTGGATGCGCCGGCGACGCGACGGGCGTCGGAGCTTGCCTCCCCGAACCGTGGACGCGAACTTCGGGTCCTCGTCGTAGAGAGCGCGCTCGATCTGCTCGAGCAGACGCTGCTCGTGCTCGGAGAGCGGCATGATTCTCCTCCGGCACCGGAATGGAAATTCGCCCGACCCGTCAAGGTCTGGCGGGCATCGTCCTGATGACCCAGCACCATCCTACGAGTCCGTCGGCAGTCCGACTACCCGGACCGGCGTGTTGCCGTCACTGATCATCCGTTCGGCGCCGGAGCGATGTCGCAGGGAAGGTACGCGGATGCGGTCGGTGACCGGTCCGCCCCGGGTCCCCGGCCTCCACCGGTGATCGCGCGCGCTCCGGGTCCGGATCGCCGAGCAGGCTCGCCGGGCGGATGGCTGCGACGCCGAACCGGGAACGCGCCTGGTCAGCGGCCCGCTCCGCGTCGGACCACCCGTGCTCGGGCTCACCGAGGACGATCTGTTCGGGCGCGCGGTCGGCCGGGACGAGGCCCTCGCCACGCACACCGAGCAGCCGGACCGGCCCGATCTCCCCGAGCGCGTCGAGGAGCTCGACCGCGGTGGCGTGGAGGTCGCGGGCGAGATCGGTGGGCGCCGGGAGCGTCCGTGCGCGTGTGACCGTGGTGAAATCGTCGAAGCGGACCTTGAGCGCGACGGTCCGCGCCCGCATCCCACGCTGCCGCAGCATCCGGGCGGCGCGGTCGGCGAGGCGCAGGAGCTCGCGGCGCCGGAGCGCGGGAGCGACGAGGTCGTGGGCGAAGGTCTCCTCGGCGCCGGCGGACTTCTCGCGGCCCTGCGGGTCGACGCGCCGCTCGTCGATCCCGTGCGCGAGGGAGATCAGGTGCGCGGCGTGCGCCTCCCCGACCGCGCGCCGCATGGTCGTGGGCCCGGCGGCGGCGACGTCGGCGACGGTGGCGATGCCGTGCCGGCCGAGCACCTCCTCGGTCTTCGCGCCGACACCCCACAGCGCGCCCACCGGCAGCGGGTCGAGGAAGGCGCGCACGCCGTCGGCCGGCACCAGGTGCACCCCGTCGGGCTTCGCGACGCGGGACGCGAGCTTGGCGACGAACATCGTCGACGCGACGCCGACCGAGCACGTGATCCCCTGGCTCGCGGCCACCTCGTCACGGATCGCCGCCGCGACGCCCAGCGGGGTGGTCCCGAGCCGGCGCAGCGCCCCCGAGACGTCGAGGAACGCCTCGTCGAGGCTCAGCGGCTGCACCAGCGGCGTGACCTCGCGGAACACCGCCATGACTCCCCGGGACACCTCGGCGTACGCGGTGAAGTCCGGCGGCAGGAACACGGCCTGCGGGCAGAGCCGGTGCGCGCGGGCCGACGGCATCGCCGAGCGGACCCCGTAGGCACGGGCCTCGTAGCTCGCCGAGAGCACCACGCCCCGCTCGGGCCCTCCCCCGACGACGACCGGACGGCCCTTCAGCTCCGGCCGCGAACGGATCTCCACGGCCGCGTAGAAGGCGTCCATGTCGACATGCAGGACGCCGCAACCGGCGTCGCGGCCAGCAGGTGCGCCGTTCAGCCCGGCCGCCGGGCGAGGACGTGCAGGCGCGCGGCCATGTCGCGCAGCGGCGGCGTGCCCGCGGCGATGTCCTCGAGCTCGGCGAGCGGATCCGACGAGCCTCCCCCGGACTCGAGCACACCGTCGGGCACGAGGTCGGCGAGCACCCGGTGGCCCTGCACCCGTTCGACAGCCAGCTGCCCGCCGGCCTCGACCAGCGTGCGGATCTCCTCGACGTCCATGCGCCGGCGCAGCGGGTCACCCGGGCCCCAGCGCCCCGTCGGGTCGACGAGCACCTGGCGCGCCTCGACCAGCCGCCCCGCGACGACCCGCGAGAGCACGGCGGCGAAGCGTCCGGCGACGAGCAGCGAGACCGCGCCGCCGGGGGCGGCGGCGCCCGCGAGCGCCCGGCACGCCTCGGCGGGGTCGTCGACGTACTCGAGCAGTCCGTGGCCGAGTACGAGATCGGCTTCGGTGGCGCCGACCGCGTCGGCGAGGGCGTCCACATCGCCCTGGACGGCGCGTACCCCCGCCGCGACTCCGGCCTCGCGGGCGCGGCTCTGGAGGACGGCGAGGGCGTTGGCGCTGGAGTCGACCACGGTGACCTCGCAGCCGTCCGCGGCCAGCGGCACCGCCCAGGTGCCGCTGCCCCCGCCGACGTCGAGCACGCGCGGCGCGGCGCCGTCGCGCCGGGAGCGTGCCGCGGTGAGCTCGACGCGCAGAGTGCGCGCGACGACGTCGACCGGGACGAACGACGCGGCACGTGTCACCGCGCCACCGTAGAACGTGGGGCGGGTGCTCGGCGCCACCAGTATCGACGGTCCGGCTCCGGCAGGCTCCGCGTCCGGCCGGTAGGTTCACCGCGTGCACGTCACGGCGGTGCTGAGCCTCAAGGGCGGTGTCGGCAAGACGACCGTCGTCCTGGGCCTGGCCGGAGCAGCGCTCCGGGCCGGTCTGCGCACCCTGGTGGTCGACCTCGATCCCCAGGGCAACGCGACGACGGCGCTGGAACCCGAACCGGCCGAGACCACGATCGCGCACGCCATGGAACGTCCGTCGGCGGGTGTGCTGGCGACGTCGATCTCCCCGAGCGCCTGGGGCGAGGACGTCGACGTCCTGGTCGGGTCCGAGGACGTCGAGCGCCACAACCACCCCGACCCGGGCTCCGACCGGCTCGGGCGGCTCGCGCAGCTGCTCGCCGCCCTGCCCCGCGACGGCCACGACGCCACCGCGACGGGGATCGCGGCGTACGACCTCGTGCTCATCGACTGTCCGCCCTCGCTGGGCCAGCTGACCCGGTCCGCGCTGGTCGCCGTCGACCGGGCAGTGCTGGTGACCGAGCCGACGATCTTCGCCGTGTCGGGCGTGCAGCGCGCCTTCGAGGCCGTGCAGGCCGAGCGCGAGCACAACCCGGACCTCCAGCCGCTGGGCGTGCTGGTGAACAAGTACCGCTCGCGGTCGTCCGAGCACGAGTTCCGCGTCGCCGAGCTGCGGGAGCTGTTCGGCCCGCTGGTGCTCTCCGGCGCGCTGCCCGACCGCAGCGCCGTCCAACAGGCCCAGGGCGCCGGCGTGCCCATCCAGCGCTGGGACACCCCGGGCGCCCGGGAGATCTCGAGCCAGTTCGACTCGCTGCTCGGCCGGATCGTCCGGTCGCGCTCGGGACGACGTACGGGGCGTGCCCGCGCCCGCCGCGGCCCCGAGCCCTGACGAGCACGGACCCCTCAGCGCCCCCGGCCCGCCACCGTGCGGGTGACGAGGGCGAGGAACAGGTCGGCCTGACGCACCATGTCGTCGGCGTCACGCTGTGACACGCGTCCCCGCACGCCCGCCTCCACCGCCGAGCGCGTGGCCGAGTGGGCCGCGAAGAACGCCGCCCACTCGCCGTACTCGGGGGCCACGGAGGCGAGCAGGGTCCAGGCGTCGGTGGGCCGCGACGCGCGCTTGGAGCGGGCCCGCAGGGCGAGGACGGCCGCGGCCGCGCGCAGCGCCCCGAGGTGGGCCGAGCAGAACCGGTCGGCGGGATCGTCCGCCGCCTGGGCGGCCCGCAGCTCGTCCTGTGCCGCGCCCAGCAGCTGCACCACCGTGCGCGAGGGCGGCGGTGACGGCGGGGCGGTGGGCACGGCGGACCCGGCGGACCGGCCGGTGGCCCCGCGCGTGGCGGAGCGCGCCGGACGGCCCTCGCGTCCCGAGGCGGGGGACGGGAGGGCGGCCGGGTGGGTGAGCGAAGCGTCGTGCCGGTCGTCGGGCGTGGTGTCGAACAGTCCGGGCATCGCGAGTGCGCTGGTCATGATCGGTCTCCTCCGAGGCGGGCGAGCAGGGGTCAGGCACCGGCCCAGCGCAGGTCCCACACGCCGGGCCCGGAGCGCATGCGCAACACGAACTCACCGGGCGGCAGATGGGGCTCGTCGGACCGGCAGGCGAGCACCCGCCAGCACCGGCACCGGTCGCCGCCGACGGGCATGGCCGACAGGAACGGCCACCGCGACTCCTCGATCCAGCGTTCGCGCACCTCCGTGACCAGGTAGTGACTGTCGCGCCGGTTCGGGCGGCGATGGAACTCGACGGGGTCGCCGTCCGCGCAGCGGACCTGGACCGGCGAGGGACTGCGAACCACGATGCGTCCTCCACGGCGGCTCTGTGCTCCTCGGCCCGTGGCTCGGGCCGAGTGGGTGCCTGCCACCGTGGGGAGCCGGCGGCACTCCCGGGCGGCGGGGCGCTTCCCCCGCCCCGCCGCCCGAGCTGTCGAACATGTGTTCGATGTCGACCAGTGAACCCGCTCGGTCCGGCGCCGTCAAGTCGCCCCGAGGGGGTGTCGAGAACGCCTCGGAAGCGTCCGCCACCGGACGACGGACGGGTGGACCGCGCGCTGCGCCGTGGTGAGATGACGGGGTGTCGCACCCCGCCTCCGCTGGTCCGGGAGCCGGCCGGTGACCGCCGCCCCCGCCCGCGCGTCCGTCGTCGACCTGACACCCGACGATCTCGCGGCGCGGCTGGACGAGGCGCTCACCGTCTACGTCCGCGCGATGGGCTACCCGCCCGGCACCGTGCGCCAGCGCCGCCCGATGTGGATCGAGCACTCCCGCCGCACGGGCTGGCACGCCGCGGCCGCGATCGGGCCCGACCGCTCGCTGTGGGGCATCGCGTACGGCTATCCCGGCGCCCGCGGTCAGTGGTGGTACGAGGAGGTGCGCCGCGGCCTGCTGGCCTCCGGGGCCGCGGGCCGCGAGCTGGCCGAGACCGTCCTCGGCGACTACTTCGAGCTCACCGAGCTGCACGTGCGCCCCGACGTCCAGGGCGGCGGGATCGGCGAGGCGCTGGCCCGCCGGCTGCTCGCCCACCCCCTCGACCGGCACGTGCTGCTCTCGACCCCGGAGGCCGACAACCCGACCCGGGCGTGGTCGCTCTACCGACGCCTCGGCTTCCACGACGTGCTGCGCCACCACCGCTTCACCAGCGACCCCCGCCCGTTCGCCGTGCTCGGGCGCCCGCTGCCGCTCGACCCGACGCAGACCTCGAGCACGCCGGGCGCCACCCCGGGCCCAGCCTGAGAGGGACCGTCGGGGTCGCCTGGCACCATGCGCGGGTGCCCGACACCGCTCCCGCCCCGACCGCCGGACCCGAGACGACGTCCGTGCCACCCCGGGGCCGCCCGCGTCGCACGCTGGTCCTGCTCGCCGTGCTCCTCGCGCTGGTCGGTGTCCTGGGTGCCGGGTGCGTGCGGGTACGCGCCGGCATGGCCGTCTCCCCCGACGACCGGGTCTCCGGTGTCGTCGACATCGCGACACCGGACGGGTCACCGGACGGGTCGGGCCCGCCGCTGCAGGTGCCCGACGAGCTCAGCGGCGACGTGTCGGTGGAGCGCTACGAGCAGGACGGTTACATCGGCTCCCGGCTGCGCTTCGACGACCTGACGTTCGAGGACGTCACGCGGGTCCTGCCGGCCGTCAGCCCGTCGACGGGCCAGGCGATCCGCGTGCAGATGCGCCGTTCCGGCGACCGCGTCGTCGTCACCGGGCAGGTCGACCTGACGCGGGTGTCGCCGGAGAGCTCCGACGTCCAGCTCAAGATCGCCTTCCCTGGGGAGATCCGCCAGACCGACGGCACGGCCGCGAACGGCGTCATCAGCTGGACGTTCCAGCCCGGCACCGTCACCGACGTCAACGCGGTGGTCGACTACCCGGACCCGAGCGCGCCGTCCTGGATCCTCTGGGCGCTCCTGCTGCTCGCGGTCGTCGCGGTCGCCGTCGCGATCGTGGTGGTGCTGGCGATGTCGTCGCGCACCCAGGTACACACCCGCGCACGCCGCTGACCCCGCCCGGACGGCGTCCGGACGGGGTCGGCCGACAGGGGCGTCAGGCGCCGGGTCGCGCCGCGATGCCGAGACGCTCGACCACGTCCACCACGGCCGGCGAGCGGTTCATGCTGATGTAGTGGATGTTGGTGACGCCCTCGTCGAACATCCGCTGCGAGAGCTCGACGCACAGGTCGATCCCGGCGTCGCGGTAGCCCGCCTTGTCGTCCACCAGCGGGTCGAGCCGCTCGGACATGGCCGTGGGCAGCGGCGCACCCGCGAAGTCCGCGCCGCGCTCGGCCGACTTCGGTGTCGTGACCGGCATGAGACCCGGCATGATCGGGATCTCGCAGCCGGCGGCGGCGATCCGGTCACGCATCCGCAGGAACTGGTCGGCGTCATAGAACATCTGGGTGATGGCGAACTCGGCACCCGCCTTCACCTTCTGGATGAAGAAGCGCGTGTCGGAATCCTCGTCGACCGACCGCGGGTGCAGGTACGGGAAGGCCGCGACGCCGCAGCAGAAGTCCCCGAGGCGGCGCACCATGTGCACCAGCTCCTCGGTGTAGCTCAGGCCCGCCGGGTGCGGCACCCAGTCGGCGTCCTTGTCCCCGGGGGGATCACCCCGGATCGCGAGCACGTTGCGGATCCCGGCCGCGGCGTAGGAGCCGATCACCTGACGGAGGTCGTCGAGGGAGGCGTCCACGGCCGTGAGGTGGGCCATGGCGGTCAGCGTGGTGTCGGTGGCGATGCGCCCGGTGGTCCGCACGGTGCGGTCGCGGCTGGAACCGCCCGCGCCGTAGGTGACCGACACGAAGGCCGGGTCCAGGGGCTCGAGGTCACGGATGGTCCGCCAGAGGGTCGCCTCGCCCTCGTCGTCCTTGGGCGGGAAGAACTCCGCCGAGAACGTCGGCACCCCGCGCTGGATGCGCTCCGTCACAGTAGCCATCCGTCGACCCTACGGTGACAGGCCGTTCGCACGGAGGACGGTTGTGACCGGGACCGCCCGATCAGCCGGTTCCACCGGACGCCCCTACGCTCGTTCCCATCCACGGCGGACGTCCGGAGGGGAAGAGCGCGTATGACGGTGGGCGGGGCCTCGACGACGGTCGGGAACGGGCCTGCGGACCCCTTCGACACCGACGGCCGGTACGACCTCGACACCCTCGAACGCGACCTGCCCACGGCCGTCACCGCCGAGCTCGCCGACTATCTCGCCGGTCGCCGCCGGGACACCGTCGACGTGGGCGAGGAGTTCGCGGAGGCCACCGACGACCTGGCGCGCTTCGTCCTCGCGGGGGGCAAGCGCCTGCGCCCGACGTTCGCCTGGTGGGGCTGGCGCGCCGCCGGGGGTCTCGACGACCCGGGCACCGTGCTGCGGGCCGTGAGTGCCCTGGAGCTGATCCAGGGCTGCGCGCTCGTCCACGACGACCTCATCGACGACTCCGACACCCGCCGCGGCGAGCCGACCGTCCACGCGCGCTGGGCGTCCCGGCACGCCGGCGCCGGCTGGACCGGGGACCCGACGCGGTTCGGCGCCGCGGTGGCCATCCTGCTCGGCGACCTGGCGCTGGCCTGGGCCGACGACATGCTGCACGACGCCGGTCTCGGCCCCGCGGCGATCGCGCGCGCCCGCCCGGTGTGGCAGGCCATGCGCACCGAGGTGCTCGGCGGTCAGTTCCTCGACGTCCGCGGGCACGCCACGTCGGACTCGAGCCCCGAGACCGCTCTGCGCATCAGCCGCTACAAGACCGCGGCCTACACCGTCGAGCGGCCGCTGCACCTCGGGGCGGCGATCGCCGGCGCCGACGACGCGACGGTGCGTGCCCTGCGCCACTACGGTCGCGACCTCGGCGTCGCCTTCCAGCTGCGCGACGACCTGCTCGGCGTGTTCGGCGACCCGGCCGTCACCGGCAAGCCCGCGGGCGACGACCTCCGCGAGGGCAAGCTCACCCTGCTCGTCGCCCTGAGCCGCCAGCACACCGACCGCGCGACGGCCGCCGCCGTCGAGCGGACCCTCGGCAAGCTCGACCTCGACGCCGACGACGTCGCCGCCGCCCGCGAGGCGCTGCAGACCCTCGGGGTCGTCGACGACGTCGAGCGGCGCATCGCCGACCTCACCGCGTCGGCGCTCGACGCCGTCCGGGACACCGATGCGCCGGCCCTCGCCGCGCCCGCCGCGGACCGGCTCGCCGACCTGGCCGTGGCCGCGACCCGGCGTGCGCGGTGAGCACCCGCACCGTCCGGTCCCCCACCGACCACGTCGTCGTCGTGGGCGCAGGCCTCGCCGGCCTGGCGACCGCCCTGCATCTGCTCGGCGCGGGACGGCGGGTCACCGTCGTCGAGCGCGACCCGACGCCGGGCGGCCGCGCCGGACGGCTCGATCTGCCGTCCGACGGGTCGAGCTTCCGCCTCGACACCGGTCCGACGGTCATCACGATGCCGGAGCTGATCGAGGAGGCCCTGGGCGCGGTCGGCGAGAAGCTCGGCGACCGGCTCGAGCTCGTCGACCTGCACCCCGCCTACCACGCGCGGTTCGCCGACGGGTCGGCGATCGACGTGCACACCGAGCCGGGCGCCATGGAGCAGGAGATCCGCGAGAAGGTCTCCGCCGCCGACGCCGAGGGCTACCGCCGGCTGCGCGCCTGGCTCACCGAGCTCTACCGCGTACAGATGGCGACGTTCATCGACGCCAACTTCGACACCCCGCTCGACGTGCTCTCCCCCGAGCTCGCCCGCCTCGGCGCGATGGGTGGCTTCGGGCGGCTCGGCCCACGGATCGGGGCGTTCCTCGCCGACGAGCGGCTGCGGCGCATCTTCTCCTTCCAGGCGCTCTACGCCGGTGTCCCGCCCGCCCGCGCGCTCGCCGCGTACGCCGTGATCGCCTACATGGACACGATCGCGGGCGTCTCGTTCCCCCGGGGCGGGGTGCGCGCGCTGCCGCAGGCCCTCGCCGACACGGCCGCCGACGCGGGCGCCGAGTTCCGCTACGGCACGACGGTGACCGGCCTCGAGCGCTCCGCGGGCCGGGCGCGCGCGGTACGCACGGTCCCCACCGGCGATCCGGGCGCCGACGGCGACCGGCTCGCCGCCGACGCCGTCGTCCTGACCTGCGACCTCCCCGTCGCCTACGGCCTTCTCGGGCGCACCCCGCGACGGCCGGTGCCGGTGCGCTGGTCGCCGTCGGCGTACGTGTGGCACGCGGGCGTGCCCGCCGGGACCGGGCTGGGCCACCACACCATCTCGTTCGGCGAAGCGTGGGCGGGCACGTTCGACGAGATCATCACCGAGGGGCGGCTGATGTCCGACCCGTCGCTGCTGGTCACGCACCCGACGGCCACCGATCCCTTGCTCGCGCCCGACGGCCACGAGCTGATCAGCGTCCTCGCGCCGGCGCCGAACACCGACCGGGCGCCGGTGGACTGGGGCCGGATCGGGCCGCGCTACCGCGACGAGCTGCGTGCCGTGCTGGCCGGGCGCGGGATCACCTTCGGCGAGCCGGTCGCCGAGCACGTCATCACCCCCGACGACTGGTCACGGCTCGGCCTCGCCGCCGGCACCCCGTTCTCCGCCGCGCACACGTTCGCCCAGACCGGTCCCTTCCGCCCCGGCAACCTCGTCCGCGGCGAGGGCAACGTCGTGCTCGCGGGCTGCGGCACGACGCCGGGTGTCGGGGTCCCGACCGTGCTCGTGTCCGGGAAGCTGGCCGCCGCGCGGATCACCGGATGACCACCGAACTGGACGCGGCCGGCGTCACCGATCCGGCCCTGCGCGCCGCCTACACGCGGTGCCGTGCCCTCAACGCCGCGCACGGACGCACGTACTTCCTGGCCACGCGCCTGCTCGCCCCCGCGCAGCGGCCCGCGATCCACGCGCTGTACGGGTTCGCCCGGATGGCCGATGACGTCGTCGACGACCCCGACGCCGACGCCTCACCGGCCGCCGTCGCCGCACGGCTGGACGAGGTCCGGGCCCGCATGCGCCGCGGGCTCGCGGGCACCGACCCGCGCGAGCTGGTGGCCGAGGGCGAGCCGGTGGTCGCGGCGCTGGCGGACACCGTCGCCCGCTACGGCATCGACCACCGCCACCTCGAGGACTTCATGGACTCGATGGCCATGGACCTCACCGTCACCGACTACCCGACGTTCGACGACCTCGCCCGCTACGTGCACGGCTCGGCCGCGGTGATCGGGCTGCAGGTGCTGCCGGTGCTCGGCACGGTCGTGCCCCGCGAGGAGGCCGCGCCGTACGCCGCCGACCTCGGCGTGGCCTTCCAGGTCACGAACTTCCTGCGCGACGTCGGCGAGGACCTCGACCGCGGCCGCGTCTACCTCCCCCGCGACGAGCTCGCCGCGTTCGGCGTCGACCGCGAGCTGCTCGAGCACGGCCGGGCGAGCGGGCGCACCGACCCACGGGTGCGCCGGGCGCTGGCCCATCTCGTCGCGCGGACCCGTGCGGTGTACCGGCGCGCCGAGCGCGGCATCGCCCTGCTCCATCCGGTGTCGCGGCCCTGCGTCCGCACCGCTCGCCTGCTGTACGGCGGCATCCTCGACGAGATCGTCGGCGCCGACTACGACGTGCTCGGCCGCCGCGTCACGGTGGGGAACCGGAGGCGGGCGGCGGTCGCCCTGCCACGGCTCGCCCACGCCGTCGGCACCCGGTGGCGGCACCCGGTGGCGGCACCGTGCGGCGACCTGGGCGTGACGCCATGAGCGAGCTCGTCCTCGCCTTCGACGCAGCGTGCACCCGCTGCAGGGCGGTGGCCACCACCGTCGCCACCGCCGTCGGTCCCGACCTCGACGTCCTCCCGCTGACCGACTACCGCGTGACCCTGTGGCGGGCGGAGGTCGGCCTCGAGCGCGACCTGCCCACGCTCATCGAGATCACCGAGACCGACGGCGACGACCGCGTCCGGGCATGGACCGGGCCCGCGCTGGCGCCCGCGCTCGTCCGGCGGCTCGGCGCGCGGCGCACCGCCCGGGTCCTGGCGGCCCTGCGGGTCCACGGCGTCCTGGGGGACGTGACCCGGGGTGTGCTCGGAGGCCCCCTCAGAAAGCCATCGCCTGAGCGCGGCGCTTGACCTCGCGCCCGCGGTCGGAGCGCAGGGCGTCGATCGGCATGCCCGGCAGGGACTCGTCGTCGGCGAAGAGCCAGCGCAGGATCTCCCCGTCGGCGTAGCCCCCGTCGCGGAGCACCTGGATGGTGCCGGGCAGGCCCTTGACCACCCCGTCCGCGGTGAGGAACGCGGCGGGCACCACCCACCGGTCGTCCTCCCGGACCCCCAGCAGCTGGCCCTGCTTGATCATCTGACTGACTCGGGTGCGTGGCACACCGAGACGCTCGGCGACCTGGGCGAGCGTCTCGACCTCGATGTCATGTCCCACGATGGCGGCGACGGCGGACTCGGACACGCGGTCACCATGCCAGAGGAGAGGCGCTTTCGGAGCCCGCACGCGCCCGGGAGAGGGAGCGTGCGAGCTCGGCGCGGAGAGACCGTCAGATGCTGGTGACCAGCGCCTCGGCGAGCCCGTCCGGGTTGGCCGGCGCGAGCCGGCGCACGGGCGTGGTGCGGGCGATCTCGGTGGCGGTCGGTCCGCCGAGCGACCGGCCGGCGACCACGACATCCCGGACGTCGCCCGACGCCTCGAGCGCCACCGCGACGTGGCGCGGGACGCCCGCCGTCGGGTCGTCGGCGGGCAGGTCGGGCGCGACGACCTCGTCGCCGCGGGCCCGCAGCCGCTCCGCCACCAGGTGCCGGTACCACCCCGCGCCGCCCGCACGGCGAAGCAGCAGCCACGCCGTCCCGCCGGTCGGACCAGGCCGTCACCCGACGGAGCAGGGCGCGTCGCGTCCGCGGATCCCCGCCGGTCGTGCGTCGCCCTCGTAGCATCGCCACCATGGCCGCTCCGACCGCCCACCCCGAGGGGACGGTGCTGGAGGGGCGCTACCGGGTGGACGGCGTGCTCGCGCGCGGTGGGATGTCGGTGGTGCACCGGGGCGTCGACCTGCGTCTGGAGCGCCCGGTGGCGATCAAGATCCTGGACGGCGTGCTGGCCTCCGACCCCGCGTTCGTGCGGCGCTTCGAGCGCGAGGCCCGGGCCGCCGCGCGCCTCGCGCACCCGGGGATCGTCGCCGTCCACGACCAGGGCCGCGATCCCGACGGCACCGTCTTCCTCGTCCTGGAGCTCGTCGAGGGCGGCACGCTGCGTGACGTCCTGCGCGACCAGGGTCGGCTGCACCCCGCAGCCGCGCTGACCGTCGCCGAGCAGATCGTCACGGCACTGCAGATCGCCCACGACCGCGGCCTGGTGCACCGCGACGTGAAGCCGGAGAACGTGCTGATCGGGCGGGACGGGTCGGTGAAGGTCGCCGACTTCGGGCTGGTCGCCGCCGCGTGGGAGACAGACCCCGACGACTCCGGGGAGATGGTTCTCGGCACCGTCGCCTACCTGGCGCCCGAGCAGGTCACCGACGGCCGCGCCGACGCGCGCAGCGACCTCTACGCCACCGGCATCGTGCTGTTCGAGCTGCTCACCGGCGTGCCGCCCCACGGCGGCGGGGACGCGGTGTCCGTCGCGCGCCGCCACGTGCAGAACGACGTGCCGCCCCCGTCGTCGGTGGTCGGCGGTGTCCCGCGTGCGTTGGACCGCCTCGTGGTCGCCGCGACCCACCGCGACCCGGACGCGCGGCTCGCCGACGCCGACGCGTTCCTGGCCGCCGCCCGCGGAGTCCGGATCGACGCCGACCTGCCGTTCCACCCCGTGCCCCTGCCGCCGCGCCGCGCGAGCACCGGCGGCTCCCGGCCGCTGCGGGGCACGCGGCTGCTGAATCTGGACGCCGACGAGGTGCGCGCCGAGCAGCGGCCCGACGACCGCGCCGACGAGCAGGACGACACCTGGGAGGGCGAGGCCTGGCAGGAGGACGAGCCCGACGACGACCTCGGCCCCGACGGGGAGGACGAGCCCTCCGACCGCCGCCGGACCGACGTCCCCGTCGACGACATCGACGTCGCCATCGAGCAGATCGAGCGCCGGCGCGCGCGGGCGCGCTCGCGCCGGCTGCTCGCCGCGTGGCTCCTGCTCGAGGCGATCGCGACCGTGGCGGCCGGGGCCGTCGGCTGGGGCCTCGGCCTGCCCGGCTGATCAGCCGCGCAACATCTCCGCGACCAGGAACGCCAGCTCCAGGGACTGCTGGGTGTTGAGGCGGGGGTCGCAGGCAGTCTCGTACCGGCCGGCGAGGTCGGTGTCGGAGATGTCCTGGGCCCCGCCGAGGCACTCGGTGACGTTCTCGCCGGTGAGCTCGACGTGGACGCCGCCGGGGTGGGTGCCCAGACGCTGGTGGACCTCGAAGAAACCCTGCACCTCGTCGACGACCTGGTCGAAATGGCGGGTCTTGTAGCCGGTGGAGGCCTCGACGGTGTTGCCGTGCATCGGGTCGCACTGCCAGATCACCTGGTGACCCGAGGCCGTGACCTTCTCGATGATGCCGGGCAGCACGTCGCGCACCTTGCCCGCACCCATGCGGGAGATCAGGGTGAGCCGGCCGGGCTGCTGGTGTGGGTCGAGGCGCTCGACGTACTCCACCGCCTGCTCCGGTGTCGTCCCCGGCCCGATCTTGATGCCGATCGGGTTGGCGAGCAGCTCGGCGAACGCGACGTGCGCGCCGTCGAGAGCGCGGGTGCGCTCCCCGATCCACAGGAAGTGGGCGCCGAGGGAGAACAGGCGGGCGTCCTCGCGACTGGTGGCCTCGACGCGCGAGTCCAGCCGGAGCAAGGCCCGCTCGTAGTCGAGGACGAGCGCCTCGTGGCTGGCGAAGATCTCCGTGCCGCGCAGCGAGTGGTCGGTGACCCCGGCCGCCGACATGAACCGCAGCGCCCGGTCGATCTCCGCCGCGACCGCCTCGTAGCGCTCGCCTGCCGCGCTGGTGCGCACGAACTCACGGTTCCACTCGTGGACCTCGTGCAGGTCGGCCATGCCGCCGGAGGTCAGCGCGCGCACCAGGTTCATCGCCGCGCCCGCGTTGGCGTAGGCGCGGATCATGCGGCCCGGGTCGGGAACCCGGCGCTCCGCGTGGGCGGCCAGCGAGTTGACCATGTCGCCCCGATAGCTCGGCAGGCCCAGCGCGTCGGTGGGCGACGAGCGCGGCTTGGCGTACTGCCCCGCGATCCGGCCGATCTTCACCACGGGCAGCGACGCGCCGTAGGTGAGCACCACGGCCATCTGCAGCAGCGTGCGGATGTTGCCGCGCAGGTGGGGCTCGGTGTTGTCGGCGAAGGTCTCGGCGCAGTCGCCGCCCTGGAGCAGGAACGCCTCGCCCCGCGCGACGGCGGCCAGCTGCGTCTGCAGCCGGTCGACCTCGGCGGGCACGGTGATCGGCGGGACGTGCTCGAGCACCGTGCGCACGTCCGTCACCGCCTGCGCGTCCGGCCAGTCGGGCTGCTGGGCCGCTGGACGCGACAACGCGTCGTCCAGGCGGTCACGCAGGTGGGACGGCAGCGGGGGCAGGCCGGGCAGAGCATCCACGGGAAGGTCGACGGACCACACGACACATCAGCGTAATGGTGCGGTCAGCGGCGCCGACCGTGTTCCCCCTGACGACCTCGGCGCGTGGCGTGTCGCCTACGGCACGGAGCCGTTGCCGAGCCGATGACGCCAGTGCTCGTCGATCACCTGCCAGCGCGCGAGGTTGTGACGCGCGTCGGCGAGCGCGTCGTGGGCGTCGGACGGCGCGGGCGGCAGCTCGGGGCGCCCGACGTCGTCCCAGCGCTGGCGCAGGTCGCGGGTGAAGCGGGGCAGGGCGCGCGGGAGGTCGGGCATCGCGCCCCAGAGCTGGGCGATGGCCACGTGGTCGTACGCCGCGTACCAGGCCCAGAGCTCGACGGGACCCTCGCCGGCGGTCACGAACTCGTAGAACTCCTCGCGGATCGCGAGCTTGCTCTTCCACGCCGGGTCCGACATCGCGGGCAGCTTGTCGAGGACGTTCTGGCGGACCCAGGGGCCCGCCCGCATCGGGTCGAACTGACGGGAGATCGCGTAGAACTCGTGGCCCTGCTCGTCGACCGCGCCCACCGAGACCAGCTCGATGGTGGTCCCGTCCTCGATGAACTCGCAGTCGTAGAAGTACCGAGCCACACCACCATTGTCGCGGGCCGCCGGTCAGGCCGCCTGCGGGGTGCCCTGCTGGTCCTTGACGGTGCTCGCGTAGACGTCCACGTACTCCTGCTCGGAGAGCACCCGCACCGCGTCCATGATCTCGTCGGTGATGGCCCGCTCGACCTGCCGGTCGTCGGTGATCTCGAGGTAGCGCGAGAAGTCCAGCGGCGGACCGATACGGATGCCGATGCGGCACGGGCGCCAGAACCGCGAGCCGACCGGGTTCGCCCGGTCGGTGCCGATCATCGCGACCGGGACGACGGGCACGCCGGCCTCCAGTGCCATCCGGGCGACGCCCGTCCTGCCCTTGTAGAGCCGCCCGTCGGGCGAGCGGGTGCCCTCGGGGTAGATGCCGAACAGCCGGCCCTCGCGCAGCACGCCGATCCCGGTGTCGAGCGCAGCGCGCGCGGCGCGGCCGTTGCCGCGCTCGATCGGCACCTGGCCCATCCCGGTGAAGAACCAGCGCTTCAGCGTCCCGACCAGGCCGGGCTGGGTGAAGTACTCCGCCTTGGCGGGAAAGGCCATGCGCCGGGGCACCATCAGCGGCAGGACGAAGGAGTCGATCACCGCGAGGTGGTTGGACGCGACCAGCGCCCCGCCGCGGCGCGGCAGGTTCTCGGCACCCTCGACGCGGGGCCGGAACGCCACGCGCATCAGCGGCCCGAGCAGCACATACTTCATGATCCAGTAGAGCACCGGGCCTCCCGTCCGTCCCTCCCGCGAGCCTAGGTCGTGGGGGCACACGGCGGCACCGCCGCGCGACGGGTCACACCCCGTCCGTCCGGACATCGGCCACCCGTACGCCGCCGGCGCGGACCGTCCGGCGCGACACACCACCCGACGCGTGACCCGACCGTGTGGGACGTGCCACGATAGGGATCCCGAACCGCTCCCCCGCCACTACGGCGGCCTGACGCCGCGCCGTCCGGCGCTCGGAGGTCCCCGTGCCCGTGCTGCCCGGAGCCGAGCCTTTCGCCTCCGACCCCGGCGACGGCGCGCGCGAGATCGGCGTCGTGCTCAGCCACGGGCTCACCGGCACGCCGCAGAGCATGCGGGCGTGGGGCGAGCACCTCGCCGCGGAGGGCATCGGCGTCCGCGGGCCTCGGCTGCCCGGCCACGGCACCCGGTGGCAGGACCTCAACCGCACCCGCTGGCCGGACTGGTACGCCGAGGTCGAGCGCGCCGTCGACGACCTGCGGCGCGAGTACCGCTCGGTGTTCGTGTTCGGTCAGTCGATGGGCGGGACGCTCACGCTGCGCCTCGCGCAGGAGCGCGGCGACGACCTGGCCGGCATCGCGCTGGTCAACCCGTCGGTCACCACCCTGCGCAAGGACGCGGCGATCGCGCCGTACATCCAGTGGGTGGTGCCCTGGGTGCCGGGCGTCGCAGGAGACATCAAGAAGCCCGGCGCCACCGAGCTGGCCTACGACCGCCTGCCGACGCGCGCCGCCGTGTCGCTGACGGCCCTCTGGGAGCTCGTGCGCCCCGACCTCGGGCGGGTGCGCTGCCCCGTCCTGCTGTTCCACTCCCTCACCGACCACGTGGTGGAGCCGGTCAACAGCACCCTCGTGCTCCAGGGGATCGGCTCCGACGACGTCACCGACGTCGTCCTGGCCGACAGCCACCACGTCGCGACGCTCGACAACGACGCCCCGCGCATCTTCACCGACAGCGTGGTGTTCGTCCGCCGCGTGCACGCCGCCCGCTCGACGGACTCCGCCGGCTCCACCTCAGGGACCTCCGCATGACCGCGCCCGACCCCGACGCCACCGGACCCGACGGGGTGCGCCCCGACCCGTCCGCCCGCCGCCCCGACCTGCCCGAGGACGTCGACGCCGCGTTCGCCTCGATCGTCGCCGACTGGGCGGCCGACGACGCGCCGCGCTGGCCGGACGAGGACGTCCCCGGGCACCCGGAGCGGCCGCAGGCGCCCGAAGCCCGCTCCGACGACGGTCCCTCCTCGGGCCTGGGGACGGCTCCCCGCCGCTCCCCGCCGCCCGACACACCGCCGCCCGACACACCGCCGCCCGACCCGCCGCCCGTCCCGCCGCGGCCCGCCGCCCACCCGCGTGTCGACCCGGCTACCGAGGGCCCTCGCCGGCACATCCCGCCCACACCGCCCGAGGACGAGCACTACGTCCCGCCGGAGCCGCCGCCACTGCCGCACCTCGGCCTGTCCAGCCTGCTCGGGCTGGCGCTGCTCGTGGTCGGGGTCGTCCTGCTCGCGGTGCCCGGCCTGCTCGGCGGGCCGGTCGGGCTGGGCATCGTGCCCGGCCTCCTCGCGATGACGGCGGGCCTGGGCTGGCTCGTGTTCGGGCTGCGGCGCCACCGCGAGCCCGACGACGGGCCGGACGACGGGGCGATCCTCTAGCGATCCGTGGTCGCTAGGCGCGTTCCCGCGCGTCCAGGGCCGCGCCGATGATCCCGGCGCGCCCGCCCAGCATCGCCGGACGGACGTCCGCGAGCCGCCGGTGGCCGTTGCCGGTGACCTCGTCGGCGTAGCGCCGCCGGGCCCGGTCGAGGTACAGGGCCGCCGACGCCGAGACCTCGCCGCCGATCACCACGACGTCGGGGTCGAACACGTCCGCGACCAGCGCGAGCGCCTGCCCCAGCCACTCCGCGAACTCGTCGACCACCCGGGCGGCCAGCGCGTCGCCCGCCTCGGCCGCGTGCGCGACGTCCCGCCCGCTGACCGGCTCGGCACGCTCCCACGTCGCCCGGAGCACCGAGAAGTCCTCCGACGCGGCGATCAGTTCTTCCGCCGATCGGCCCAGCGCGGTGCCGCTGCAGTAGCGCTCGAGGCATCCGTGCTTGCCGCAGGGGCACGGGCGCCCACCACGCACGACGGTCAGGTGCCCGAGCTCGGGCGCGACGCCGTACGCCCCGCGGAACACCGCGCCGTCGACGAGCAGCGCCGCGCCGATCCCGGTGCCGAGGGCCACGAGCACCGCCACCGACGCACCCGCCGCCGCCCCGACCCGGTGCTCGGCGAGACCCGCGGCGTTGGCGTCGTGCTCGAGCACCACGGGCAGGCCGAGGCGGTCGGTGAGACGGTCGACGACCAGGTCGTCGCGCCACGGCACGTGGGCGCCGAACGCGACGCTGCGCCGATCGGGGTCGACGAATCCGGCGACCGCCAGCCCGACCCCGGCGACCGGCCGCCCGGCGGCGAGGTCGCCGACGAGGTCCACGACGGTGTCGTCGAGGGCGCCGGCGTGGTCCGGGGTGGGCGCGGCGGCTTCGGCGACGACCGTCCCGTCGGGCTCCACGACCCCCGCGCGCACCGAGGTGCCGCCGATGTCGACGCCGACGGTCAGCACGACGCCGGGCTGTCGGGTGGGCCGTCGGAGCCGGGGCGAGTGGTGCGACGGCTCGTGCGCGCCGGGCGCTCGGGTCGCCGGATGGCGATGCGCTGTACCGACGGGCGCGCCGTGCCGCCGGCGGGGGTCGCCGGAGTCGCGTGCGCCGGCGACGCGGTGGCGGCGGTCGACGCGGGAGCGGGCGGGCCGGTGGGGGTGGCCGTCGGGGTGGCCGTCGGGGTGGCCGTGCTGGTCGCCGGCGCGGCCTCGGGG
>NZ_JBXUHE010000046.1:0-48960 GCF_057180585.1 Actinomycetospora sp. 2LY8.5
CGCAGCTGCTCGGCCGCCTCCAGCGACGCCTCGGTGGCCTCGGCCGCGCGGGCGTTGGCCGCCGCGAGCGCGGCGACCGCCTCGGACACCCCGGGCGGCACGATCGGATCCGCCACCGCCGGCCCGGTGGCGAGGAGTGTGCCCACCAGCACCGTGACGACGCTCGCGCCCAGCGCGCGGGTGACGCGACGTCGGGAATCATCCACCGCGGCCACGGTCTCGTCGGGTCCTCTCTGCGCTGCCCGGCACGACCGAACCCCCGACCCGAGGGGCGGGCCTCACGCACCGCCCCCGCGCCGGACGCGTCGGCCCCCGACGGCCACGATCCGGAGCTCGCGGCGCGCCCGGCGCCCCGCGAGTGAGCGAACCCTACCGACGCGTAAGTCAGCACCCACACCGACCACCACCGAACGGCGGGCGCCCGGGCGGCCGCCGGCTCGGCACGCTGCCGGCGGCGGGCGCTCACCCGACATCCCGGGCACGCCGCGCGGCCGGGCGCTCCCGCGTCGGGGCCTCGGGTGTGGGCGGCACGAGCCGCAGCCGCGGGATCAGCCCGTGGTCGGCCAGGACCTCGAGCGCCCGCTGCTCGACGGGCCCGAACTCGAGGGGCAGCGGGCCGCCGGGCGCGGCGTCGGACGGGCGCACCCCGTCGCCGCCCGCCACCGGGACCGACGGCGTACCGAGGAGCACGCCGACCACGCAGTCGTGGCACGCCACGTCGCGGACGGTGCAGGTGTCGCAGTCGATCAGCACGAGAGTCTCCTCCGACTCGCTCCCCGGCCGGTCCGGGGTCCTGGCCCGCACGCTAGGAGCCACCCCCGACATCCAGCGGTGAGCACGACACCCTGCGCGACCTCGACGGCACCAAGATCACCGACGCACAAGGCCGCGAACGATGCACCAAGATCAACAATGAGGCGCGGGCAACACGCAAGAACACCCTCAAGGGACGGGCCGGCGAAGCAAGGAGTCGCATAGCGCTCCATCGACCAGCCCGTCCCAGCGCCACACTAAGCCCCGCCGAGCGGCTTGACCTCCGTTAGGAACTCAACGCCGCCGATCGCGACGGAAAGCCCAGGTCAGATGCGGGACAGCCGCGACAGCAGCACGCTCGACGGCACCGGGTGGGCGCCCTGGCGGCGCACCGAGTCGACGACGGCGCGATCCGAGGTGACCACGACCAGCGGGCGGCCCTCCGGTTCGGCGCCGACCAGGTGGCGGATGAGGTCGTCGGCGAGCACCCCGGGCTCGCTGAACAGCACCCGCACCCCGCGCACCGAGTGCGTCGGCACCCCCGTGATTCCCGCCCCGTCGAACACGAGCGTCGTCTCCGCGCCCGTCCGCGCCGTGAGCGGGGCGAGGGCGGCCACGAGCCGTTCGCGCTGCGCGGCGAGGGACAGCTCCGGCCAGCCCGTCTTGGTGACGTTGTAGCCGTCGACGACGAGGTGCACCTCGGGGAGGGCGAGCAGTCGGTCCAGCGCGGCGGGGTCGGTGACGCGCGCCTTCGGCGTCCTCTCGGACCCGGCACCGACCAGCTCGGCCGGTCGGGCTCCCGTGTCCCCGCCCCGCAGGCCGAGCTCCTGGCGCAGGCCCTCGGCAGCGCCCGCGACGGTGTCGACGAGCAGTGCGAGCCGGGCGTCGTCCGCACGTCGCGCCTCGACCGAGGCACGCCGGGCGTTCGCCAGGTCGTCCGCGGTGCGCCGGGCGCGGTCCTCGGCGGCCGCGGCGAGCTCGCGCTGACGGTCGCGGTCGCGGCGCAGCTCCTCGAGCTCGACGCGCAGCCCGCCGTCACCGGCCTCGCGGGCGGCGCGCAGCTCGGCCGCCTCGTCCTCGGCACGGCGGACGCGCGTGCCCTGCTCGCGCAGCCGGGCGCGGAGCTTGGCGATCTCGTCGCGGTTCTCCTCGGCCGCCGCGTCGACGGCGGCGCGGGCCTGGTCACGCTCGGAGGTCAGGCGGCGGACGTCGGCCTCGAGGCGGTCGGCGCGAGCGAGCGCGGCGTCCCGCTCGGCGCGCGCCCGCCCGGCGTCCGCACGCTCCCCGGCGTCGCGGACCAGCTCCGACCCCTCCTCGCGGCCCTCGAGCACGGCGACGGCCGCGGCGTGCACCGGGTCGGGCGCCGGTGGCCGCCAGTCCGTCGGGCGCTCCTCGGTCCACCAGTCGACGACGAGCCTGGCGAACCCCGTCGTGCTGCTCAGCGCGCCGAGCAGCGGCCCCGCGCCGGCCCGGGCGCGCTTGGCCGGCGCGAACCGGGCGACCGGACGGACCGGCGGCGGGAGCTCGGAGACGGGCAGGTTCCCGACGGCGACGGCGACCAGCTCGGCGACCTTCGCGCGCACCGTCTCCGGGGCGGCCTCGAGCAGCCGGACGCGGACCGCGGACCGGGCGGCGACGTCGTCGTCCTCCCCCGACTCCTCCGGCTCGACGCCGCCGTCCTCCATGACCGGTCAGGCTAGACCCGACGTCGGGCCCCGGGCGGACCGTCACCGCCCCCGCCCCGGCCCGTGCCCCCGGCCCCCGCGCACGGCGAGCGCGTGGCGTTACGGACGTTGAGTGTCTGCGACGCCACGCCGCTGACACGGGGACGACTGTCAGGGGGCGCTCGTAGCCTCCGCCGGCGATGGACGCCACAGCCCGTTCAGCCCGTCCGGTGACCGGTCCGGACCCTCAGCTCTCGTTCGGTGAGCTCGGCACGCCGCTGTCGGCGGTCACGTTCGTCGTGCTCGACCTGGAGACGACGGGCGGCCCGCCCGACTCGGACGCCATCACCGAGATCGGCGCGGTCAAGGTCCGTGGCGGGGAGGTCGTCGGCGAGTTCGCCACGCTCGTCGACCCGGGGGTCGCGGTGCCGCCGCAGATCGTGTCGCTCACCGGGATCACCACGGCGATGGTGCGCGACGCCCCGCGCCTGCCCGAGGTGCTCGGCGCGTTCCTGGAGTTCTGCGCGGGCGCGGTGCTCGTCGCCCACAACGCCCCGTTCGACGTCGGCCACCTCCGCGCGGCCTGCCGGCGCCACGGGCCGCCGTGGGCGCGCCCCGCGGTCGTGTGCACCGCGCGACTGGGCCGGCGCGTGCTCACCCGCGAGGAGGCGCCGTCGTGCCGGCTCTCGGCGCTGGCGACCCTCGTCCACGCGCGGACCCGCCCGATCCACCGCGCCCTCGACGACGCGAAGGCCACCGTCGACGTCCTGCACGGCCTGCTCGAGCGCGTCGGCGGGCACGGGGTCTCCACGCTCGAGGATCTCCTCGCGCTGCAGGTCGAGGTCAGCCCCGCCCAACGCGCCAAGCGGCATCTCGCCGACGCGGTCCCCGAGGAGCCCGGGGTGTACCTCTTCCGCGGACCCGGCGACGAGGTGCTCTACGTCGGCACCAGTCGCGACCTGCGCCGACGCGTGCGCTCCTACTTCACCGGCGGCGATAAGCGGGCGCGCACGAAGGAGATGATCGGCCTGGTCGAACGGGTCGACTGGGTGGTCTGCTCGAACGCCCTCGAGGCCGAGGTCCGCGAGCTGCGTCTGCTCTCGGGGCACGCACCCCGCTACAACCGGCGCTCCCGCTTCCCCCACCGCGGCTGGTGGGTCGCGCTCACCGACGAGCCGTTCCCGCGCCTGTCGGTGGTCCGCACGCCGCGCACCGACGCGGTCGGGCCGTTCGGGCGGCGCCCGGACGCGGTGCGCGCCGTCGAGGCGCTCCAGGACGCGCTGCCGCTGCGCCCGTGCACCCAGCGCATCCCGACCCGCGGCGCCTCCGGCACGCCGTGCGCCCTGCACGAGATGGGCCGCTGCGGCGCACCGTGCGCCGGGCACGTGGACGTCGAGGCCTACCGGCCCGTGGTCGCCGACGCCCGCGCGCTCGTCCGGGGCGCCGACGACGCCGGTCTGCGGAAGCTCTCGGCGGCGGTCGGTGCGCTCGCGGAGGCCGAGCGGTTCGAGGACGCCGCCGCCCATCGCGACCGTCTCGCCGACCTCGCCGCCGCGCTCGGGCGGGTGCAGCGGCTGTCGTCGGTGGCGGGGGCGCCCGAGATGATCGCCGCACGCCCCGACGGCGCCCGCGGGTGGGATCTCGCCGTCGTGCGCCACGGGCGCCTCGCCGCGGCCGGGCGCGCCAGGCGCGGGGTGCCGCCGATGCCGGTCGTCGAGGCCCTCGTCGCGTCGGCCGAGACGGTGATCCCCGGCGACGGGCCGCTGCGGGGCGCGCCGCCCGAGGAGGTCGCCGTGGTCACGCGCTGGCTCGAGCGCGCGGGAACGCGCATGGTGCGCACCACCACGCCGTGGGCCATGCCCGCCGCCGGCGCCGGGGCGTGGGCCGGGTGGGTGGCACGCGCCCGCGAGGCGCGCCGTGATCCCGTGGGGGCGCCCGGCGAACCGCCCTAGACTGCCCCGCACCCCCGAGCAACGAGGAGCGCCCGTGATCACGGCCTTCGTGCTGGTCCACGCCGACGCCGACCGCATCCCCGAGACCGCCCAGGCCATCGCCGACCTGGACGGCGTCGCCGAGGTCTACTCCTGCGCGGGCGACGTCGACCTCGTCGCGGTGGTCCGCGTCCGCGAGCACGAGCAGCTCGCCGACGCCATCGCCGGCGGTCTCTCGAAGGTGGCCGGCGTCAGGAGCACGACCACCCACATCGCCTTCCGCTCGTACTCCTCGCGGGACGACGCCTCGGCGTTCTCGGTCGGCCTGGACTAGAAAGTGGACGAGAACCTGGACGAGAACCTGGACGAGGAACGGCGACCGCGAGCCCGACGACGGGCCGGACGACGGCGCGACTCTCAGCCCTGCACGGAGCGGGCCACCGCCGACCAGCGCTCCAGCAGCGCGGTCGCCGCGCCCGAGTCGACGGCCTCGGCCGCCCGGCGCCGCCCGGCCGCCACGCCCGCGTGGAGGTCGGTCGTCGCCGCCCCGGTGACGGCCTCCTCGTAGGCCGCGAGCGCCGCGCCGGCGTTGAGCAGCACCGCGTCGCGGACGGGCCCGCGCTCGCCCGCGAACACCGCCCGGGCCACGGCCGCGTTGTGCGCGGCGTCGCCGCCGCGCAGGTCGCCCGGCCCGGACACGGGGACACCCAGCGCCGCGGGATCGAGGGTCTCGACGCGCACCCCGCCCGGGCCCGCGTGCCAGACGGTGGTGGTCGTGGCGGTGGTGACCTCGTCGAGCCCGTCGTCGCCGCGCACCACCACCGCACGGTCCCCCCGCGCGGCGAGGACCTCGGCGAGGATCGGCGCGAACCGCACGTCGGCGCACCCGATGAGCGCCGCGCCCGGGCGCGCCGGGTTGGTCAGCGGCCCGAGCAGGTTGAACGCGGTGGGCACGCCGAGCTGCCCGCGCACGGGGCCCGCGTGGCGCATCGCCGGGTGGAACACCTGGGCGAAGCAGAACCCGATGCCGACCTCGTCCACGCAGCGCGCGACGGCGTCGGGACCGAGGTCGACCGGCACGCCGAGCGCCTCGAGGACGTCCACCGACCCGCTCTGGGACGACGCCGCCCGCCCGCCGTGCTTGACCACCCGCGCGCCCGCCGCGGCCATCACCACGGCGGACATCGTCGAGATGTTGACCGTGTGCGCGCCGTCGCCGCCGGTGCCGACGATGTCCACGACGGGCCCCGGCACGTCGACCCGGCGCGCGTGGGCGAGCATCGCCGTCGCGAGCCCGGCGACCTCGGGGGCCGTCTCCCCCTTCGCGCGCAGCGCCACGACGAACCCGGCCACCTGCGCGGGCGACGCCTCCCCGGACATCACCTGGTCCATCGCCCACTCGGTGTCGTCCGCGGCGAGATCCTGGCCCGCGAGCAGCCGGCCGATGAGTCCGGGCCAGCTCGGAGCCCCGGCCGGGCCGGTCACCCGCGGACGGCCGGGCTCGTGCGCTCGCGCAGGACGGTGGCGACGGTCTCCGCCGCCGTCACCGGGTCGAGCGGCTGCACCAGGACGGCGTCGGCCTGTGACCACGTCGCGAGCCAGTGGTCGTCGCGGCGGCGCACGACGACGATCACCGGCGGCGGGTCGTCGCTCTCGTTCTTGAGCTGGCGGCAGACGCCCATCCCGCCGGTCGGCTGCGCCTCGCCGTCCAGCACGGCGAGGTCGATCTCGCCCGCGTCGGCGGCGCCCAGCACGTCGGCGACGTGGGCGGCCTCGACGAAGCGCAGACGCGGGAGATCGGGCGCCGGACGGCGCCCGACGGCCCCCGCGATCGCCTCGCGGATCTCCGGTCGGTGGCTCATCACGACGACCGTGAGCGTCGACCCCGGTGCCGTCATCGCGCGCTGCGCTCCGTGTCCTGCATGCGCCGGATGCTAGCGGGCGGCACGCACCGTCACGACCACCTGGCGACGAGCGCGAAGACCGTACGACGGTCCGACGTACGACGACGGGTAGGAGAACCCGCAGGTGAGAGGCGGTGCAGGTCGGCGCGGGTCCCGGGCCCGTCACGGGACCGGCCGCGGGGCGACACGTCCGGGCCTCGCCCCGACGGGCTGGTGTCGGCCCGAGGTGTCATCATGTCGCCCGTGACGACCGCCCAGGGTGCGCCCGCGCCTTCCTTCAGCGCGAGGATTCACTCCCTCAACCGGCCCAACGTCGTGAGCGTGGGGACCATCATCTGGCTCTCCAGCGAGCTGATGTTCTTCGCCGGGCTGTTCGCCATGTACTTCGTCGCGCGGGCGAACGCGACCGAGGGCTGGCCTCCACACCCGACCGAGCTCGACGTGCCGTACGCGCTCGTCAACACGATCATCCTGGTGGCCTCGTCGTTCACCTGTCAGTACGGCGTGTTCGCGGCCGAGCGCGGCGACGTGTTCGGACTGCGGCGCTGGTACGCCATCACGTTCGCGATGGGCACGATCTTCGTGCTGGGCCAGGTGTTCGAGTACTACACGCTGGTCACCGCGCACGAGACGACGATCTCCAGCAGCTCGTACGGCTCGGTCTTCTACATCACGACCGGGTTCCACGCCCTGCACGTCACGGGCGGCCTGATCGCGTTCGTCCTGCTCATAGCCCGGACCTTCCTCAGTCGGTTCACGCCGGCGCAGGCCACCGCCGCGATCGTCGTCTCGTACTACTGGCACTTCGTGGACGTCGTCTGGATCGGCCTGTTCGCCGTCATCTACTTCATCCGCTGATCGATGGCCGCGCCCCCGCACGAACCACCACGCGACCGCCAGGACCACCACCCACGGCGAGGAGAGCTCGAGGTTGGGCACCCGATGAGTGACGAGAAGCCGCGCCCCGCCCGCACGCGGGCGGAGGAGACGGGTCGAGCTCCCCTCGCGGCGCGCTCCCCTGAACGCTCTGTCTCCCGGCGCGGGTCGAGGATGCGCCGGCGCCTGTCCGGGCTGCTCGCCCTGGGCGTGGCCCTGGTCGCCGTCGGCGGCCTCTACACGGTGTTCACCCCGGAGCCCGACCAGGCGCTCGCGGCGGACCCGGCCATCGTGCGCGAGGGCCAGCAGATCTACGACAACTCCTGCATCACCTGCCACGGCAGCAACCTGCAGGGCGTCCAGGGCCGCGGCCCCAGCCTCGTCGGCGTCGGCGAGGCCTCGGTCTTCTACCAGGTCTCCACCGGCCGGATGCCGCTCGCCGCCCAGGGCGCGGCCGCGGAGCGCAAGCCCCCGCGGTACGACGAGGCCCAGACCGACGCGCTCGGCGCGTTCATCCAGGCCAACGGCGGCGGCCCGGTGCTGCCCGAGGAGCGCGGCGAGGCCCTGCGCGGCGAGGAGCTCGGCCGCGGCGGCGAGCTGTTCCGTCTCAACTGCGCCTCCTGCCACAACTTCACCGGCCGCGGCGGCGCCCTGTCGCAGGGCAAGTTCGCGCCGAACCTCGACCCGGCGAACGAGGAGCAGATCTACGCGGCGATGCTGTCGGGGCCGGCGAACATGCCCACGTTCGCCGACTCGCAGCTCTCCCCCGAGGAGAAGCGCGACATCATCGGCTACATCAAGTCGGTGTCGAGCAACAACACCGGCGCGAACCCGGGCGGCAACGGTCTCGGCGGATTCGGCCCGGTGCCCGAGGGCATCGTGGCGTTCTTCGTCGGCCTCGCCGCCCTCGTCGGTATCTCCCTCTGGATCGGAAGCCGCCAGTGAGCACGCGCCCCGCCGACTCCCAGTCGGCGTCCCAGCACTCGGACGCCTCGCCGCGCATCCCGTCGGACGACGAGCTCGCGCAGATGAGCACCGACGACCTCGTCCGTCTGGGCAACCAGATCGACGACATCGAGGTCGTCTCGTCCCGCGAGCGCTTCCCGGTCCCCGGCACGCGCGCCGAGAAGCGCGCCGAGCGCCAGGTCGCCGGATGGTTCATCCTCGCGCTGATCTCCGGGATCGCGTTCCTCGTCGCGTTCATCGCGTGGCCGTGGGAGTACCGCTCTCCCACCGAGGAGGGCGCCTGGGTCTACGCGCTCTACACACCGATCATCGGCATCACGTTCGGCCTGTCCGTGTTCGCCGTGGGCATGGGCGTCATCGCCTACTCGAAGAAGCTGCTGCCCGAGGACCTGACGATCCAGCAGCGCCACGACGGGCGTTCGCCGGAGATCGACCGCCGCACCGCCGCGGCGCGCTTCGTCCAGACCGGGCAGCAGAGCGGGCTCTCGCGCCGCAAGCTCATCTACCGCTCGATGGGTGCGGCCGGCGGCGTGCTGGGCCTCGGCGTCCTCGTCGCCGCGTTCGGCGGTCTGGTCAAGAACCCGTGGAAGGAGGGGCCGAACTCGCCGCTCCTCGTCACGGACTGGAAGTCGAAGAACGGCGAGCGCGTCTACGTCCGCAAGTTCAACGGCAACGCGCGGGACGTCGTGCTGGTGCGCGCAGGAGACCTCGAGCCCGGCGCGATGGAGACGGTCTTCCCGTTCCATGCCGACGAGGTCCGCGACCCGGCCGTCCTGGAGGAGTTCCTGCGGGCGGGTACGACCGGCAACGAGGTCGTCCTGCGCGAGGAGGAGCTCGTCGACCCCGAGCACGTCGCCGAGGCCGTCCGCTCCGCCGACTCTCCGGTCATGCTCATCCGCCTCCGGCCCAACGTCGCGGTGATCAAGCGCGCAGGCCAGGAGGACTTCAACTACGGCACGCTGTTCGCCTACTCGAAGATCTGCAGCCACATGGGGTGCCCCACGTCGCTGTACGAGGACCAGACGAACCGCATCCTGTGCCCCTGCCACCAGTCGCAGTTCCAGGCCAACGAGTACGCCAAGCCCGTGTTCGGTCCGGCGACCCGTCCACTGGCGCAACTGCCCATCGCGGTGGACGATCAGGGGTACCTGTACGCACGCAGCGACTTCATCGAACCGGTGGGTCCGGCGTTCTGGGAGCGCAACTCATGAGCTCGATCACCACGCCCACGCGCAAGGGTGGCGGCCTGGCGATGAAGCTCGCCGGCACCGTCGCCGACGAGGTCGACAGCCGCGTCCACCCCGCCGGCGGGATCCGTCGGCAGATCAACAAGGTCTTCCCGACGCACTGGTCTTTCATGCTCGGCGAAGTCGCGATGTACAGCTTCATCGTGCTGCTGATCTCGGGCACCTGGCTGGCCATCTTCTACGACCCGTCCATGGCCGAGACCACCTACGAGGGTGTCTACCCCGGCCTCCGCGGCGTCACGGTGTCGATGGCCTACGAGTCCACCGTCAACATCTCGATGGACGTGCGCGGTGGCCTGTTCATCCGCCAGGTCCACCACTGGGCGGCGCTGCTGTTCGTCGCCGCGATGATCGCGCACATGATGCGGACGTTCTTCACCGGAGCGTTCCGCCGCCCGCGCGAGACCAACTGGGTGCTGGGCGTCGTCCTGCTGCTCACCGGCATGATCGAGGGCTTCCTCGGCTACTCGCTGCCCGACGACCTGCTCTCCGGCACGGGCCTGCGCACCGGCCTCTCGGCGATCGTCATGTCGATCCCGGTGATCGGTACCTGGCTGCACTGGGCGATCCTCGGCGGCGAGTTCCCGGGGCACATCATCATCCCGCGCCTCTACATCGTCCACGTGTTCCTGCTGCCCGGGATCATCACGGCGGTCATCGCGGTCCACGTCGCGCTCGTGTGGTTCCAGAAGCACACGCAGTTCCCCGGGCCCGGCCGCACCGAGCGCAACGTGGTCGGCGTCCGCATCCTCCCGACGTTCGCCACGAAGGCGGGCGGCTTCATGGTCGTCTCGGTCGGCGCGATGGCGATGATGTCGGGCATGTTCCAGATCAACCCGATCTGGAAGCTCGGCCCGTACGACCCGACGCAGGTCTCCGCCGGGTCCCAGCCCGACTGGTACATGGCGGTGTTCGACGGCGCGGTCCGGTTGTGGCCGTCGTGGGAGATGTACCTGTTCGGTCGGTACACGATCCCGGCGATCTTCTTCCCGGCCGTGATCGGGATGGGCATCCTCACCACCCTGCTGGCGCTCTACCCGCTGATCGAGCGCAAGCTGACCGGCGACGACGCCCACCACAACCTGCTGCAGCGTCCGCGCGACGTGCCCGTCCGCACGGCCACCGGCATGATGGCCATGACGTTCTACTTCTGGCTGCTCCTGGCCTGCGGCAACGACATCTTCGCGTACACGTTCGACATCTCCCTGAACGTGATGACCTGGATCGGGCGCATCGGCCTGCTCGTCCTGCCGCCGATCGTGTACTTCGCGACCTACCGGATCTGCCTGGGCCTCCAGCGCAGCGACCGCGAGGTGCTCGAGCACGGCATCGAGACCGGGCACATCAAGCGCCTGCCGCACGGCGAGTTCATCGAGGTGCACCAGCCCCTCGGCGGCGTCGACGAGCACGGCCACGCCATCCCGCTCGAGTACCAGGGCGCCAAGGTGCCCAAGCGGATGAACGACCTCGGTTCGGCCGGCCGGCCCCTCAAGGGCGGCTGGTTCCGTCCCGACCCGCCCGAGGAGCAGGACGCTCTCGGCCACGGCGGCTCGGACCCGCTCCAGGTGGAGCCGAGCGAGAGCCGCGAGCTCGCGGGCCGTCCGGACGCCGGGCGCCCGCGCGACATCCAGGAGTAGGCGCTCGGCACGACCCACGGCGGGCCGGGAGCGTCACCGCGACGCTCCCGGCCCGTCGTCGTTTCCCGGGTCCTCCCCGCCCCCGCTACCCCGCTGCCCCTGCTGGCCCCTGCTGCCCCCGAAGTGCGAGCGATGCGGCATCGCTGGCATGTGACGCCAGGATCGCCACACCCTCGCTCGCGCGACACGCCGCCGGAGGCGCCGGCTGACGCCCGGGGTGATGCCAGCGTGGCGGCCACGCCGGCCTGAACGTCAGGGACTCCGCCGGGCTCGGAACGGTGGCTCGCGGCGCCGGGTCTCGCCCAGCTTCGCCGGGGCCCCGGAGTGCGACGGGCGCCTGAGCGAACCTCGGGGCGCTGGAGATCGTCAGAGCGTGGCCCGGTGCCGGCGGTGACGCCAGGCCGCCGCTCGCGCATGATCAGGAGCGCGTCTGTACCCGTCGGCGACCTTCGAGGTGCATGGCGTCACCCTCGGTCTCCTGCCCGTCGAGGGGTGCCGGCGACCAGGAGGTCGAGGGTCACCTCGGAGACGGTCGCCGCGGGGTCCTTCCGCCTGCTGATCACGACCGCGCCCACGCCTCGTGCACGAGAGGCACGTTCGGCGAACTCCTCGATCACGCGCAGAGTGCCACTCGCGCAGGACCGCGCCCGCCCTTCACCCCCGGCGATGACACGAACGCGCCGTTCGCTGCTTCTAGGCGAGCGAACGGCGCCTTCGCTCCGACCGACGGCTGCGCCCGGCGCCGCTCCGACGCCCGGCGCCGCTCCGACGCGCGGAGCCGGGGCCCGGCGCCCGGGGCCGCGGGTGGCTCAGCGGCGAGGCGTCAGTGCGCCTCGGGGCCCGCGTGGTACTCGAAGACGAGGCCGCAGATGGCGATGATCAGGCCGATGCCGGCGAGGACGATCAGCCACCACTGCCACAGGGCGATCCCGAGGCCGGTCATGGCGGTGCCGCCGGCGACGGCGATCGGCCAGTAGCTGCCCGGGCTGAAGAAGCCCAGGTCGCCGGCGCCGTCGGAGACCTCGGCCTCCGGGTTGTCCTCGGGGCGTTCCTCGAGGCGGCGCGCCACGAAGCGGAAGTACGTCCCGATGATCAGGGTGAGGCCGCCGGTCAGCGTCAGGGCGACGATCCCCACCTCTTCCCCCGAGAGGACCCCGTAGACGATCGCGCAGACGAAGCAGAAGACGGTGAGGATCTCGAAGATGCGGGATTCGACTCTCATCGGGTCCTCACTTGACGGCGATCTGCGAGGTCGGGCTCTGGTCGAACGGCTGCGTCGTGATCGCCTGCGGGTTGCACAGCTCGCCGCAGTTGAGGGCAGCCAGGGCGTCCGGGGTGGTGTATCCCTGCCCCGTCTGCGGGTTGACCTGCCCGCGCAGGCGCAGGAACTGGTCGAACTGTGCCGGCGGCAGGGCACGGACCTCGAAGTTCATCATCGAGTGGTACGCGCCGCAGAACTCCGCGCACCGGCCGACGAAGGCTCCGGGGCGTTCGATCATCTCGATGACCCAGGTGTTCTTCTGGTCGTTCTCCGCCGGGTTCGGGATGACGTCGCGCTTGAACAGGAACTCCGGCACCCAGAACGAGTGGATGACGTCCTGCGACTCCTGGGTGAACGCGATCGGCCGGTCGGTGGGCAGCACGAGGATCGGCACCTGGGTGGTGGTGCCGACGACACCGATCGGTTCACCGTTCGGTCCTGGTGTCTCGGGATAGCTGAACTCCCAGTTCCACTGGAACCCGACGACGTCGATCTGCAGCTCGTCGCCCGAGGCGTTCCGGTCGACCACGTTCTGCACGACGACGGTGAAGTAGAAGAGCACCGCGACAATGATCAGCGGCAGGACCGTGAGCACCAGCTCGAGCGGCAGGTTGTACTGGAACTGCCGGGGCAGGTCCGACTCGCCGGCCTTCTTCCGGTGGAACGCGACGGTCCAGGCCGTCGCCCCCCAGACGAGGACGCCGACGATGAGCGCGGCGACCGCGGCCCAGGTCCACAGGGTGCGCATCTGCGCGGCCTCGGGCGTCACTCCGACGGGCCAGCCGAAGCGCAGCACCTCGTCGAGCGAGCAGCCGGAGGTGGTCACGGCCACGGCGACGGCCGCGACGGCCAGGCCCACGGCCCGGCGCGCGCGACCGGAGCGGCTCCGGACCGGCGTCCCATCTCGGCGCACTGCTGGCTGCCTTCCTTCTCGGGCGGTGCCCCCACGTCCGCGCTGGTCATACAGCCCGGCGCCGGCGTGGTGAGCGGCCCGGCGAACCCGGGCCCCGACGTCGGTGCGGAGACTAGCCGAGCCAGCCACTACGCGCTGTCGGAGGGGCGCGGCGGGTCGCCCATTCCCACGGCACGCCGCGCAGCGGAGCTGCCGCGCCGGAGGCGGATCACCACGGCACGCCGCGCAGCGGGGGCTGCCGCGCCGGAGGCGGACGACCGTGGCGGAGGGCGCGCCCGGATCGATCCCGTGCGGTCGTCATACTGGGCCGACCCGGCTGCGCCCGGGAGCCAGTCGGTATCAAGGCGACCCCGGAACCGGAGGTGTCAGCGGACGCGTGTGCGGCCTGATGGGATTGATCACGTCCGACGGCGGGGCCCCGGCCCGCGCCGAGGCGGTGCGCGAGAGCCTCACGTGCATGCGCCACCGTGGTCCGGACGAGTCCGGCGAGTGGCACGACGACGATGTGGTGCTCGGCTTCAACCGGCTGTCCATCATCGACGTCGAGGGCTCGCACCAGCCCCTGACCTACGCGAGCGACCGGTACCGGATCGTCTTCAACGGCGAGATCTACAACTACCTCGAACTGCGCGAGGAGCTCGCCCGCGACCACGGCGTCCGGTTCGCCACCGAGGGCGACACCGAGGCCATCGTCGCCGCCTACGACGTGTGGGGCCAGGACGCCGTGCGCCGGCTGCGGGGCATGTTCGCGTTCCTCGTCTGGGACTCCCACGAGCGCGTCCTGTTCGGCGCCCGCGACCCGTTCGGCATCAAGCCCCTCTTCGTCGCCGCCGGCCCCCACGGCGTGGCGTTCGCGAGCGAGAAGAAGAGCCTCCTCGAGCTGGCCACGGCGTTCGGCGAACCCACCACCGCGCCCGACCCGACCGCGCTGCAGCACTACCTGCAGCTGCAGTACGTCCCCGAGCCGCTGACGCTGCACCGGTCCGTCCGCCGCGTAGAGTCCGGGACGAGCTTCACGGTGGTCCCCGGCGAGCCGATGACCGCCGACCGCTACTTCGTCCCGCAGTTCGACGTGAAGCCGGTCGACGACGAGGTCCGCCTGCACGCCGAGATCACCGAGGTGCTGCGCGACTCGGTCGCCAAGCACATGCGCGCCGACGTCACCGTCGGCGCGTTCCTCTCCGGCGGCGTCGACTCGACGGCCATCGCCACGCTCGCCCGCGAGCACAACCCGGACCTCGTCACCTTCACCACCGGCTTCGAGCGCGAGGGCTACTCCGAGGTCGACGTCGCCCGCGAGTCGGCCGAGGCGATCGGGGTGCGGCACGTCGTCCGCGAGGTCACAGCCCAGGAGATGATGGACGCGCTGCCGCTCATCGTCTGGTATCTCGACGACCCGGTGGCCGATCCCGCGCTCGTCCCCCTGTGGTTCGTGGCGCGCGAGGCCCGCAAGCACGTCAAGGTCGTCCTCTCCGGCGAGGGCGCCGACGAGCTCTTCGGCGGCTACACGATCTACAGGGAGCCACTGTCCCTCGCGCCGTTCGAGAAGCTCCCCGGCGCCGTGCGCAAGCTCGCCGGCGCGCTCTCGAACCGACTGCCCGACGGCATGCGCGGCAAGGACCTGCTGCGCCGCGGCGCGCTCCCCCTCGAGGAGCGGTACTACGGCAACGCCCGCATCTTCCGCAACGACCAGCTCGCGGCGGTCCTGCGCGGCCACGACCCGGGCCTGTCGCACGTGGACGTCACCGCCCCGCTGTACGCGGACTCGGGCACGTGGGACCCGGTGGCGCGGATGCAGCACGTCGACCTGTTCACGTGGCTGCGCGGCGACATCCTCGTCAAGGCCGACAAGATGACGATGGCCAACTCGCTCGAGCTGCGCGTGCCGTTCCTCGACCGCGAGGTGTTCGAGGTCGCGTCGCACCTGCCGACCGAGCAGAAGCTCGCGCACGGCACCACGAAGTACGCGCTGCGGCGGGCGATCGACGGCATCGTGCCCCCGCACGTGCTGAACCGCCGCAAGCTCGGGTTCCCCGTGCCGATCCGCTACTGGCTCGCGCACGACATGCTCGACTGGGCGCGGCAGATCGTCCGCGACTCGCAGACCGACGCGATCCTCGACAAGGCGGCCGTCCTGCGGCTCATCGACGAGCACCGGGCGGCCCACGCAGCCCCGCATCGTTCTCTGGGCGGGAGCTGGACCGCGGGAAGCAGCCCCGTCGACCACTCGCGCCGCATCTGGACACTGCTCGTGTTCATGCTCTGGCACGGCATCTTCGTCGAGCAGCGCATCCGCCCGGAGATCCCGGAGCCCAACTACCCGGTGTATGCGTGAACGTGCGCCACGCAACGGTGCGGTCCCGGTCGCGCTGAGTTTCGCCTAGGGTCGATCGCCGGTCATGGGTCCGGCTCCGCTTCGCTGCGCGTCCCGGGTCCGAAGGACGTAGCGATGCGAGAGGTAGGCATGGACGTACTGGGGATCGGCAACGCCATCGTCGACGTGCTGTTCCGCACGGACGACGACACCATCCGTGCGCACGAGCTGCCCAAGGGCGGCATGACGCTCATCGACGAGGCCCAGGCCGAGAAGCTCTACACCGAGGCCGGCGACACGACGGAGCGCTCGGGCGGCAGCGTCGCCAACGCCATCGCCATCGCCGCGGCGCTCGGCGCCGACGCCGGCTACGTCGGCAAGGTCTCGAACGACCGGCTCGGCACCTCGTTCACCGAGTCCATCCGCTCGCACGGCGTGCACTTCACCACGCCGGCGCTGTCGGGCAGCCCGGCGACCGCCCGCTGCCTGGTCATGGTCACGCCCGACGGCGAGCGGACCATGAGCACGTTCCTCGGTGCCTGCACCGCGCTCGCCCCCGACGACATCGAGCAGGACGACGTCGCGGGCAGCCGGGTCAGCCTCATCGAGGGCTACCTCGCCGACACCGAGCAGGCGCGCGCCACGATCGGCAAGATCGTCGACGCCGCCTCGAAGAGCGAGGCCCGAGTGGGCCTGACACTGTCGGACGCCGGCTGCGTCGAGCGCCACCGCGAGTACTTCCGCGAGCTGCTGCGCGAGAACGTCGAGATCCTCATCGCCGACGAGGACGAGGTCGCGGCGCTGCTCGGCACCGAGGAGGTCACCTCGCTGCTGCGCGGCCACGGCGGCAACGCCGAGGTCGTCGTCGTCACCCACGGGCCCAAGGGCTCGACGGTGTACGACGCGAACGGCACCGTCGAGAAGGTCGGGATCCGCGACGCCGACGAGGTCGTCGACACCACCGGCGCGGGCGACGCCTACGCCGGCGGCTTCCTCTACGGCTGGACCCGCGGGCTCGACCACGCGACCTCCGGGCGGATCGGCGCGGTCGCCGCGTCCCATGTCGTCGCCCAGCTGGGCGCCCAGCCGCCGGAGAACCTGCGTGCGAAGGTCGCGCAGGAGGTCTCGGGTCTGTAAGTACTCCGGACAGACCACGGCCCCGGACCTCAGGAGGTCCGGGGCCGTGTGTCGTCAGCGGGCGATCAGTTGAAGCTGTCGCCGCAGGCGCACGATCCGCCCGCGTTGGGGTTGTCGATCGTGAAGCCCTGCTTCTCGATGGTGTCGACGAAGTCGATGACCGCGCCCTGCAGGTACGGGGCGCTCATGCGGTCGACCGCGACGGTCAGGCCGTTGAAGTCGCGCTCGAGGTCGCCGTCCAGGCTGCGGTCGTCGAAAAACAGCTGGTAGCGCAGGCCGGCGCAGCCGCCCGGCTGCACGGCGATGCGCAGCGACATGTCGTTGCGGCCCTCCTGGTCGAGCAGGGCCTTCGCCTTCCCGGCCGCCTGGTCGGTCAGCTCGACACCGTGGGGCTTGGTCTCGGCCTCGGTCGGCGCGGCGGGGTTCTCGACGGTCATGGTTCTCCCTTGAGCTCCCGGGACGCAGTGCACTCACCCGGCACAACTCGTCGCGGTGCCGTGTATTCCCGCGAGACCGGTGTACCCGACCCGCGGCCCGTCCCCCATGCTCGCACACCACGCGCGGTGCTTCATGCGAGCGCGCTCACCCCGCCTCACCCCGCCTCACCCCGGAGGCCTGTTTCCCCACCGTCGGGCGACACCCTCGGCCAGGTCCGCCAGGCGGGCGGCGGGCTCGGCGAGCGCGGCCTCGACGGAGCCGACGTCGGCCGCCACCGAGTAGGCGCCGTCCAGCCCGGCCTCGATCGCCTCGCCGGTGGACATGTCGACCTGCCCGGCCAGTGCGATACACGGCACGCCGTGCTCGCGGGCCCGCGCGGCGACGACCGAGACGAGCTTGCCGTGCAGCGACTGCCCGTCGAGACGTCCCTCGCCGGTGACGACGAGGTCCGCCCGGTCCATCGCCGCGTCCAGCCCGGCGACGTCGCGGACGAGCTCTCCGCCGGGCACGCGGGTCGCGCCCAGGGCAGCGAGCGCCGCGCCCAGCCCGCCCGCCGCGCCCGCCCCGGGCTGCGCCGCGAGACCGGGGAGCCCGCACTCCTCCCCCAGCACGCCGCCCCAGGTGGCCAGGGCTGCATCGAGCGCGGCGACGGTGTCGTCGTCGGCGCCCTTCTGGGGCCCGAACACCGCCGCGGCGCCCTCGGGTCCGGTCAGGACGTGGTCGACGTCGGCGGCGACGACCAGCTCGACGCCCGCCAGGCGTTCCCGGACCCCGGGCAGCCCCACCAGCCGGGCCACCGCCGCCAGCGCACCGCCGCCGTCGGGCAGCGGGGCGCCGTGGTCGTCGAGGGGGTCGGCGCCGAGCGCGGAGAGCATCCCGGCACCGCCGTCGGTGCTGGCCGAGCCGCCGAGACCGACGACCACGCGGGTCGGCTTCCCCACCACCGCCGCGGCCACCAGCTCGCCGACGCCCCGGCTCGTCGCGGAGGCCGCGGACTCCGGGGTGCGTTCGGGCACCAGGTGCAGCCCGCACGCCGACGCCGACTCGACGTACGCGGTTCTGATGGCCGAGCTCCGCTCCCCTCTCGGTGTGCCGTGCTGACCTGCGTCTCCCGGCTCGTCGAGCTCCAGCCACGTCGCGGTCGTCGGTTCTCCGAGTGGGCCCGTCACCTCGACGTCGTGACGGGTGCCGCCGCGCGCCGTGTGCAGGACCTCCACGAAGCCGGTGCCGCCGTCGGCGAGGGGCAGCAGCACGGTCGTGTCGGCCGGGTGCGTGCGCGCCCAGCCCTCCGCCATCGCCGTGGCGGCCTCGGCGGCGGTGAGGCTGCCGCCGAAGGAGTCGGGGGCGAGCAGTACGCGCATGCCGATCACGGTAGGGGGTAGCCGCGGGAGACGAAGCGCAGCGGAGCTCGACCGTCGACGAGGTGTCCTATCCTGGGCGGCGTGAAGTTCTTGCGCCGCGGCACCGCCTCCTCCGAGTCCTCCGACGCCCCCGCGACGGACGAGACCGAGGACCGCGAGAGCGTCGTGGTCGGCGAGCGGGTGCGCTCGCAGACCGCGGGCAAGGGCCGCCCGACGCCGTCGCGCCGGGACGCGGAGGGCAAGAAGCGCGGTCCCGTGGCGCCGGCGCCGAAGACGCAGCGCGAGGCGATCAAGCGCGCGCGCTCCATGCGCGGCAGCAAGGAGGAACGCCGCGCCGCCTCCGCCGACCGCCGCAAGCGCATGATGGCCGGCGACGACAAGGTGCTCATGCCCCGCGACCGCGGACCCGCCCGGGCCTACGCGCGCGACCTCGTCGACGCCCGGCGCAACCTCATGGGCCTGTTCATGCCCCTCGCGGTGGTCATCTTCGTCACCGTGATCGTCCCGGTCCCCGCCGTGCAGACCGCGGGCAGCCTGATCTGCCTGATCATGCTCGTGATGATGGCCCTCGAGGGCGTGCTGCTCGGCCGTCACGTCGTCTCGAAGGTGCGCGCGAAGTTCCCGGACGAGCAGGTCGGCGGCCTGTCGTACGGCTGGTACGCCTTCACCCGCGCCACCCAGATCCGCAAGCTGCGGATGCCGGCGCCCCGGGTCGCGCGCGGCACCCCGGTCGACTAGAGGGTGGACCGATCTCCCGCGTCCTCGTCCTCGGCGGCACGCGCTCCGGCAAGTCCACCTACGCCGAGGCCCTGCTCGACACCGACGCACCCGCCCTCTACGTGGCCACCGCGCGCGGCGTCGACCCCGCCGCCGACCCCGAGTGGGCCGATCGCATCGCGGTCCACCGCGCCCGCCGCCCCGCCGCGTGGCGCACTGCCGAGGACGCCGACGTCCCCGCGGTCCTCGGGACGGCGCCGACCGACCCGGTGCTCGTCGACGACCTCGCCACCTGGGTGACCGGCCTGCTCGACGACGCCGGCTGGGCGCGCGACGCGCCGTCGGTCTCGGCCGCCCGCAAGGAGCTCGTCGCGGCCGTCGCGGGCTTCACCGGGACGCTCGTGCTCGTGTCCGCCGAGGTCGGGCTCGGCGTCGTGCCCTCGACGAGCGCGGGGCGCCGCTTCCGCGACGAGCTCGGCGCCCTCAACCAGGAGCTCGCCGCGGTGTGTGACGAGGTGTGGCTCCTGGTGGCCGGGGTGCCGCTGCGACTGCGGTGAGGTCTCTGGATACCGTCGTCGGCGTGCAGCCCGCGACCTCGACCGCCCCGTCGAACGCCGTGGCGCCCCCCGACGAGACCGCCCGCCGGGAGGCGCTGTCGGCGCTGTCCGGCGGCAGCTACGGGCGTCTCGAGGAGCTCGCCGCGTGGCTCGGCGCCTGTCAGGGCCGGGCGCCCGCCCGCGCGCCGCGGCGGGTGCGCGCGGTGCTGTTCGCCGCCGACCACGGGATCGCCGCCGCCGGCGTGTCCGCCCACGCGCCCACCGACACCGCGGCGCGGGTCGCGGCTGCCCGCGACGGCTCCGCGCCGGTCTGCCGCTTCGCCGAGACGGCGGGGGCCGGGCTGCGGGTCGTCGACGTGGGCCTCGCCGCGCCCGCGACCGGAGACGCCCGCGACGACCGTGCGGTCGTGCGGGGCGGCGGTCGGCTCGACCGCGAGGACGTGCTGACCGAGGAGCAGGCCGCCGCCGCGGTCCGCGCGGGCCGGGAAGTGGCCGACGAGGAGGTCGACGAGGGCGCCGACCTGCTGGTCGCGGGCGAGCTGGCGGTCGGCGTCAGCACCCCGACGGCCGTGCTCGCGGCGGCGATGACGGGGCGCGAGCCGGTGGCCGTGGTGGGGCGCGGCAGCGGGATCGACGACCGCGTGTGGATGGTGAAGGCCGCCGCGGTCCGCGACGGGCTGTGGCGCGCCCGGTCGGTCCAGCGCGACCCGCAGGGGCTCCTGCGCCTCGCCGGCGGGGCCGACCTCGCCGCGCTCGTGGGCTTCCTCGCCCAAGCCGCCCGCCGGCGCACTCCCGTGCTGCTCGACGGCGCCGCGACGGCGGTGGCCGCGCTGCTCGCCGACACCGGGGCGCCCGGCGCGCGGGCGTGGTGGGTCGCCGGGTCGCGGTGCACCGAGCCGGCCCAGGCCCTCGCGCTCGACGTGCTCGGCCTCGAGCCGCTGCTCGACCTGCAGATGCGCGCCGGGCAGGGCACGGGTGCGCTCACGGCGGTCGGGCTGGTGCGCGCGGCCGTCGCCGCCACGCCCTGATGCTGCGCGCCGGCGTCGCCCTCGCGATCGCCATGTTCACCGTCGCGCCGGTCCGGGCCTCGCGGATCGACCGGCGGGCGGCGGCTGTGGCGGTGGCCGTGGTGCCGCTGGTCGGCGTGGTGCTGGGCGCGCTCCTCGGGGCGGCCGCGACGGGTCTCGTCGCCCTCGGGGCGCCCGGTCTGCTCGGGGGCCTCGTCGCCGTCGGGCTCGGTGCCCTGGCCACCCGGGGCCTGCACCTCGACGGGCTCGCCGATCTCGCCGACGGCCTCGGCAGCCACGGCAGCCACGGCAGCGCCGCCCGCACGCTCGCGGTGATGCGCGATCCCGGCACCGGCGCGTTCGCGGTGATCTGGCTGGTCGTCGTGCTCGGCGCGCAGGCCACGGCGTTCGGGGCGCTCGCGGAGCGGGGGTTCGTCACGGCGGTGGTCGGCGGCGCGCTGGCCCTGGGCCTCGGGCGCGCGGCCTTCGGGTGGATCGCCCGCCGCGGGGTGCCGGCGGCGTCACCCGACGGCTTCGGCGCCCTCGTCGCGGGGACCCAGCCGGCGTGGGTGGCGCCCGCGTGGGCCCTGGTGCTCGCGGCAGGCGCGTTCCCGGTGCTGGGCTCGCGCGCGCCGGCGGCGGCCGTGCTCGCCGGGATCGTCGTCGTGCTCGTGGCCGCCCACGCCCGCCGGCGCCTCGGCGGCGTCTCCGGCGACGTCTTCGGCGCCTGCGCGGAGCTCGCCGCGACCGCCGCCCTGTTCGTCCTCGCCACCGTCTGAGCAGCGAACGTGGCGTTCGCTGCGTCTATGCGCACGTTCGGCGCGCTCGCAGCAGGAACCGCGAGCGCGCCGTCGTGATCAACGGGGACATCGCGCGCCTAGAAGCAGCGAACAGCGCGTTCGCTGCCCCAAGAGCGCGAACTCAGGCCAGCTTCGTCATCCACCCGCGCGGGTCCGGGGCCGCGCCGCGCTGGATGGCGGTGAGGCGGTCGCGCAGGCGGTGGGTGATCGGGCCGGGCGTGCCGTCGCCGATGTCGTAGCCGCCGCCCTCGTGCTTCACCGTGCCGACCGGCGTGATCACCGCCGCGGTGCCGCACGCGAACACCTCGGTGAGGTGGCCCGCGGCGACCTCCTTCTCCATCTCGTCGGTGGAGATCCGACGTTCGGTGACCGTGGCGCCCTCCTCCTGCGCGAGCTCGAGCAGCGACCGGCGCGTCACGCCGGGCAGCAGCGAGCCGGACAGCTCGGGGGTGACCACCTCGACCGCGCCGGACGAGTCGGTGAACACGAAGAAGAGGTTCATCCCCCCCATCTCCTCGATCCACCGGTGCTCGAAGCCGTCGAGCCACACCACCTGGTCGCAGCCCTGCGCCGACGCCTGGGCCTGCGCGGCGAGCGACGCCGCGTAGTTGCCGCCGCACTTCGCCTCGCCGGTGCCGCCGGGCACCGCACGCACGTAGTCGGTGGACAGCCACACGGTGACCGGGGCGAGACCGCGCGGGAAGTACGCGCCCGCCGGGGAGGCGATGAGGAGGTAGAGGTACTCCTCGCTCGGCCGCACCCCCAGGCCCGACGACGACCCGAACATGAACGGCCGCAGGTACAGCGAGTCCTCGCCGCCCGCCGCCGGCACCCAGCGGTGGTCGACCGCGATGAGTTCGCGCAGCGAGTCCAGGAACAGGTCCTCGGGCAGCGGGGGCATGGCCAGCCGCTCGGCCGACCGGGCCATCCGGGCCCCGTTGGCCGCCGGGCGGAACGCGTGCACCGAGTCGTCGGCCCAGCGGTAGGCCTTGAGCCCCTCGAAGATCGTCTGGCTGTAGTGCAGGACGACCGCGGCGGGGTCCATCGACAGCGGCTGGTACGGGCCCACGGTGGCGTCGTGCCAGCCGCGCGCGGCGTCCCAGGAGATCGTGACCATGTGGTCGGTGAAGAACTTCCCGAACCCGGGCGCGGTGAGTACCTCCGCCACACGCTCCGCGGACGCCGGGGCGGGGTGCGGAGTGTGGGCGAAGGTCGTGCTCATGACGTCAGCCTAGACGTCGAGGGAAGGCCGAGGGCGGGCCGCGTCACCGGTACGGTCACCCGTCCGTCGCGCACCACCCACCCCGCCCTCCGCGGGTCGACACGTCAGGATGGCTCCGTGACGTTCCCCGGCTTCGGCGACGCGGTCGTCGACTTCTACGAGGGTCTCGAGGCCGACAACACCAAGGCGTACTGGACCGACAACAAGGCGATCTACGAGGAGCAGGTGCGTGCGCCGATGCTCGCGCTGCTCGCCGACCTCTCCGCGGAGTTCGGCACCGGCAAGGTGTTCCGCCCCTACCGTGACGTGCGGTTCGCGGCCGACAAGACGCCCTACAAGACGCAGTGCGGGGCCACGGCAGGCCCGCACTACGTCCAGGTCTCCGCCGACGGGCTGATGATGGCCGGCGGCTACTACCGGATGACCTCGGCGCAGCTCGCGCGCTTCCGGGCGGCCGTGGACGACGATCGCCACGGCCCGGCGCTGGAGAAGATCGTCGACGGCCTGCGCGCCGACGGGTTCACGATCGGCGGCGAGCAGCTCAGGTCCCGGCCGCGCGGCGTCGACCCGGAGCACCCGCGCCTCGAGCTGCTGCGACACAAGAGCCTCTACGCCTGGTACGCCTGGCCGCCGTCGGACGAGCTGCACAGCCCGGAGCTCGCCGACCGCGTCGCGACGACCTGGCGCCGCCTCGCGCCGCTGGGTCAGTGGCTCGACGACCACGTCGGCGTCGACCTCGACGACGCCGCCGAGCGGCCCGGCCGCCGCTCCCGTACGTGAGTGCTTTCCGGCGCTATAGGGCCGGAAAGTACTCACGAGGGGATGGGGTCGCTCTCCCAGCCGCGCAGGTTGACCTGGTCGCACTCGAGGGCGAACTCGTCGATCTCCTCCGGCGAGGCACCACGGGCGAAGCGCTCGGCGAGTCCGCGGAAGTAGTGCTCGCGCGGGTAGCGCGACGCCGGCGAGCCGGGCACGAACAGGATGAGGAAACGGGCCTGCTCGTCGCCCACCGCGCGGAAGGCGTGCACACCGTTGACGGGCACGTGGGCGAAGTCGCCGCTCCCGAGCACCTGCCATTCCCGCCCGCTCATCACCGCGAGCCGCCCCGAGATCACCCAGAACGCCTCGGTGAACCCCGTGTGATAGTGCGGCACGGCGCCCACGCGCCCCGGTTCGGCGGCGCTCTCGAACAGCCCGTAACCGCCGCCGGTGACGTCGCCGGGCGCGAGGAAGATCGCCGGGCCTGCCTGCTCGGACTGCGAGCGGAAGCGATAGACGCCGGGGTCGGACGCCGGGATCGCGGGGTCCTCCGTGGGGAAGCTCACCCGCGCATCCTCACCGCACGTGCGACGGCACGAAAGGCGGCTTGACGATCTCGCACTCGAGCGCCCGGCCGCGCACGTCGATCGCCACGACGTCGCCCTCGTCGAGGCCCGCGGCGGTGTCGAGGAGCGCGAGCGCGATGCCGGTCCGCAACGTCGGGGAGAAGGTGCCCGAGGTGGTCTCGCCGACGACCTCCTCGCCCCGACGAACGGCCATGTGCCCGCGCGGCACCCCGCGCCCGGTCGCGCGCAGGCCCCACGACCGGCGTCGCGGCCCGGCCTCGCGCTCGGCGGCCAGGGCGGCGCGGCCCCAGAACGCGTCCTTCTTCCACCCCACCGCGAACCCGCAGCGGGCCTGCAGCGGTGTGATGTCCGGCCCCAGGTCCTGGCCGTGCAGCGGCAGCCCGGCCTCGGTGCGCAGCGTGTCGCGGGCGCCGAGACCGGCGGGCAGGCCGCCCTGCTCGGTGACCGCGGCGGCCAGCGCGTCCCACAGCTCCCCGGCGCCGTCGGCCGGCGCGATGAGCTCGTAGCCGCGCTCGCCGGTGTAGCCCGTGCGGCACACGCGCACCGGACGCCCGGACCATTCCGCGTCGACGAACGCCATGTAGTCCTGGTCCGCGGGCAGCCCCAGCGCCGCCTGCACCTCCGGCGACCGCGGACCCTGCACCGCCAGCACGACGTGCGCGTCGTGCTCGTCGGCGACCGTGATCCCTTCCGGCGCGGCCTCCGCGAGCTGCCGGCCGACACCCGCCGAGTTGGCGGCGTTGGGCACGGCGAACACCTCGTCCGGCGCGACCAGGTAGAGGATGAGGTCGTCGATCACCCCGCCGTCCTCGGCGCAGCACAGCGTGTACTGCGCCCGGCCCGGCCCGATGCGGGTGAGGTCGTTGGTCAGGCAGCGGTCGACGAACGCGGCCGCGCCCGGGCCGCTGATGCGGACCTTGCCGAGGTGGCTGACGTCGAAGAGGCCGACGGACTCGCGCGTCGCCGTGTGCTCGGCCACGGTGCCCGAGTACTGGACGGGCATCTCCCAGCCGCCGAAGGGCGCGAACGTGGCCCCGAGGGCGACGTGTCGGTCGTGCAGCGGGCTACGGCGCGCGTCGGTCACGGTGTCGGACACCCGCGGGACGGTAACCGAGCCCGCCCGGTCCTAGCATGTGATCGACACCGCCGATCTGGGGAGAGACCGCACGTGAGCAGCACCCCCGCCCTCGAGCTCCTCGGCGCCACGCCGGGCGCCGACGCCCTCACCGACACCGACGCCCTCGTCGTCGGCGTCCGCCCCGGCGAGGGTGGTGCGGATCCCGTCGTGGCGGGCGACACGGCCGTGCTCGGCGACCTGGCGGGCGACCTCCCCGCACTCGTCGCCCTCCTGGGCGGCACCGGCAAGGTCGGGGAGGTCACCCGGGTGCCGACGCGCGGGGCGATCGGGGCCGCCCAGGTGCTCGCGGTCGGTCTCGGCGGGGAGCCCGACGCCGACGCCGCGGGCGAGGCGCCCGATCTCGCCGAGCAGGTCCGCCGCGCCGCCGGCGCCGCCGCGCGCACCCTGCACGGGCACGCCGCGCACGTCGTGACCACGCTCTCGACGCTCGACCTCGCCGCCGCGGTCGAGGGCACGCTGCTCGGCGACTACACCTTCACCGACTACAAGAAGGCCCCCGAGACCGCGCCGACCGAGCTGGCCCGGGTCGGGCTCGTCGGTGACGGGGACGAGGCCGTGCTGACGCGCGCGGGTGCCGTCGCCCGCTGGGTCGCCGCCGCCCGCGACCTCGTCAACACCCCGCCCAACGACCTCTACCCCGACGCCTTCGCCGAGCGCGCCCGCACGCTCGCCGAGACCGCCGGCGTGTCGGTGGAGATCCTCGACGAGTTCCAGCTGGCCGAGGCCGGGTTCGGCGGCGTGCTCGGCGTCGGCGGCGGGTCCTCACGGCCGCCGCGGCTGGTCCGTCTGACCTACCGCCCGGCGAACCCGGTCAAGAAGGTCGCGCTCGTCGGGAAGGGCATCACGTTCGACACCGGCGGTATCTCGATCAAGCCGGCGGCGAACATGGACCACATGACCTCGGACATGTCCGGGGCCGCGGGCGTCGTCGCCGCGACCTGCCTGGCGGCCGAGCTCGGGCTCGACGTCGAGGTCGTCGCCACCGTCCCGATGGCCGAGAACATGCCGTCGGGCACCGCGTACCGCCCCGGCGACGTGCTGACGATGTACGGCGGCACCACCGTCGAGGTCCTCAACACCGATGCCGAGGGCCGGCTGATCCTCGGCGACGCGATCGCCCGTGCCTGCGAGGACGCGCCGGACTACCTGCTCGAGACGTCCACGCTCACCGGTGCCCAGCTGGTCGCGCTCGGCGCGCGCACCCCGGGCGTCATGGGCACCGAGGCCTTCCGCGACCGCGTCGCCGCGAACGCCGTGGCGGCCGGCGACGGCGGCTGGGCGATGCCGCTGCCCGAGGAGCTGCGCAGCGACCTCGACTCGCGCGTCGCCGACCTCGCCAACGTCACCAACCACCGCTTCGGCGGGATGCTCGTCGGCGGCATCTTCCTGCGCGAGTTCGTGGCCGACGGCGTGCCATGGGTGCACCTCGACATCGCGGGCCCGGCGTTCAACACCGGCGGCCCGCACGGGTACACCCCCAAGGGCGGGACCGGCGTCCCCGTCCGCACGATCGCGGCCGTGCTCGACGACATCGCCCGCCAGGGCTGATCGCCGGGCGGGCACCTCGGGCGAGGTGGAAGGATGAACCCGGACATCACCCCGCCGGAGTCACCGCTCCGCCGCAGGGTCACCGCACGCCACACGCCGACGCGGGAGTAGCAGCAGTGAGCGACACGTACGACGTCATCATCCTCGGAGCCGGGTCGGGCGGTTACGCCTGCGCCTTCCGGGCCGCGGAGCTCGGCCTGTCGGTCGCGCTGGTGGAGAAGGACAAGGTCGGCGGCACCTGTCTGCACCGCGGCTGCATCCCCACCAAGGCCCTCCTGCACGCCGCCGAGGTGGCCGACTCGGCGCGCGAGGGCGAACAGTTCGGGGTGAAGAGCTCGCTGTCGGGCATCGACATGAGCGGCGTCAACTCCTACAAGGACAACGTCGTCGCCCGCCTCTACAAGGGCCTGCAGGGCCTGGTGAAGGCCAACAAGGTCACGCTGATCGAGGGCGCGGGCAAGCTCGTCGGGCAGGACACCGTCGAGGTCAGGGCGAGCGGAGCGACGGGAGAGGGTGATGCCGGGCAGCGCTACCAGGGCCGCAACATCGTCCTGGCGTCCGGCTCGTACTCGAAGACGCTGCCCGGCCTCGAGCTCGGCGGGCGCGTCCTGACCTCCACCGAGGCCATCAACCTCGACTACGTGCCCGAGCGGGTCGTCGTCCTCGGCGGCGGCGTCATCGGCGTCGAGTTCGCGAGCGTGTGGAAGAGCTTCGGCGCCGAGGTCACGATCGTCGAGGCGCTGCCGAACCTCGTGCCCAACGAGGACGAGTTCCTCTCCAAGCAGCTCGAACGCCAGTTCCGTAAGCGGAAGATCGCGTTCAAGACCGGCACGAAGTTCACCGGCGTCACGCAGACCTCCGACTCCGTGACGATCTCGCTGGAGACCGGCGAGCAGATCGAGGCCGACCTCCTGCTCGTCGCCGTCGGCCGCGGCCCCAACACCGCCGACCTCGGCTACGAGGAGAACGGCGTCACGCTCGACCGCGGCTTCGTCCCCACCAACGACCGGCTCCACACCGGCGTCGGCAACATCTACGCCGTCGGCGACATCGTCCCCGGCCTGCAGCTGGCCCACCGCGGCTTCCAGCAGGGCATCTTCGTCGCCGAGGAGATCGCCGGACTGCACCCGCCGGTGATCGACGAGAAGGGCATCCCGCGCGTCACGTACTGCGAGCCGGAGGTCGCCTCGGTCGGGCTCACCGAGGCGCAGGCCAAGGAGCTCTACGGCGACGTGAAGACGATGACCTACGACCTCGCCGGCAACGGCAAGTCGCAGATCCTCAAGACCGCCGGGGCGATCAAGCTCGTCAAGGGTGGCACCGCCGACGACGCCCCGGTGGTGGGCGTCCACATGATCGGCAGCCGGATGGGTGAGCAGGTCGGCGAGGCCCAGTTGATCTACAACTGGGAGGCGCTCCCCGACGACGTCGCCAACCTCATCCACGCCCACCCCACGCAGAACGAGGCTCTCGGGGAGGCGCATCTCGCGCTGGCCGGCAAGCCCCTGCACAGTCACTCCTGATCTTGGCAACACCTGACCCCCGAGAGAACCCAGCGAGGAGTTCGAGCACGATGGCCTACTCCGTCCAGATGCCTGCCCTCGGGGAGAGCGTCACCGAGGGCACCATCACCCGGTGGCTCAAGCAGGAGGGCGACCACGTCGACGTCGACGAGCCCCTGCTCGAGGTGTCCACCGACAAGGTCGACACCGAGATCCCGTCGCCGCAGGCGGGCGTGGTGCAGCGGATCGTGGCGCAGGAGGACGAGACCGTCGAGGTCGGCGGCGAGCTCGCCGTGATCGGTGACGAGGGTGACTCCGCGGGCGGTGGCGGCGGTGCGCCCACGCAGCAGTCCGCGCCGGAGCCCCAGTCCGCGCCGCAGCCCGAGCCCGCCCCCGAGCCGGAGCCCGAGCCCGCCCCCGAGCCGGCGCAGCAATCCCAGCCCGAGCCCCAGCAGCCGCCGGCCGCGGCAGCGTCGTCCGGCGGGTCGTCCGGCGGGTCGTCCGGCGGGTCGTCCGGCGGGTCGTCCGGCGGGTCGTCCGGCGGGACCACCGTCGAGATGCCCGCGCTCGGCGAGTCGGTCACCGAGGGCACGGTGACGCGCTGGCTCAAGCAGGTCGGCGACTCCGTCGACGTCGACGAGCCGCTGCTCGAGGTGTCCACCGACAAGGTCGACACCGAGATCCCGTCGCCGGTCGCCGGCACGGTCCTCGAGCTCAAGGCAGGCGAGGACGACACCGTCGAGGTCGGCGGCGCGCTCGCCGTCATCGGCGACGCCGGCTCCGGCGGCGCGTCCGCGGCACCGGAGCAGCAGTCCGCGCCGCAGCCCGAACCGCAGCAGGCGGCCGAGCCGCAGCAGGCGGCCGAGCCGCAGCAGGCGCCCGAGCCGCAGCCCGACCAGCCGGTCGCCGCGTCCGGGGCCGACGACCACGTCTCCCACGAGACCGAGCAGTCGACCACCGCGAGCGGGCCGGCGAACGCCGGCGGGCTCCGGCCGCGCGAGGGCGCGGTGGGCAGCAACGGCTCGTCGGCGCCCGAACAGGAGTCCGGCTCGCCGTACGTCACGCCGCTGGTGCGCAAGCTCGCCGCGGAGCGAGGCGTCGACCTCTCGTCGCTCACCGGTACGGGCGTCGGCGGGCGCATCCGCAAGCAGGACGTCGTCAAGGCGGCCGACGAGCAGGATCAGCAGGCGGCTCCGGCCGCGGCCGCCGCGCCGGCGGGCGGCTCCGGTTCCGGCACGGTGCACGGCGGCGAGGTGCAGAAGCCGGCGGCGGCCGGCGCGCGCGGCTCGTCGGGCCCGCCCGCCGCGGACACCTCCGGACTGCGCGGCACCACGCAGAAGATGTCGCGGCGCCGGCAGACGATCGCCAAGCGCATGGTGGAGTCGCTGCAGGTCTCCGCCCAGCTCACGACGGTCGTCGAGGCCGACGTCACCCGGGTCGCCCGCCTGCGCGACCGCGTGAAGGGCGACTTCCAGCAGCGCGAGGGCGTGAAGCTCTCGTTCCTGCCGTTCATGGCGCTGGCCACGGTGGAGGCGCTCAAGGCGCACCCCGCGGTGAACGCCTCGATCGACACCGAGAAGAGCGAGGTCACCTACCACGGCGCCGAGCACCTGGGCATCGCCGTGGACTCCCCGGCCGGGCTGATCGTGCCGGTGATCCACGACGCCGGGGACCTCAACCTGGCCGGGCTCGCCCGCAAGATCGCGGACGTGGCGGACCGCACCCGCACGAACAAGATCACCCCGGACGAGCTGGCCGGCGGCACCTTCACGATCACCAACACCGGCTCACGCGGCGCACTGATCGACACGCCGATCATCAACCAGCCCCAGGTCGGCATCCTGGGCACGGGTGCGGTCGTGAAGAAGCCGGTCGTGCTGCAGGACGACTCCGGCGGCGACGTCATCGCAGTGCGCTCGATGGCGTACCTGTGCCTGTCGTACGACCACCGGATCGTCGACGGCGCCGACGCGGCGCGGTTCCTCACCACGGTCAAGGACCGTCTCGAGGGCGGCGCCTTCGAGGGCGAGCTGGGGATCTAGCCGCGTCTGTTCCTGACCGAAGGGCCCCGTCGCACGATCTCGTCGCGCGGAGGGGCCCTTCGCTGGGTTCGGGCTCGCCGGAAGGATTCCGACGAAGGGCTCCCTTCGCTCGTCTCTGCGAACGAAGGTGCCCTTCGGTCACGACCGAGCCGGTGACCCCGGGTCGCGAGGGGGCGGACACTCCGCGACGATCACCCCATGCGCGTCGTCATCGCCGGGTCCTCCGGGCTCATCGGCTCCGCCCTGGTCCCGCGCCTGCGGGAGGCCGGTCACGAGGTCGTCCGCCTGGTGCGGCGGACCCCGCAGGCCCCCGACGAGCGGGGCTGGGACCCCGCCGCGGGCCACCTCGCGCCGGGTGCGTTGGAGGGTGCGGACGCGCTGGTCAACCTGTGCGGGGCGGGGATCGGCGACAAGCGCTGGACCGGGGCGCGCAAGCAGGAGCTCCGCGACAGCCGCATGATCCCCACCGACGTCCTCGCGCGCGCCGTCGCCGAGCACGGCATCCCGACGATGGTCAGCGGGTCGGCGGTCGGCTGGTACGGCGACACCGGGGCGATGGCCGTCGACGAGACCGCCCGCCGCGGGCAGGGCTTCCTCGCCGACCTCTGTCGCGACTGGGAGGCGGCCACCGCGCCCGCGTCCGAGGCCGGCGCGCGCGTCGTGCTCGTGCGCACCGGGCTCGTGCTCTCGCCGTCGGGCGGGCTGATGGGGCGGATCAAGCCGCTCTTCCAGTTCGGGCTGGGCGGGCGCCTGGGCTCCGGCTCGCAGTTCTGGCCGTGGATCTCCCTCGACGACGAGGTCGGCGCGATCGTGTACGCGCTCGAGCACGACACGGTCGCCGGCCCGATGAACGCCACCGGCCCCGACCCCGTCAGCAACGACGAGTTCACCCGCGTCCTCGCCGAGCAGTTGCACCGGCCCGCGCCGTGGGTCGTGCCCGGATTCGCCATGCGCACCGTGCTCGGGGAGTTCGCCGACGAGGGTGTGCTGGTCAGCCAGCGGATCATGCCCGGCGTGCTGGAGCGCGAGGGCTTCGCGTTCCGGCACCGCACGCTCTCGGAGGCGCTCGTCGCGGTGCTCGACGGATGAGCACCCCCGAGGCCGTCGACGTCGTCGTGGTCGGCGCCGGGCTCGCGGGCCTGCGCGCGGCGCAGACGGTCGCGCGGGCCGGCCGCTCGGTGGTCGTCTGCGAGGCCGGCGACGGCGTCGGCGGCCGGGTGCGCACCGACGTCGTCGACGGTTTCCTCGTCGACCGCGGGTTCCAGATCCTCAACACGTCGTACCCGGCGCTGCGCGCGGCCGTCGCCCTCGACGCCCTCGACCTGCGCCGCTTCACCCCCGGCGCCGCGGTGCGCGACGGCGACGGGCGCCTGCACCGGCTCGCCGACCCCCGCCGCGTCCCCACCTGGGCCCCGCGCACGGCGCTCGACCGGCTGCTCGGGCCCGGCGACAAGGCCCGCATCGGCGCGCTGACCCTGCGCTCGCTGGTCGTCCCGCCGGCCCGCCAGGCCCGGGCCCCGGAGCGCTCGACCGCCGACGAGCTGGCGCGCTGGGGCCTCGGGGGTGCGCCGACCGAGACGTTCCTGCGCCCGTTCCTCGCGGGCGTGCTGGGCGACCGCGACCTGGCGACGTCGTCGCGGGTGTTCTCCCTGTTCTGGCGCGGCTTCGCCCGCGGCGACCTGGCACTACCCTCGCGGGGGATCGGCGCCGTGCCCGCCCAGCTCGCGGCGCGGCTGCCGGCGGGGACCGTGCTCCTCGACACGCCCGTCGAGCGGGTCGCGCCCGGGGCGGTGGCGACCGCGCGGGGCACCGTGCGGGCCGGCGCGGTGATCGTCGCGACCGAGGGCACGTCGGCGTCCGCGCTGCTCGCCGGGCGGGTGCCGCCGCCGCGCACGTTCGCACTGACCACCCACTTCCACGTCACCGCCGACCCGCCCACGCGCCGGCCGTTGCTGCACCTCGACGGGGCGGGCGGTCCGGTCGTCAACACCGTCGTGCTCACTGCGGCGGCGCCGTCCTACTCCCCCGACCACCGCCACCTCGTCGCCAGCACCGTCCTCGGCGCCGAGCCGTTGCCGGGGCCCGAGCTCCGCGCCGAGCTCACGCGGATCTGGGGCACACCGGTCGGGGCATGGGACGAACTGGCGACGGTGCGCGTGCCCCACGCCCTGCCCGCCGCGGTGCCGCCGACCCCGGCGGGGCTGCGCCGCTCCGTCGACGTCGACGACGGCCTCTTCGTCGCCGGAGACCACCGGGACACCCCATCGGTCCAGGGCGCGCTGGTCAGCGGGCGGCGCACGGCACAGGAGGCGCTCCGGTACCTCGCCCGGGGCGCGTAGCGCGGCGCAGCCGGACCCGCCGGCGCCGGGGTAGCGTCGGGCTCGTGAGCCGATCCAGCCGCGCCGCGAGCGAGCCCGTCGAGGTCCACGAGCTCGGCACCGTCGACTACCTCGAGGCCTGGGAGCGCCAGCGGGCGCACGCCGACGCCCGCGTCGCGGGCACGGGGCCGGACGTCCTGCTGCTGCTCGAGCACCCGTCGGTCTACACGGCCGGTCGCCGCACGCTGCCCGAGGAGAAGCCGCTCGACGGCACCCCGGTCATCGACGTCGACCGCGGCGGGAAGATCACCTGGCACGGGCCGGGCCAGCTCGTCGGCTACCCGATCATCGGTCTCGCCGAGCCGGTCGACGTCGTCGAGCACGTCCGGCGTCTCGAGCAGGCGCTGATCGACGTGTGCGACCGCTACGGCCTCACCGTCGGGCGGATCGACGGCCGCAGCGGGGTCTGGCTGCCCGCCGACGACCGCGGCCCCGCCCGCAAGATCGCCGCGATCGGCGTCCGCGTGGCCCGCGGGGTGACGCTGCACGGATTCGCGATCAACACCGACCCGGACCTCGCCGCGTTCGGGGCGATCGTGCCGTGCGGCATCCGCGACGCCGGCGTCACCAGCCTCACCGCCGAGCTCGGGCGGCACGTGACCGTCGACGAGATCCGCGACGAGGTGCGCGAGGCGGTGCTGGCGGCGCTGGACGGCACCCTGGAGATCACCGACCGCACCCTCCCGACGCCCGCGACCGACGGGGCGCAGGACGTCACCGTCGGGGGTCTCACCGTGCGCGTGGGCGCCGCGCGCTGAAAGGCCGAGCCCGGACCGTCTTGACAGGGCCCCGGCGACGACGCGACTGTGCGCGCGATCACACCGTCGTGAGGAGATCGCCGTGGACGTGTCCGTCGCCTTCCCGACCGCGTTGAGCTCGCCGGACGACATCGCGCTCGCCGAGCAGCTGGGCTACGCACGGGCCTGGGTCTACGACACGCCGCAGCAGAGCCCGGACGTCTGGATGACCCTCGCGCTCGCGGCCGAGCGCACGGAACGGATCGGGCTCGGTCCCGGGGTGCTCGTGCCGACCCTGCGCCATCCGATGACCAACGCGGCCGCCACGGCGACTCTCGCGGCGCTCGCCCCGGGCCGCGTCGCCGTCGCGTTCGGCACCGGGTTCACCGGACGCCGCGCGATGGGCTACCGCGCGATCCCGTGGTCGTTCATGGACGCCTACATCCGCACCTACCGCGCGCTGCTGCGCGGCGAGGTCGTCGAGTGGGAGGGCGCGCAGATGCAGATGCTGCACCCCGACGGCCATGCGCCGGCGCGGCCGGTCGACGTCCCGGTCCTCGTCGGGGCGCTCGGGCCGAAGGGCGATGCGGTCGCGCGCGAGCTCGGCGACGGGCTGTACGTCACCCTCGCGCAGCCGGACTTCATGTCGGCGTACGCCTGGGTGCCCTACCTGGCGTGGGGCACGGTGCTCGACGATGACGAGGCGCCGGACTCCGACCACGCGAAAGCCACGGCCGGCCCGGGCTGGGCGCTCGCGTACCACGGGGCCTACGAGTTCGGCGGGCCCGACGCCGTGCGCGACCTGACGGGCGGCGACGCGTGGATGGACACGGTCGAGAAGGCGCCCGAGGGCCGGCGGCACCTCGCCGTCCACGTCGGGCACTGCGTGGAGCTCAACGACGCCGACCGGGCGGCGTGGGACGCCGGTGGGCACACGATGCTGCGCGACGCGACGCTCGCCGGGACCCGCAGCGAGGTCCGCGACCGCCTCGACCAGCTCGCCGAGAACGGCGTCACCGAGATCGTCTTCCAGCCCTGCGGGCCCGACACCCGTCGCGAGCTCGAACGTTTCCACGACGCCGCCACCTCGCGGTGATCGACGGAAGAATACGGACGTTCAGTGTCTGCGACGCCACGTCGCTGACACGGAGCTACAGCTGGGGGGCCACCTCGGAGGCGAGGAGGTCGAGGTGGTCGAGGTCGGGGAGGTCGAGCACCTGCAGGTAGACGCGGTGCAGGCCCGCGCGCTCGCCGAAGGCGCCGAGCTTGTCGACCAGTTCCGACGGCGTGCCCGCGAGGCCGCTGGCGCGCAGCTCCCCCGGGTCGCGGCCGATGGCGGCGGCGCGCCGGGCGACCTCGGCGTCGTCGCGGCCGACGCACAGGACCTGGGCGGTCGAGCGGGTCAGGGTCCCCGGGTCGCGATCGAGGTCGCGGCACGCGGCGTCGACGCGCTCCTGGCCCGCCACGACGTCCTCGAGGCCCGCGAAGGGCATGTTGAACTCGTCGGCGAACGTCGCGGCGAGCCGGGGCGTGCGCCGGGGGCCGTTGCCGCCGATGATGATCGGCGGGTGCGGGGTCTGTGCCGGCTTGGGCAGGCCGGGGCTGTCGTCGAACGTGTAGTGCTCGCCGTGGTGGGTGAACTTCACGCCGACCGGCGTGCGCCACGACCCCGTGAGGATCTCCAGCTGCTCGGTGAGCATCGCGAACCGCTCCCCCACCGACGGGAACGGGATGCCGTACGCGCGGTGCTCGGCCTCGTACCAGCCCGTGCCGATGCCGAGCTCGACGCGCCCGCCGGACATCTGGTCGACCTGGCCGACCGCGACGCCGAGCGGCCCGGGCAGCCGGAACGTGGCGGCCGTCATCAGTGTTCCGAGACGGATCGTGCGCGTCTCGCGGGCGAGTGCGGCGAGCGTCACCCACGCGTCGGTGGGCCCGGGCAGGCCGTTCGCGTCGCCCATCGCGAGGTAGTGGTCGGACCGGAAGAAGGCGTCGAACCCGGCGTCCTCGGCCGCCCGTGCCACGCGGAGCAGATCATCGTAGGCGGCGCCCTGCTGCGGCTCGGTGAAGATCCGGAGGTCCACACGATCAGGGTAGTCCGGGCGCTCACGTCCGAACCGTCCCCCGGGGGTCGCATCCGACCGACCGTGTCGCCCGTGCGGCGTAGGGTCGGGGACGTGACGGTCGCTCCCAGCCAAGATCCGTCCAGCGGACGGAAGATGTTGCGGCTCGAGGTCCGCAACTCCCAGACGCCCATCGAGCGCAAGCCGGAGTGGATCCGCACGCGCGTGGCCACCGGACCGAACTTCACCGAGCTCAAAGGCCTGGTGAAGGGCTCCGGTCTGGCCACCGTGTGTGAGGAGGCCGGCTGTCCGAACATCTTCGAGTGCTGGGAGGACCGCGAGGCCACCTTCCTCATCGGCGGCGAGCAGTGCACGCGCCGGTGCGACTTCTGCCAGATCGACACCGGCAAGCCCTCACCGTTGGACGTCATGGAGCCGCGGAAGGTCGCCGAGTCGGTCCGGCAGATGGGGCTGCGCTACTCCACGATCACCGGCGTCGCGCGTGACGACCTCGACGACGGCGGCTCGTGGCTCTACGCCGAGACGGTCCGCCAGGTGCACGAGCTGAACCCGGGCACCGGCGTCGAGCTGCTGATCCCGGACTTCGACGGGCGCGCCGACCAGCTCGGCCCGGTCTTCGACGCCGCACCGGAGGTGCTCGCGCACAACCTGGAGACCGTCCCGCGCATCTTCCGCCGCATCCGGCCGGGGTTCCGGTACGAGCGCTCCCTCGACGTCATCCGCCAGGCGCGGGCCGCCGGTCTGGTGACGAAGTCGAACCTCATCCTCGGCATGGGCGAGACCCCCGAGGAGGTCACCGGGGCGATGCAGGACCTCTACGACGCCGGGTGCGAGCTGCTCACGCTCACCCAGTATCTGCGCCCGTCCGTGCGCCACCACCCCGTGGAGCGCTGGGTCAAGCCCGAGGAGTTCGTCACCCACCGCGACGCCGCGCTCGCGATGGGCTTCCCCGGCGTCATGGCCGGCCCGCTGGTGCGCTCGTCCTACCGGGCGGGGCGCCTCTACGCGCAGGCCAAGCTCGCCCGGGGCGAGGAGCTCCCCGCGGGCATGGCCGAGCTCGCCGAGGAGGGGCCCGCCCGCCAGGAGGTCGGCGAGGTCCTCGCGCGTACGCGCGGCTGACGCCAGGTCCCCGTAGGGCAGAATGGGGCCCATGGCGAAGCAGGGCTCCGGCGCGGCGAGCAAGGAAGAGAAGAAGGCCGCGAAGCAGGCCGCGAAGGCGGCCCGCCGCGAGCGTTTCCGCCAGATCTGGCAGGCGTTCCAGATGCAGCGCCGCGAGGACAAGGCGCTGCTCCCGCTCATGATCGGCGCGGTCGTCGTCACCGCGCTGGTGCTGTTCGGCGTCGGCCTGCTCATCGGCCAGGAGTGGTTCCTGCTGCCCACGGGTGTGCTGCTCGGCGTCCTCCTCGCCGTGATCATCTTCGGCCGCCGCGTGCAGAAGAACGTCTACTCGAAGGCCACCGGCCAGCCCGGCGCCGCCGGGTGGGCGCTCGACAACATGCGCGGCAGGTGGCGGGTCACCCAAGCCGTCGCGGGCACCACCCAGCTCGACGCCGTGCACCGCGTCATCGGCCGGCCGGGCGTCGTCCTCGTCGCCGAGGGTGCTCCGCACCGCACCAAGAGCCTGGTCGCCCAGGAGAAGAAGCGGGTCGCGCGCATCATCGGCCAGGTGCCGATCTACGAGGTCGTGGTCGGCGAGGAGGAGGGCCAGGTGCCCCTCTCCAAGCTCCAACGCCACATGACGAAGCTGCCCCGCAACATCGACAAGTCCCAGATGGAGACCGTCGAGAAGCGCCTGGCGGCGCTGGCCAACCGCAGCGGCCCCGCCGTGCCCAAGGGCCCGGTGCCGCGCAACGCCCAGCAGCTCAAGGGCATGCAGCGCACCGCCCGCCGTCGCTGAGCTGTCGCTGGGCTCCGCCCGGCGCCACGGCGCCTCAGCAGGTGGCGACCGGTCCGGGTCGCGGCGGTACCGCGCCCGCCGCCGACGTAGGTGACGGTGACCTCGCGCGGGCCCGTCCAGCCCACTGAGACCCCGTAGGTGGGGCGGGCTCACCGGCTCCGGACCACGACCGTGCGGCTCGCGCGGTCGTGGACGCCGCGCGAGTCGTGGTCGACGATCAGGGCGGGGATGACGAAGAACAGCGACGCGGTGCGCACCAGCGTCCACAGCAGGCCGACGCCCGGGCGCTCGGGACGGTCGAGCCGCACCACGCGCATGCCCAGCAGCACCATCGCGGGCGTCGCACCCACCACCGCCACCGGCACGACCATGAGGATCGCCCAGGTCAGCAGGCTCCAGTTCTGCGGGAGCGCCGGGTAGGTGAACAGCCCTGCGAGGACGCCCGCCAGCACCGCGTCGAGCAGGAACTGGGCGCCGCGCCGGCCCAGCGTCGCCACCGAGCCGGGCCCCACCTCGGGCAGTCCGAGGCGCTCGCCGGGGTAGCCCTCGTCGGTGACCTCGGGCGAGGGTACGGACCGGACCTCACGCCCGGCCTCACGCTCGGCCTCACGCTCGGCCTCACGCTGCGTGGACCGCGCCGTCGTGTGCCCTTCGCCGCCCGAGCCCTCCAGCCATTCCCGAAACCACGCCACCGTGACAGGCTACGGCGGCCGGGAGCGGGGGGCGCTGTGTCGCCGACCGACCACCCTGCGCGCGTTAACTGCTGTGAAACATGCTGGTGACGACCGAGCAACAGCACCGACCTAGCGTTCGGGATCACCAGGATCGGTCACGGTCGGCGCCCCCGATCAGTGGGTACTGTGCGGCCCGCTGACCACTCGACCCCCGTCGTCCCCGGCAAGCGTGTGAAGGAGCCCCGAGGGTGTTCAACAATCAGGACGAGGTCTTCAAGTACATCTCCGACGAGGGGGTGAAGTACGTCGACGTCCGCTTCTGCGACCTGCCGGGGCAGATGCAGCACTTCACCGTGCCGGCGTCGGAGTTCGGCGAGGACGTCTTCACCGCCGGGCTGGCCTTCGACGGCTCGTCGATCACGGGTTTCCAGAGCATCAACGAGTCGGACATGACGCTGCTGCCCGACGTGGCCACGTCGCGCATCGACCCGTTCCGGGCGCAGAAGACGCTGAACGTCAACTTCTTCGTGCACGACCCCCTCACGCTCGAGGCCTACAGCCGCGACCCGCGCAACGTCGCCCGCAAGGCCGAGACGTTCCTCTCGACCGTCGACGTGGCCGACACGTGCTTCTTCGGCCCCGAGGCCGAGTTCTACATCTTCGACTCGATCCGCTACGACTCGAAGTCGAACGGCACCTTCTACGAGGTCGACTCGGTCGAGGGCGCGTGGAACGCCGGTCGCGACGAGCCGGGCGGCAACAAGGGCAACAAGATCGCCTTCAAGGGCGGCTACTTCCCCGTCGAGCCGACCGACCAGAGCTCCGACCTGCGCGCCGCCATCGGTACCAACCTGATCAACTCCGGCTTCGAGCTCGAGAAGCTGCACCACGAGGTCGGCACCGGCGGCCAGGCCGAGATCAACTACAAGTTCAACACGCTGCTGCACGCCGCGGACGACCTGCAGCTGTTCAAGTACATCGTCAAGAACACGGCGTGGCAGGCCGGCAAGACCGTCACCTTCATGCCGAAGCCGCTCGCCGGCGACAACGGCTCGGGCATGCACTGCCACCAGTCGCTGTTCAAGGGCGGCGAGCCGCTGTTCTACGACGCCAACGGCTACGCCGGGCTGTCGGACCTGGGCCGCCACTACATCGGCGGCATCCTGCACCACGCCCCCAGCCTGGTCGCGTTCACCAACGCCACGGCGAACTCCTACCACCGCCTGGTGCCCGGCTTCGAGGCCCCGATCAACCTGGTCTACTCCAACCGCAACCGCTCGGCGTGCGTCCGCATCCCGATCACCGGCGACAACCCGAAGGCCAAGCGCCTCGAGTTCCGCTGCCCCGACTCGTCGGGCAACCCGTACCTGTCCTTCGCCGCCATGATGATGGCCGGCCTCGACGGCATCCGGAACAAGATCGAGCCCCCGACGCCGATCGACAAGGACCTCTACGAGCTGCCGCCGGAGGAGGCCGCCAACATCGCGCAGGTCCCGGCCAGCCTCGACGCGGCGGTCAACAACCTCGAGGCCGACCACGACTACCTGCTCGAGGGCGGCGTGTTCACCTCGGACCTCATCGAGAAGTGGATCGAGCTCAAGCGCGACGACGTCACGGGCCTGCGGCTGCGTCCGCACCCGTACGAGTTCGAGCTGTACTACAACTGCTGAGTCACCGAGTGGCTCGCGACGGCCCGGTCACCCCGCGGGGTGACCGGGCCGTCGTGCGTCCCGGGCTGCGCGTCAGCGGACCTGGTGGTCCTTGCGCACGCGCAGCACCGCGAGCGCGACGGTCACCACCCCGACCGCGCCGACGGTGAACAGGATGATCCCGAGCACCGAGTTCGGGGAGAAGATGAAGAAGAGGCCGGCCACCAGGAGCACGGCACTGATCACCCAGCCGATCACACAGGCGCGCATCGTGGTGAGACCGAGAGCCGAGAACATGCCCGCCATGCTGGCACGACCTCGCTCAGCGTCTCCCCCCGCCGTCGTGTGATCTCTTGTCGGGCACGTCGTCGCGCGGGGACAGGGCGGCGGCGACGACGTACTGGTAGACGTAACGGATCTCCTCGCCGCGCCGGACCGGCAGGCACACCCAGCCCACCCACTCCCCCGTCGTCGTCCGACGCCACGCCAGCAGCTCGCCCGGGACGCGACTCTGGAGATCGACCCCCTCGGGTATCGGGCGGACCGGGCGCTCCTGCGGACGCGGGTAGGCGATCGCGAGGTCGACCCACACGCGCTTGACCTCGTCGCGCTGCAACGCGCCGGACCGGTCGTTACGGCGTTGCGCCGCACCGCGCTCATCGAACACATGTTCGATGGTCGGGGATAGGCGTCCGCCACGCCACTCACACGGCCGTGCGTGTCCCGATCGCCGTGCACCTCACGGCGTCTCGAGGCCATCCTCCCGGCACCATGACCGAGTAGGACATCGTCCGGGAGCTCCGTGGTGCGGTCCACCGACGGGACGCCACCGCTGTCGTGGCCGTGGTGGTCGAACGCCTGGGCGCATGCGCTCCAGCACGCGGGCGACGGGTTCCTCCTCGCGTTCGGCATGGACGAGCCCGGGGCGCCCGATGCAGGACGGCGACGAGCACTGGCTGCCCGTCGAGCGCCTGGCCCTCCCGGAGAGCACGCGGGTCGAGCTCGCCGAGCCGTTCCCCGCGACGCTCGACCTCGTCGCGCTCGCGCGCTGAGTCCGCGCCCGGGGAAACCCCCGCCCCGGCCAGGTATCTCTACGCATACCGGACGCGGCTGCGCTTCGTAGTTTCGGTGTCACCGCAGGTCAGAGCCCTCGGACCCGCGGACGACACACGAGAGAAGCGAGCCCCTCCCATGACTCGACCATTGACCTCCGTGCTCGCCGGCGCCGTCGCCGGCACCGCCCTCCTCCTCACCGCCGGCCCGGCTCTCGCCACGACCCCCGCGGAACCGCCGTACCCCCGCGAACGCGTCGTCGCCGAGGTGCTGCCGGCTGTCACCTACATCGAGACCCGCAGCAACGCCGTCGTGCGGGAGCGTGGAACCGGCCGCGAGATCGGTTCGGTGTCGGTCACCGGCAGCTGCTCGGGGGTGGTGGTGTCGAACGACGGGCACATCGCGACCGCCGGCCACTGCGTGCACCCCGACGACATCCGCAACACCATGGCCCGCGACCTCGCCGCCCGGCTCGAGGCCCGCGGCGTCGGCCCCCGCGACCGGCTCTACGCCTTCATCCTCATCCGCTACGAGTTCCAGGGGCGCACCCCGGGCACGCCGATCGACCGCACGGTCACCGCGGTCCGCGCCGACAGCGGGGGCACCGAGACCCGGATGCCCGCCCGCATCGTCGACGCCGAGCCGAACCGCCGCGGCGACGTCGCGCTGCTCGACGTCGACGGCACCGACCTGCCCGCCGCCACGCTCGCGCCGGCCGGCGAGCTCACGCCGGGCACGCCGGTCACGAGCATCGGCTACCCCGCCGACCGCGATCGCGCGCTCGACCCCAGCACGGCACCGAGCTGGAAGGACGGCACGGTCAGCTCCGTCCAGACGCGCAGCGGGGTCCCGTTCGTCGAGGTCAGCGCCGCGATGGCGCCGGGGATGAGCGGCGGGCCCGCCGTCGACGGACGGGGCCGCGTGATCGGGCTGAACAGCATGGGGCTGGGCGAGTCCGGCTCCTTCAACTTCGTCGCGCCCACCTCGACACTGCGCACGATGCTCGAGCGCCACGGCGTGCGCACCGAGCCCGGCCCGGTGGACCTCGCCTACCGCGCCGGCCTCGACCACCGTGTGACCGGCGAGAACGCCGACGCCGTCGCCGCCTTCCGCGAGACCCTGCGCCTGCGTCCCGACCACGGCAGCGCCCAGGAGCAGCTGCGCCTCGCCGAGGCGGCCTACGCCACCGACGGCGACGTCAGCGAGCAGCGCGCGATGGTGTGGGGCATCTCCGGCGGGGCGCTCCTGCTGCTCCTCGTCGTCGGGACGGTCGTGACGGTGATCGTCGTCCGGCGCCGCCGCCGGGCAGGCGGCCCGGGCGCCGGTCCGATGGGTCCGACGGGTCCGACGGGTCCGATGCCCCCGATGGCTCCGCAGTACCCGATGGGCCCCATGGGCCCGGTCACCGGCCCGCCGTCCGGCCCGACCCCGCCGGCCACGTGGCCCTACGGCCCGCCCCCGCAGGGCACCTACCCCCAGGCTCCGCAGCCGCCGGTCGTCTCGCCCTTCGGGCCCGCGGCCCCGCCGCCCGAGGTGCCACCCTCCCGAGCCGACACAGTCCGCTGACGGAGATCAGGAGTGCGAGAGCACCTCCCGCCAGGGGCTGGAGGTGCTCGTCGCACTCCTGATCTCGTGTGGGCCGGCACCGGGGAGGAGGAGCCGTGGCCGCGCCCGATCAGCAGTCAGTCCACCAGGTAGAAGATCCGGTCGACGACCGAACGCGCGCGGCGGGTGAGCCGGCGGTACTCGTCGAGGAACACACCCGGGTCGTCGTCCGGGTCGTGGCCCAGCGCCGAGGCGACGGCGACGAGGTCGCGGCCGGAGCGTGGGACCTCGTCGGTCGGGCGCCCGCGCACGAGGGTCGCCGCCGCGCGGGCGTGGGTGGCCATCGTCCAGCCGGCCGCGAGCTCGTCGGCGTCGCCGGGCTCCACCAACCCCGCCTTGGCCGCCGCGGCGAGCGCCTCGAGCGTCGAGGGCGTGCGCAGGGACGGCACCGCACCGGCGTGCTGGAGCTGCAGCAGCTGAACGGTCCACTCGACGTCGGAGAGCCCGCCGGTGCCCAGCTTGGTGTGCAGGGCCTTGTCGGCGCGGCGGGGCAGGCGCTCGTTGTCGACGCGGGCCTTGATCCGCCGGATCTCGCGGGCCTTCTCGTCGGGCAGGCCGTCGGCGGGGTACCGGTACGGGTCGATCACCTCGACGAACGCGGCGCCGAGCGCCTCGTCGCCCGCGACCGGCCGGGCGCGCAGCAGCGCCTGGTACTCCCACGTGTCGGCGAGCTTCGCGTAGTACTGCCGGTAGGAGTCGAGGGTCCGCACGAGCGGGCCGCCCCGGCCCTCGGGCCGCAGCTTCGCGTCGACCTCCAGCGGCGGGTCCGGGCTCGGCGCGCCGAGGGCGGACGTCGTGGCCTCGGCGACGGCCTTGGCGTAGCGGACGGCCTCGGCGTCGTCGACACCGTCGGCGGGCTCGCACACGAACAGTACGTCGGCGTCCGACGAGTAGCCCAGCTCCGCGCCCCCGAGCCGTCCCATGCCGATCACCGCGAGGCTCGCGGGCGCCGGGCCGTCCCCGACCTGCCCGCGCGCGGCGGCGTCGAGGGCGGCCTGCAGCACGGCCACCCAGATGCTCGACAGCGCCGCACACACGGCGGACACGTCGAGCAGCCCGAGCAGGTCGGCGCACGCCACGCGCACCAGCTCGATGCGGCGCATGGACCGCCCGACCTGGCCCGCCGACTCGGGGTCGGTGTGGCGGGCGACGGCACGGCGCAGGGAGGCGGCGACTTCCTCGGGCCGGCGGGCGACCAGCTCGGCGTTCGGGCCGTCCCCTGCGAGCAGCCGCAGCACCTCGGGGGTCCGCGGCATCATCTCGGCCACCCAGCGCGAGGTGCCCAGCACCCGCATGAGCCGTTCGGCGGCCACGCCCTCGTCGCGCAGGTAGCCCAGGAACCACGGCGTGTCCGCGAGCGCCTCGGACACCTTGCGGTAGCCGAGCAGCCCGTGGTCCGGGTCGGCGGTGTGCCCGAGCTCGTCGAGCAGCACCGGCAGCAGCGCCCGCTGGATGCGGCTCGCGCGGCTGACGCCGCTGGTCAGCGCCTGGAGGTGCCCGAGCGCGCCCTGCGGCGAGGTCCAGCCCAGCGCCTTGAGGCGGCGCATCGCCGACTCCGAGGTCAGCACGAGGTCCTCGCCCGGCACGCGCGCCACCGACTCGAGCAGCGGGCGGTAGAAGAGCTTCTCGTGCAGGCGCCGCACGCGCACCGTGTGCCGCGAGCGCTCGTGCTGCAGCACGCCCACGGCGTCGCGCGAGCCGTCGGCACGCAGCTTGGCTGCGCGGGCGAGCCGGCGCAGGCCCGCGGTGTCGTCGTCGGGCGGGAAGAGATGGGTGCGGCGCATCTTCTGCAGCTGCACGCGGTGCTCGAGCAGGCGCAGGAAGCGGTACGACGCGGCGAGGTTGGCGGCGTCGTCGCGACCGACGTACCCGCCGTCGGCCAGCGCGGCGAGTGCGGCGAGGGTGTTCTGGCTGCGGATCGTCTCGTCGCCCCGACCGTGGACCATCTGCAGCAGCTGCACCGCGAACTCGACGTCACGCAGTCCCCCACGGCCGAGCTTGAGCTCGCGGTCGGCGTGCTCGGCGCGGATGTGGTCGACGACCCGGCGGCGCATGGCCCGGACGTCGGAGACGAAGTCGTCGCGGTCGGCGGCGCTCCACACCATCGGCGCGAGCGCCTCGCAGTACTGCCGCGCCAGCTCCTCGTCGCCGGCGACGGGGCGCGCCTTGAGCAGCGCCTGGAACTCCCAGGTCTTCGCCCAGCGCTCGTAGTAGGACACGTGCCCTTCGAGCGTGCGGACGAGCGCGCCCTGCCGACCCTCGGGCCGCAGGTTGGCGTCCACCTCGAGGAACGCCTCGGTGGCGATGCGCATCATCGTCGAGGCGAGCCGGGTGGCGACGTCGGTGGCGCCCTCGGCCACGAAGATCACGTCGATGTCGCTGACGTAGTTGAGCTCGCGACCGCCGCACTTGCCCATGCCGATCACCGCGAGACGGCACGGCAGCGCCTTCTCCCGCCCACCGTCCTTGCTCCCCAGCGCGTCCGCGATCGTCGCGTCCGCGACGGCCAGGGACGCCCGGAGTCCCGCGGCGGCGAGGTCGGCGAGCTGGGCCGCGACGACCTCGACCGGGACGACCGGCAGGTCGGGCTCGCACACCGCCTGGAGGTCGGCAGCGGCGATCGCGAGCACCTCGTCGCGGTAGGCCAGGCGCAGCACCCCGACGCCGTCGGGCTCGAGCACCGTCGCGCGCGGCTCGTCGACGGACGCGCCCACGGACTCCAGCAGGGTCCGCGTGCGGTCCTCGAGGTCCGGGAGCTGCGAGGCGTCGTACGTGCGCCCGGGGGTGCCCTGGCTGCGCAGGGTGCGCCAGCGCTCGGGGTGGGCGACGAGGTGGTCGCCGAGCGCGGTCGAGCCCCCGAGGACGCCGAACAGGCGCCCGCGCAGGCCCTGGTCCGTCTGCAGCGCCTGGACCAGGGACGGCCACTCGTCCTCGCCGAGCGCCTCGCGCAGCCGCTCGAGCGCCAGCAGCCCGAGGTCCGGGTCAGGGCTGCGGGCCAGGGCCCAGACGGTGAGCTCGGCGTCCCGGACCGGTGCGTCGCCGTCCCAGAAACCGAGCGCGGCGAGGCGCGGGCCGGCGTCGGGATCGGTCAGCCCGAGCCGCGCCGGCGCACGGCCCGTCCGGTTCCGGCGTGGGCTCCCCGTCACGGACTCGGTCATGCCCCGAGGATTCCAGCTCGCCGGGATACCGGCCCGTCCGCTGGCAGGATCGAGGGCATGCAGCGCTTCGAGTACAAGGTCGTCCAGCTCCGCGAGAGCCTCATGGGCGGCAAGCTCTCCGACGACAAGCTCGAGAAGATCCTCAACGGCGAGGCCTCCCAGGGGTGGCAGCTCAAGACCATCACGAGCGCCGACGTCAAGGGGCGCTTCGGTCCGGGCGGCGTGGACGGTCTCCTGGTGACGTTCGAGCGCCCCGTCTGATCTACAGGGTCGGCAGGTAGGTCGCCAGCTCGTACGGGGTGACGTTGCGGCGGTACGCGTCCCACTCCGCGCGCTTGTTGCGCAGGAAGAAGTCGAAGACGTGCTCGCCGAGGATCTCGGCCATGAGCTCCGAGCGCTCCATCGCCGCGAGCGCGCCGTCGAGGTTCTGGGGCAGCGTCTCGTAGCCCATCGCGCGGCGCTCGCCCTCGGAGAGCATCCAGACGTTGTCCTCGGCCGCCGGCGGCAGTTCGTAGCCCTCGGCGACGCCCTGCAGCCCGGCGCCGAGGATCACCGCGTACGCGAGGTACGGGTTGGCCGCGGTGTCGATGGTGCGCACCTCGACGCGGCGCGACGACGCCTTGCCCGGCGAGTACATCGGCACGCGGACCAGCGCCGAACGGTTGGCGTGGCCCCAACACACGGTGGTCGGGGCCTCGCCGCCGACGATGAGGCGCTTGTAGGAGTTGACGAACTGGTTCGTCACCGCGGAGATCTCGCGGGCGTGGCGCAGGATGCCCGCCACGAACGCCTTGCCCGTCTTCGACAGCTCGTAGGGCTCGGCGGCGTCGTGGAAGGCGTTCTGGTCGCCCTCGAACAGGCTGATGTGGGTGTGCATCGCCGAGCCCGCGTGCTCGGTGAACGGCTTGGGCATGAAGGACGCGCGCACCCCCTGGGTGATCGCGACCTCCTTGACGATGTAGCGGAAGGTCATGATGTTGTCCGCCATCGTCAGGGCGTCGGCGTAGCGCAGGTCGATCTCCTGCTGGCCGGGGCCGCCCTCGTGGTGGCTGAACTCCACCGAGATGCCCATCGCCTCGAGCGACTCGATCGCGCGGCGCCGGAAGTGCGGGGCGGCGTCGTGGCTCGCCTGGTCGAAGTAGCCGCCGGTGTCGGCGGGGACCGGCGGCGTGCCGTCACCGGGCAGGTCGCGCAGCAGGTAGAACTCGATCTCCGGGTGCACGTAGCAGGTGAACCCCGCCTCGGCGGCCCGGGAGAGCCCGCGGCGCAGCACGTGGCGCGGGTCGGCCCACGACGGCGAGCCGTCGGGCATCGTGATGTCGCAGAACATCCGCGCCGAGTAGTGCCCGCCGCCCGCGGTCTCCCAGGGCAGCACCTGGAACGTCGCCGGGTCGGGCTTCGCGACCATGTCCGACTCGTAGACGCGGGCGAACCCCTCGATCGCCGACCCGTCGAACCCGATGCCCTCGGCGAACGCGCCCTCGAGCTCGGCCGGGGCGACCGCGACCGACTTCAGGTAACCGAGCACGTCGGTGAACCACAGCCGCACGAAGCGGATGTCGCGTTCCTCCAGCGTGCGCAGGACGAACTCCTGCTGGCGATCCATGGGACCGACCCTAGGTGCGCGTTCTGGTCGCCGAAAGCGGGGCCCTGTCACACGACCACGGACACTCGATGCCGGCTACGTCGCCGGACAGGTGGCGTCCGGCGGCGCCGGCGTCCCGTCGATCAGGTAGCGGGTCACGATGTCGTCGACGCACGGCGAGTTCTGGAACACCGCGGTGTGCTCGTCGCCGACCTTGGTCAGCAGCGAGCCGTTCAGCGCGCGGGCCAGCTCGACGCCCGCCTGGTAGGGCGTGGCCGGGTCGCCGGTGGTCGACACGACCAGCGGCGGGGCCAGGCCCGGGACCTGAGGGATGTGGGGCTGGCTGGTCGGCGGCACCGGCCAGAACGCGCAGCTGTCGCGCGCCGAGGACACCCCGCGCCCGCTGTCGAGGAACGGCGCCGCCTCCGTGTAGGCCTGCGCCCGGGCCAGCGACTGGGCGGGGTCGGTGACCCGCGGGTCGTCGACACAGCGGATGGCCTCGAAGGCGTCCTGCGACGCGGCGTAGGTGCCGTCCGGGTTCCGCTCGTAGTACTCGTCGGCCAGCGTCATCAGCTGGCCGCCCTGGCCGGCGCGCAGCTCGGACAGCGCCCGGTTCAGGCGCGGCCAGTACGCCTCGACGTAGAGCGCGTTGATCGTGCCCTGCTGGGCGTCGCCGTACGAGAGCACCCGCCCGCCCGCCAGCGGCAGCGGCGCGTCGATCAGCGGGCGGGTCAGGTGCTGGTACGCCGCGGTCGTCTGCGCGGGGTCCTGGCCGAGCGGGCAGTTCGGGCGGGTGGTGCAGTCGCGGGCGAAGGCGTCGAACGCCCCCTGGAAGCCGCGGCCCTGCTCGACCAGCTCGGTGGTCGGGTCCTGGTCGGGGTCCAGCGCGCCGTCGAGGACCATCGCCCGGACGTTGCCCGGGAACTGCTCGGCGTACGTCGAGCCGATCCGGGTGCCGTAGGAGAAGCCGAGGTAGGACAGCTGCGCATCGCCGAGCGTCGCGCGGAGCACGTCCATGTCACGGGCGACGTCGCGCGTGCCGACGTTCGCGAGCACGTCGACCCCGGTGCGCTGGGCGCAGCGGTCGACGGTCTGCTGCTCCTCCGCCTCGGTCTGCGCGACCCCGGCCGGCGAGGGGTCGGTGTCGTCGTCGCGGCGGTCGGCGTCGCGCTCGGGGCCCTCGAGGCAGCGGATGGCGGGCTCGCTCGCGCCGACCCCACGGGGGTCGAAGCCGACGACGTCGAACCGGCGCCCGACCTCGGTCTGGGCCAGCGACGTCGCCAGGTAGGCGGCGGTCTGGATGCCCGACGCCCCCGGCCCGCCCGGGTTGATCACGAGCGACCCGATGCGCTGCGGGGAGGACGGCGCCGCGTGGCGCAGGACGGCGATCGTGCCCGTGCGCCCGTCGGGCTGCGCGTAGTCCAGCGGGACCTCCATCCGCGCGCACTGCAGCGCGGGGTCCGCGTAGATCTGGCGGTCCTCCTCGGTGGACGCGAACGGCGCGCACGGACCCCACGCGAGCTGCTGGCCGTAGAACCGCTCGAGACCGGGCGGGGCGCTCGCGGACGGGTCGGGCTCCGCGACCCCGGGGACGACCTGGGCGCACGCCCCGAGCACGACGGCCACAGCTCCGAGAGCCGTGGCGACCAGGGTGCTGTTCCGGCGTCGGAGGAGGGTGGCGCGCACGGCGGCCACCTTCCCACGTGGCCCGTGATCGTCCGGTGACGGGCGTACCCCGTTACCTTCTTGATCAGGCCCGGTGAGGGCTTGCAGGCCGCCGGCCACGGCATGACTGAGTGCCCCTGTCGTTGATGATCTGGGGGGTGTTGTCACCGTGGTCGGAGGGCGCCAACGACCGC
>NZ_JBXUHE010000047.1:0-42555 GCF_057180585.1 Actinomycetospora sp. 2LY8.5
CGCCCACCTGGTCGTGGGGGTCGACGTCGAGGGCCGCAAGCACGCGCTGGGCGCCTGGATCGCCGAGGCCGAGGGCGCGAAGTTCTGGCACTCGGTGCTCACCCAGCTCCGCAACCGCGGGCTGCGCGACATCCTCATCGCCTGCTGCGACGGCCTGACCGGGCTGCCCGAGGCCATCACCACCGTCTTCCCCGACACCGTGGTGCAGACCTGCGTGGTGCACGTGATCCGCAGCGCCATGCGGTTCGTGTCCTACAGCGACCGCAAGAAGATCAACGCCGCCATGAAGACGATCTACACCGCACCGACCGTCGAAGCCGCCGAGCTCGCCCTCAAAGACCTCGACCAGCAGTGGGGACGTCAATACCCGGGGGTGACCGACGTCTGGAAACGCGCATGGCCGGAGTTCGTACCCTTCCTCGACTATCCACCCGAACTTCGTCGCGTCGTCTACACCACCAACGCCATCGAATCCATTAACTTCCAGCTCCGCAAAATCACGAAAGCACGCGGACACTTCCCCTCCGACGAAGCCGCCATGAAACTGCTCTACCTCGGCCTACGGAACATCTCCAGTAACCGCGGCGGCGAGTCAGGCACCGGCACCCACGGCTGGAAGACCGCACTCAACAGCCTGGTCATCCACTTCCCCGGACGACTCAAACTCTGATACTTTCCACCGAATCAACGACCCGTTGCTTACACCGGAATCCTGACAGGCTCAGCGCAGGGTGAACAGGAAGACCTTCGTGCGGCCCTGATTTTGGAGGTCGATGTAGAGCTCGGCGAAGTCGACCTCGGCCTCCGCTCCCGGCTCGTGGGACTGCGGCACCATCGCCTCGACCAGCGACTTTCCGGCCTCGAGGGCGATCTCGGCGCGGCGGCGCGCGACGTAGTCCCGGACCGTCGGGTACTTCATGTCGTCGTGGCCGTGCTCCTCGACCAGCCGCGCCAGCACCCGCCGCGCGGTGTGGCGCTGCTTGCGGGGCGCGGTCAGGTCCTCGCGCAGCATCGCGTCGATCAACGGCTTCACCGGATCCAGGCGCGGCGCCGCCCTCGCCGGAGTCTTGCGCGGCGGCGGGACCGCCGAGGCCAACGCCTGGCGCACCGTGCGTCGATGCACCCCGTAGCGGCGAGCGAGCTCGCGCACCCCAGCGTCCTCACGCCGGGCGTCGCCGAATCGCCTCGAACAGCTCCACCCTCGATATCCCCAACCCGGCCCGTGTCATGCCCAGCGATCTTCGCCAGGTGGGGCCACTTCAAGCCGTCACAACACCGGCGTGTCGGCAGGTGGGGCCAGATCAGACCGTCACAACCTCCCGACGAGCCGACCCCGGTGGAGCCGAATCAGACCGTCACGGTGGGGCCAGAGGAGGTTGACATCCTCAAGCACCCAGGCTCGTGCAAAGACTGCCTGGCCTGGGGCGTGGTGCGACGCCACAACTGGAGATGCTTCGGCTGCCGAGGATGGCGTGCCCGCCACCCGGTAGCGCCCTGCCCCCACTGCAGACGCCCGCTCCCACTCGGCGGGCACGGCGTCTGCCGGCTATGCTGGCACCAAGCCCAGCTGCTCGGCACCGAGACCGGTCCGCTCGACCCCACAGCAGTAGCCCGGGTCGGGCAGCAGCTCTACCTCGCCAACCTGCACCCACCACACTTCCGAAGAGTCGATCACCGCGTCGAGACGCCACGACGGATGCGAGCGTCGGCGCAGCCGGCTCCCGTGCCCACCTTTCACCCGGTCCAGCACCGACAGCTCTCGTTGTTCCCCGCTCGCCGCGAGCTCCGTACTCCGGACCAGGTACCGCCGGCTCCCGACCCTCATATGGCGAACTACTGCGACGAGGTGTTGCGTAACCATGCCGCCCGCCACGGTTGGAGCAGCCGACTCATCAACACAGTCGGACTCTCCATCCAGGCACTGCAGGCCTACCAGGACACCTCCGGCGCGACGATCTCTACGCGAGAGGCCCGCGCCCTGCTCAGCCAGCGCGGCCTGACGGTCGACAGCACCTTGGAAGTGCTCGCCGCCGCGGGTCTGCTCGACGACGATCAGGTCCCGGCTGTCCGCCGTTACTTCGAGAGCCGGATCGCGGGGCTGCCGACCGCGATGATCCACCAGCTCGAAACCTGGTACGGCGTGATGAACGAGGGGAGTAGCAGCCCACCGCGACGTCGCCCCCGCCACCACCGCACCATCCATCTGCGCATCAGGGGCATGGCACCGGTACTGCACGCCTGGGCCGGCGCCGGACACCGAACACTCGCCGGGATCGGCGGGGACGACGTCTTGGCCGCGCTCCCGCACGGCAGGGTTGAGCGACTGCACGCGGGCGCCGGACTGCGGTCGCTGTTCGACGTCCTTCGGGGGCGGAAGGAGGTGTTCACCAACCCGACCCGGGGTATCGACTTTGGGTCCGCGGGAGAAAACATCCCGGTCCCGATCGACACCGACACAATCCGCGACGCGCTCAACTCCACTGACCCCGCCCGTGCGCTGGCAGTGGCCTTGGTCGCGTTCCACGGACTCACCGCCCGACAGATATCCAGGCTCCGTCTGATCGACGCACACGACGGGCGCCTGACCGTCGCCGATCGCACGATTCTCCTCGCCGCGCCAGTAAGGGCTCGGCTCACCGTCTATCTGGACTATCGAGAACACCGATTCCCGAGCACGAGGAACCCCTACCTGCTGGTCAACCGGCGCTCCGCCGCCCGGCTGATGCCGGTCAGTAGCACGTACCCCTGGCGCCGTCAGTTAGTGGATTCCCGGCGGCTGCGCGAGGACCGCATCCTGCATGAGGTCCACGCGACCAGTGGAGACGTACGCCGAATCTGCGACCTGTTCGGCCTCAGCGTCACAGCAGCCACGCGCTACACGCTCGCCCTTGAGCATCCCGACCTCGCATGAACTCCACCAGTGGGAACCGTGCCCCGAGAGATGGGGGCTCCGCTATGTCGCGGGAGTGACCACGCCGGCCTCGTAGGCGAGAACAACAAGTTGGGTGCGGTCTCGGGTGTTGAGTTTGGCCAGCAGGTGTCCGACGTGGGTTTTCACCGTGCCGAGGGTGACGTGCAGGTTCTGGGCGATCTCGGTGTTGGACAGGCCACGTGCGATCAGGGTGAGGACTTCTCGTTCCCGGTCGGTGAGGCTGTGCAGCGCCGCGCCGGTGGGCCCGGTGGGGGGTCCTTGGCGCGCGAACGTGGCGATGAGACGACGGGTGATGCGGGGCGCGAGGAGGGCCTCGCCGGCGGCGATCACCTGGATGGCGGTGATCAGTTCAGCTGCGGTGGAGTCCTTGAGCAGGAATCCGCTGGCTCCGGCGCGAAGTGCGGCGTACACGTATTCGTCGAGGTCGAACGTGGTGAGGATGAGGACGCGGACCGCCGGGGTCTCCGGGTTCGTGCAGATGCGTCGGGTGGCTTCGATTCCGTCCATGTCCGGCATCCGGACGTCCATGAGCACGACGTCTGGTTGGTGCTGGCGAGCTAGTCGGACGGCCTCGGTGCCGGTGCTGACCTCACCGATGGGTTGCAGTCCGGGTTCGGCCTCGAGCAAGACGCGGAAGCTCTCGCGGACCAGGGCGTGGTCGTCGGCGAGCAGCACGCGGGTCTCGGGATCCGTGGTGGTCATGAAGCGCTGCCGGGCTCGGTGTGGGGGATGTCGGCCACGATCTGGAACCCGCCGTGGGCCCGGGGGCCGACGCTCAGCGTGCCGCCGTAGGCGTCGACGCGTTCCTGCATCCCGATCAGGCCGTGACCGCCGGCTGGGCGGCGTCGCGCGGTCGGGCGCGTGGGGCCGTCGTCGGCGACCTCGACGCGAACGGTGTCGGCGGTTGTGTCCACGGCGATTCGGCAGCGCCGGGCCTCGGAGTGCTCGACGACGTTGGTGAGGGCCTCCTGCACGATGCGAAAGACTGCCAGGTCGACCCCGGGCGCCAGCCCTGCTGTTCCCGTGATCGTGAGGTCGACCTCCAGGTCCGGACCGGCGAGTCGATCGACCAGGGCGGGCAGGTCCGCGCTGCCGGGCAGCGGGCTTAGCCCTGGGCTGTTGGCGCCGTTGGCGCTGTCAGCGTGGGGATGCTCGCCGGCCGCGTCGGTGGCGGGGCGAAGCACCCCGAGCAGGCGACGGATTTCGGTCATCGCGTCGCGGCTGGTCTGTTCGATAGTGCTGAGCGCGGCTTTGGTGTGCTCAGGATTCTCGTCCGCGACACGGCCCGCCACGGCCGCCTTGATCGTGATCAGGCCCATGGTGTGGCCGAGGATGTCGTGCAGCTCGCGGGCGATTCGGAGCCGTTCGTCGGCGACCGCCTGGACGGCTGAGCGGCGCGCGAACTCGGCTCGTGCTGCGCGTCGCGTGTGCACAACCCTCCCGGCCGACCATGCCGTGGCGAGCAGGACAACCGTGAGCCCGAGCTCGAACTGCCACCACAGGGGTACTTCGCTGGCCGACGCGCGGGCATCCATCGGCCCGTGGAGGCGGTAGAAGGAGGGGACGGTCGCCGCCGCCGCGCCGAGGCCGACGACCAGAGCGACGACGGCGGTGGTGATCCGATCGGTCAGGTTCGCCACCGTGTACGAGGCGACCGCGACCGGGGCGTAGGTCACCCACAACGCGCCTGCGCCGGCGATGCCGAGCAGGGTCGCCGACGTGGCGACGAGCAGGACCCAGGCCAGCACCGGAGTGGGCCACCGGCGTCGCACCAGCAACGGCAGCCCCGCGGCGACCCCGACCGACCAGGCCACCCAGGCGGGGCCGGGGTAGGCCGGCCCGGGCGGGTCGAGCACCGTGTACGCCACCAGCCACGCCACCGCCACCGCCACGGCGAAGTCGAGAAGCACCGCACGGCGAACCCGGGCTACCGGGTGCTGGTCCAGGCCGGCGAGCTGCGGCACAGCGGCACGCTAACGCCGACCGTGGCGCCACCGCGTCCCCCTCAGGTCCGACACCGAAGATCCGACTCCAGCCAGAGGCCTCACGGCGTTCCTGGGCGGGACGCTGCCCTGATGACGACGCGGCACCAGCCCGACAGCCCGCCGAGGCGCTCGGGGTCCGATCTGCGCGCCGTCGCGGTGTTCGTCGGGGCGGTGGGGCTGGGTGGGATTGGCGCGTTCGCACTCACCGAACTGCTCGGGGTCGGGGAGTATCGCTGGGGCGGCACCGAGGTCTCGGCCCTCGCCTCGGCGCTCGGCGCGCTGGTGGTGGGGGCCGCGGCGGGTCGGCTGCTGCTGGGGGCGACAGGCCCGGCCATGAGGGTGCACGCGGCGGGGCCGGTCACCGGCTGGCCAGGTTCACGTGTCGGCGCCGGCGCGCTCATCGTGGCTCCGCTGCTGTTACTGGCGGGCGAGGCCGTCCGGTCCGGGCACCACTACTTTTTCCCCGCGCAGCTCGCCGCCATGGCCAGGACCCCGGGAACCATGCTCACCTCCTACGCCCTCTACACCGCCGGGCTGGTGCTGATGATCCCCGCCTTCCTCGCCGTGGCCGGTCTGATCGGGCGGGCGCGCCCCGGATGGGGGTTCTGGGCAGCGACCATCGCCGTCGTGGGCAGCACGGTCCGCATCTTCGAGGAGGGCATCAGCTTCCTGGCCCTGCAGCTGGTGGACGCGCAAGGGGTGCAGGCCGCGACGGCGGCGGTCAGCGACACCTACGGGGCCTGGTATGTCCTGCAGACCGTCAACGGCAGCGACAACCTCGCATGGGCGCTTCTTGCGATCGGTGCCTATCGCGCCGGGGTGCTCGGTTGGGCGCCCGCCCTCGGCGTGGCGTTCATGATGACCCACTACGGCGGCGTGTTGAAGGGCACCGACCTCAACTCTCTGATCGCCGCGGTGCTCTTAGCAACCGTGTTCGTTCCCCTCGGAGCACGTCTGTGGCGGCGCGCCGAGCCGGTGACGCGCGGGGCGTGGTGGGGTGGTGTCGCAGCGTTGGCGCTCCTCGCCGGCCAGTACCTGCTCAGCGCGGTCAACGGGTTCCAGAACTGGGGATGACATTTCTCCCCCGGCTCGATTCTCCCCCGGCTCGCGGGGTCGAAGGTCAGGGGCCCGGATGACGGTCACGGCGGACAGTCTCCGCGCTGACGATCACCGCTAGGGCCGATGGCGCAGGAGATCGGCGGGTTGGCAGCCGAGTTCTCGGCACAGGGCATCGAGAGTGCTGAAGCGGATGGCCCTGGCTCGGCCGTTCTTGAGGATCGACAGGTTCGCCAAGGTCAGCCCCACACGCGAGGACAGCTCGGTAAGGGTCATGCCGCGTTCGGCGAGCAGCTCGTCGAGGGTGACGATCACAGCGATCAGACGATCATCCCCATCAGACGATCACGACCATCAGATGGTGAGGTCCTGCTCAGCCTGCAGCACTTCGGCCCGACGTAGCGCCACGGCGAGCAGGAGCAGGAGCCCAGCACCGCCGAGCGCCGCCAGCCCCGGCGCGAAGGTCACCGACGTGTGCGCGGGCATCGGTGCGGCGGCGGCTGCGACGGCGGACGACCCCGCGGACAGCACACTCCATGCGGCCCCCGCCAGCACGATCCGCGCGGCGAGTCGGGGCACCTGCTCCACGATCGAGGACGTGAACCGCTCGCGCGTGAGGTCATGGCTGAGCCGGTAGAGCTGCCACAGCACCGGCGCGGCCGCGGCACTGATACCCAGCCAGAGCAGGCAGCACAGCACCGCGGTGCCCACGCCGAGGCCGGCGACGCCGAACTCGACCGCGACCCGCACGGTGTCGGGTCCACCGGCCGACGACACCATTGATGTTGACGCCACTGGTGCCGCCGACGCCTCTGACGCCACTGGGGAGGCCGCGACCGGTTGCGGGGTCAGCGCCGGCGCCGGCACGTCGATCATGACCGGCACGCGCACCCCGGACTCGATGGCGCCCGCGGCGCCGTTCACGGCGCCGATCACGGTGCCCGCCGCGATGAGCGGGGCAGCGACGATCAGCCACAGCGCCCACAGGAACAGGGCCCCGCGCGAGCAGCGGATCACCAGTTGCTGCCACCACGCGTCCATGCCGACACCTCCCGATACATATCGTTACTCGATATTATCGATAAACGATAAGAGCGCAAGGGGTGCGCAGCGTATTCCGCGTTCAGGTGGGGTTGGCCAGGCGCCGCAGGCCGGTGAGGAGGTCGTCGGCCGACGGGGCGCGGTCGGGGTCGCAGAGGTGCTGCACCAACATCCCGGTCACCAAGGCCAGTTGCGCCGAGCCGGTCGTGCGGATCGTGGTGGGATCGAGGTCGTCCTCGTCGACCCCGAGCACGGCGGCGGCCGTGCCGGCGCGGCCCTGCTCGAGGCTGTTGGCCAGCAGGTCGCGCAGCGGCTCGGATCTCCCGGCGAGGACCGCGGCCTCCAGGCTCGCCACGAACAGCGCGCGATTCGCGGCGAACGAGGAGATCATGCGCGCCCACATGTCGCGAGGGTCGGTGGCGCCGCCCATCGATGTGGCGACCGCCTGACCCCACTCGTCGATCAAGTCGTCCATGGCCCGCGTCAGTAACGCCTCCCGCGAGCCGTAGTGGTAGCCGATCGCCGCCATGCTGACCCCGGCCTCGGTGGCGATGTCCCGGACGGTCGAGGCCGCGTATCCCCGTTCGAGCAGGCAGCGTTTCGCTCCGGCCAGCAGATCGTCGCGGTTGCCCACGGCTCGCAGCGTAGCGACAGGGCAGGCGATCGACTGATTCGCCCGCGCTAGTCGTTCGAACGCATTGATCATATGCCTTGCGCGTTTGCCCAAATCTTGTCACGGTGAGATCGGCGTCCCGTCCGGGGACGGGATCGGGGTGCTCATGACTCACCGTGCCGCGAGGCCGCTAGTAGTAGGTGCCCTCGGCGTCGTGCTCGCTGTTCTGGTGGGGTGCGGGGCCCAGGAGTCCCCAGCAGCACCCGCCGACCAGCCGGACCGGGCGGGGGAGCGGTCCGAGAGCGACACGCCGATCGTCCAGACCGATGCCCGCCCGGCGCGCGGCAGCATTGACGGCGGGATCGCCAGGTTCCGCGGCATCCCGTACGCGGCCCCGCCGACCGGCGACCTGCGCTGGGCGCCGCCCCGCCCGGCCGAGCCCTGGAGCGAACCACGGGACGCGACGGCCCCTGGGCCGATGTGCGCGCAGAACGGCCTGGAGCTCGGACGCCCCAGCCTGGACGAGGATTGTCTCACCCTCGAGGTCACCGCCCCGGCCGCGGTCGGCACCGGCCGACCGGTCCTGGTGTGGGTGCACGGCGGCAGCCACAAGGACGGCAGCGGCAGCCTCTACGGCGCGAGCGGGCTGGCCCGAGCCGGTGACGTGGTCGTCGTGACGATCAACTACCGGCTCGGTGCGTTCGGCTGGTTCGCCCACCCCTCCCTGCCGGGTGCCGAGAACCTCGGCCTGGCCGACCAGCAGGCCGCCCTGCAGTGGGTACAGCGCAACGCCGCCGCGTTCGGCGGCGACCCGAACAACGTCACCCTCGCCGGCGAGTCCGGCGGAGGTGCCGCGGTCTGCGCGCAGCTCGCCTCACCCGCAGCCGACGGACTGTTCGCCAAGGCGATCATCCAAAGCGCCGACTGCACCGCCACCTGGTCGCCGGAGCGCAGCAGCGCACCACGCCCCCGCGACCTCGCCGAACGGCGCGGCCGAGCGATCGCCGACCGGCTCGGCTGTCCCGACCCGGCCACCGCCGCACCGTGCCTGCGCACCAAGTCCGTCGCCGAGATACGCCAGGCATCCGACGACGGCGAGGGCGTCGGCCCCTCCACGAGCACAACACTGCTGCCCGTGGATCCCGCCCGCGCCCTGGCCGCCGGGCAGCTGCGCGCCGTCCCGACGTTGATCGGGTTCAACCGCGACGAGGAACGCTTCCGCATCTACGGCGACGAACTCGGCAGCGGACGCCCCACAACCACGACCGACCTGCGCACCGAAGTGGACCGGATCGCCGGGCCACGAGCCGCCGCGGTCCACGCCGCATACCCCTGCGCCGACGATTCCTGCGCCGCCACCACCCTGGCCGAGCTGCTCACCGCACGGAACTACGCGCACGGCGTCGTCGCCGCCGCCGAGCGACTCTCCGAGCGAGCACCGACGTTCGCCTACGAGTTCGCCGACCCCCACCCGCCCTGGTTCCGCGCCCTGCCCCCAGCGCGCTTCCCGCCCGGCGCGTACCACACCGCAGAGCTCTCCTACCTGTTCGACGTCGACTGGACCGAACCACTCGCGCCCCACCAACGAGCCCTGTCCGACCAGATGATCGGCTACTGGACACGATTCGCCCGCCACGGCGACCCCGGCGGCCAGGGCGCCCCGTCCTGGGCTGCCTACACCGGGCCGACCTCCGCCCAGACTCTCGCACCCGGGCCCGAGGGGATCCGACCCGCGACCGACCTCGCCGAGCGTCACCGCCTTCGGCTCTGGGACGCCCCGGCCGAATAGATCTCGTCTCGCAGCCGTGGGGCCATCTGCGCGACGGCGCAGCCGCGATGCCCGTCACCCTCTCGGCCCGTTCCGTCCCCGAGCCGCGTCCCCGGGCCCGAGGGGTTCCGCCCTCGACTCGGTCATCGAGTAGCCACGCGGCTACGGTCAGCAACAGCGCTCGGGGCAGGCGGACAAGATCGCCCGAAGGGGAGGGGAGGGGAGACCCTCCCCTCCCCTCCGAAACGCCCGAACAGATGGAGTCAGCGACGATGTGTCTCGATCTCCCGGCGCCAGCGCACCGACAGGTGACGCGCCGGGCCGTCCTGGCCGGCGCCGCGGCCCTGGGCGGCCTGGGCCTGGCCGGCTGTAGCGCCCCGGAATCGGCCCGACCTGCACCCGGATCGACACCCGGCCCGGCCCTGGGCGCCCCCCGCGCGTTCGCGGTGCGCGACGCCGCGGTGTTCGACGGTGAGCAGTCCCTCGGCCCGACGATCGTGCTCGTCGACGACGGGCACGTCCGCGCCGTCGGCCCCGACGTGCGCATCCCCGACGGCGTCGAGGCCATCGACGGCCGCGGCTCCACCCTGCTGCCCGGCCTGATCGACAGCCACGTCCACGCCTTCGCCCCGGACCGGGACGCACCCCGGTTCGGGGTCACCACCGAGATCGACATGTTCACCTTCACCGAGCTGCTCGGCCCCTACCGCGAGCAACGCACCTCGACGGCGCCCACACCGTTCTGCGACCACTGGAGCGCCGGCACCCTCGCGACCGTGCCCGGCGGCCACGGCACCCAATACGGCCCCGTCCCCACCCTCGCGCCCGGTGCCGATGCGCAGCAGGCCGACGCCTTCGTCGCCGCACGCCTCGACGAAGGCTCCGACCACATCAAGATCATCGTCGAAGACGGCGGCGTGTACGGCGCCCCTGTCCCGACGTTGGGCGCCGAGCAGATCGGCCACCTCGTGCGCGCCGCGCGCCGACGCGGCGCCACCAGCGTCGCGCACGTCGGGAGCCGCCGCGACGCCGACGCCGCCATAGCCGCCGGCCCCGACGGGCTTGCCCACGTCCCCGGCGAACCGATGCCCGCCGAGCTCGTCACGCGCGCCGCCGCGCAGGGCACATTCGTCGTCGCCACCCTCAGCGTCTACGACGCCTTGGCTTGCGCCGGGACAGGGCCTGCCTTGGCTTCCCACCCGCGCCTCGCGTCGTGGCTGACCGACACCCAACGCGGCGGGCTGACCGGGCAGGTCGGCGGACGCTGCCGACCTGCGGTCCTGCCCGCGGCGATCGCCAACCTGGGCGCCCTGCACGCCGCCGGGGTCCCCGTGTTGGCGGGCACCGACGTCGCCGGCCCGCGCCTGGCCCACGGAGCCAGCCTGCACGGCGAGCTCGAACTGCTCACCCGGGCCGGCCTGACCCCGTCCGAGGCGCTGCGCGCGGCCACCGCCGAACCGGCCCGCCGCTTCGGGCTCGAGCGCCGCGGACGCATCGCGCCCGGACACCGCGCCGACCTCGTGCTCGTCGAGGGGGACCCGACCCGCGAGATCACCGCCACGCGCTCCATCCGTCACGTGTGGCGCAACGGCCACCTGGTGGACCGCCGCCCATGACACCCATCCCCGCGTCGGACCACGACCCGAACCCCGCCCCTACTAACGCAGTGCGTTGGTTGCCAAGGTCAGGGCCTCGATGAGCCGCCGAATGTCGGCCTCATTGACGTGCAGGTGCGGGGCGATCCGTAGGGACCGACCACGGACCGCGGCGTAGCAGTGATGCGCGGCGAGAGCGGGCACCAGGTGCGCACGGATCTCGTCGGGGACCTCGATCCCGACCATGTGGGCTCCGCGCCCGGCTCGTTCGGGTGGGTGGAGACCCAGCTCGGTGGCGTGGTCGGCGATGGTCGTGGTGATGGTGTCCAGAGTGGCCGCGACTCGGTCGACTCCCCAGGCGGAGAGTTGTTCGAGCGCGGCGACGGCCATCGGCAGGAGCTCGAACTTGGTGCGCTCGCCGACGTCGAACCGTCGCGCTCCGGGCTGGTACTGGTCGCGGTAGTCCACGAGCCGGGTGAAGTCCTGCGAGCCCTCTCGCAGGATCCAGTTGTGCTCGATCGGCTCGCCGTCGCGGTGCTGCTCGGCGACATAGAGGTAGCCGACGCCGAACGGGCCGAGCAGCCACTTGTAACCCACGCTGACCACGAAGTCCGGGCGGATCACCTCGACGTCGAACGGCATCGCGCCCAGCGATTGGCTGGCGTCGATCACGAGCCGCGCGCCGACCTGACGGGCGCGGGCGGCGACCGCCTCCAGGTTGATGATCGAGCCGTCGGTCCAGTGCACCTGCGGCACCGAGACCACCCCGACCCGGTCGTCGAGTGCCGGCAGGATCGCCTCGGTCCAGCTCTGCCCGGCCTCGCGATGCACCGTCAGCATCTCGGCGTCGACGGCCGTGGTCGCGGCTTGCCAGGTGTAGATCCCCGAGGGGTACTCCTCGGCGAGGACCAGCACCCTGTCCCCGGCGCGCACTCTCAGGTTGCGGGCCGCGACAGCGAACCCGTAGCTGGTGGCCGGCACGAGGGCCACCCCGTCGGCGTTGGCGCCGATGAGCCCGGCGAACAGAACGCGCAGGCGCTCCACGTCGGTGAACCAGTCCTGGGAGCCGATACTCCAGGGCCGGGCCCGACGCTCGAGCGCATCAAGGCCGGCCTCCCGCACGACATGCAGCTGCGGCGAGAGGTTGGCCGTGTTGAAGTACGCGACCTCTGGTGGAACCGCGAACATGTCGCGCTGCTCACCCAGCGTCACCATCGTCGCTCCCTCCTCAGGCCGGGCCACGTGGGCTGGCTTCGCGCACCGCGGCACGTGGCCGCCGGGGCCACGGTGGCCAGGCCACAGCGAGCAAGGGCACCGTGCGGGTAGGGCGCGTCGGCGTACCCACTGCCGTGACGGAGACGGCTGGGCGGCACACTCGGTGGTGGTGCTCAGGTCCCATCGGGCCGCGTCGACCGTCTCTCCGGCGACCCCATCGCCGTCGACGCACCGAGCCAGCACGGACCACCGAAGTAGGCATCAGGCGGAACGCCACAGCAGAGCTGCGGGCCAATGGCTCAGGCATCCGACAGTTCCCGCTGGGCGAGGGCCTCGTCGTCGGCGGCCGCGTCCTCGGGTGTCCAGGTGGGCTCGGCGGGTGGGTGCTCGAGGTGCCAGCGCACGGACTCGACGATGCGTCGTTCGGCCGGTTCGGGTGTCCAGCCGAGCAGTCGCTGCGCCCGGGCCACCGAGACCACGAGATGTTGGGCGGGCGCGGCGGTGAGCGCGAGGTCGGGCGGCAGGAGGTGTTCGGGGACCTGCACGAGGTCGGCTGTGGCGTTCGCTGCCTCGAGGATGCGGTGCAGCCACCAGCGAATGCTGCGAGTGGTGGGCTCGCCGAGGTTGATGGGTAGCCCGGCGCCGGCCTGGGTGTCGAGGGCGGCGAGCGCACCTGCGGCGAGGTCCTCGACGTAGCCGCGGGTCCAGAGCAGGTTCGCCGCGCCCACCGGGATCTCGCTGCGTCCAGCCCGAAGGCGACGCAACACCACGTCTTCACGGCGTTGCCAATCGTGCGGCCCGTAGATCAACGGCAGCCGCAGGACGGTGGCCGCGTGGGCGAGCCAGCGTTCCTCGACGTCGAGTTTGTCGTAGTCGTCGGGGACTACGTCGAGCCCCAAGCCGCGGTACGGGTAGCGCTCTCGACGCAGTTCGGCGTCCTCGTCCAGTGGCACCGCCGCGACATCGCGCCCACTGCGCAGACCGGTGTGGGCCTGGTAGACGTCCTGGCTGGAGAGCACCACCGCCGGCAGACCGGCGAACACCGGCAGCACCGCGTCGACGTCGGCGCCGGTCAAGGCACAGGTGTCCACGACCGCCTCCGGGGCGAAGTTCCGAACCTCCGCGGCGTGCGATGCAAGGTCGTATCGGTCGCAGAGCAGGTGCGCGACCGGCACCCAGGGTTCGGGTGTGCTGCGGCCCCGATGGATCACGAGCACCTCGTCGCCGCGCTCGTGCAGCCGCTCCACGATGCGTCGCCCCAGAAACCAGGTACCGCCGATCACCGCCACCCGCATCGTTGCCTCCCTCCACCGGCCCCATCGTCATCGGACAGAGTGCTGCTCTAGAGTGTAGCTCTATGTCCAGACTGTCAGGTCGGTCGAGGATCGTGCAGGCCGCGTTGGCGTGCGCAGCCGAGCAGGGCTGGGAGGCCACCTCGATGGGCGCGGTGCGGACGCGTGCCGGGGTGAGCAACGGCAGCTTGTTCCATCACTTCCCCTCGCGAGACGCCCTGACCACCGCGGTCATCGCCGAAGGAATGGCCAACCATCAGGAGACCCTGCTGCGCGTGCTGCGCGGCGCAGACGACGCGCGCGCCGGAGTGCAAGGCGTTGTCGTCGCGCACCTGGGCTGGATCGCCGAGAACCCGTCGCTGGCCCGGCTACTGCTCTCCGCGCCTGCCGGCGCGCCGCCCCGCGGCCTGGAAGCAGCGGTCGCCGACGAGAACCGGGCGATCTTCGGTGAGGTCGCCGCGTGGCTGACCGCACACGGCTGGACGCGGAGACCGGATCTGCCGGTGGTTCTGGCGCTGTGGACAGGCCCGGCGCAGGCCTACGCCCGCCGTTGGCTGGCCGACCAGGTCGACCACCCGTCGACCGTGGCCGACGATCTCGCCTGCGGCGCATGGCGAGCTCTTGCCCCCCTCCTGGAAGGGCGGTGCGAACCGTGACCACCAGCTCCGCGCAGCGCTACCAACGATCACTTGACCTGGTCACAGGACTCGCCGCGACCTTTCCGCCAGCCGCCTGGGGGCACATGTCGCCGTGCCCGCCGTGGACCGCTCGAGACCTGCTGGGCCACCTCGTCGACGGCCAAGAACAGATCATGTCGATGCTCAGGGGCCACGGGCCTCGCCCGGCCGAGGCTGACACCGTCGCCGGAGCCGGCCCGGAGCTCGTCGCGACGTGGTACGCCACCGTGCAAGAACTCAACGGGATGCTGGCCGACCTCGACCTCGACACGGTCGTACCGACCCCGACAAGACCACGCACCGTCGACGAGCTGTTGACGATCGGAGTGATCGAACCCCTGATTCACGCCTGGGACCTCGCCACGACCATCGATCGCGCCATCATCCTGGACCCCGAAGCCGTCCACGCCACCTTGATCGGTGTCCGCGCCCTCGAGGTCGAGCTCGCCGCGACCGGCATGTACGCCGCCCCCGTGGCTATTCGAGAGGGCGCGACCGAGCAGGAACGACTACTTGCAGCGACAGGACGCGCCCCATCGGTATCCGCTCAGCGGTGAAGGGTCATGGGCAACGTGCATCGCCCAGCGCGGGCAGGTCGAGGTGCTCCTCTGGGTGTCGAATCAGAAGGAACGAGCTATGGCCTACAGAGAAGCCGCCGTCGTGATCCGGCGGCCACCGCACGAGATCATCGACTTCGTGATGGACCTCCGTCGCTACCGCAGGGTGGATGAGAAGCTGGGGACCATCCATTCCGTCCGGGACGCGCCGGACGGACGGGGGCGGCTGGTGACCTTCACCCCCAGGCTCATGGGAGTGCCCGGCCCGAGGACCACACAGCACATCGTGCCGGAAGGCCATCACATCTCCATCTGCGGCGTTCCGGCCTGGACGGACGCACTTCTCACCTTCGAGGCGTCCTTCCGCTGCGAGGCAACGGCCGCCGGCACCGTGGTCACGCGTGCCCTCGACTTCCGCTTCGCGAAGCCGTTGTCCTGGTTCGTCGACCCGTTGTTCGACCGCTGGCTCCGCACCGCGATCCCGCGGGAGCTGCACCGCGCCAAGGCGTACTTGGAGGCTGGACACCACCGAATCTAGTCCGGCCGGAACGTCGCCTCCGCCTTGTCGCCACGACACCGACCGCTATCCACCGCCCGACGTTGTCGCCGACCGCCCATCGCACTGCGTGTTCGGGCCCGGAGTCGTGAGTTCCCGAACCCATGGGTACTTGTACCGTTATCGCCGTGCCTTGGGCTTCGGGTTCGCGACCCCAAGACCTTCAGAATTCGTGAACCCACCAGGGTTGCCACGAAGCTGGGCGTTCGTGTCGAACACCGCCCTCTCGCGCGGGGTGAGCAGGCACTGGACCTGATACCCGGAGCGCTTGACCTTCCAGAGCCCGCGGCCGGCGCCGCCGTTGCACCAGTCGGTGATGAGGTCCTGTTCGCGGCTGGAGAGCTGGAGCTCGGAGGCGAGGTCGTCGGCGACGGCGGTGGTCTGGCCCATGAGCACGCGGGTGTCGCACAACGCGAGCAGGTCCTTGGCGATGTTGACCGCTTGGGAGCCGGTGTCGCCGACGGTGAGCATGTCGCCGGGCTTGTGCGCGGCGAGCACCGAGATGATCTGTTGGGCGCGGGAGAGGCGCAGTTCGGCGTCGACGGCGGCGACCATCCCGGCGCCCAGGCGCATCTGGCGCCAGATCTCGTCGCGGACGATGATGCGCAGCTCGCCGTCGCTGCGCAGGTCGGTCGCCGAGCGCGACCACGACCCCAGGCAGGTCATCGCCACCGCGAGGGGCTTGTCGCCGCGGCCCTCGAGTCCGGACACGTCGAGGGACTGGATCGGGGCCGACCAGTCGACGTCGATGTTGGTCTGCTCGTCGAACAGACCTTTCAAGGGGCCGTTGACCAGGGCGCCAAGAGCGTCGGTCAGGGGCCGGGTGAAGTCGAGGAAGTGCTGGCGGCCGGCGAAACGGTGCACCTGCCAGAGCTCGTCGTCGGGCTGGGCGAGCGCGCGGTGAACGTCGGGGATGGTGATCGGGCGCAGCCGCGTGTTGCCCTCGGCGATCCCGGTCAGCCGCCGCAGGACGTGGGAGAGGACCTCGGTGTCGGTCGGGTTCACCGGGTGGCCCTGGGAGTCCGACAGCGCGGCCAGCAGGTGCGACCAGCGCCCGATGAGGTCGTTGAGCGCGTCGCCGGCCTCGGCGTCCGACAGCGAGGTCCACCGGGCTTGGAGCGGGCCGAGGTCGAGCGGGTTGATGCGGGTGCGCCGGCCCCAGCCGAGCGCGATCGGCTCGTAGCCCAGGGCGCGCACCAGCGGGGAGTATTCGCCCTTGACATCGCCGGCGATGAGGCACTTGGTGCCGTAGGCCATCATCCGCAGCACGAACGCCGCGATCGTGGAGGACTTCCCGCGGCCGGGTTCCCCGAACACGATCATGTTGGGGTTGGTCGCGATCCCGCGCAGCACCCATTCCACAGGGTGGGCGTAGAACGCGCCGCCGGACAGGGCGTCGTAGCCCAGCTGCGCCCCGACCGGCGGCATCCCCGGCGTCGCCAGCAGGGGGTAGAGCCCGCCGATCTGGTCGGTGGTGGTGCGCAGCGTGGTCAGCGGCGCCTCGACCGCGGTCCAGCCCAGCCCGCTCTCGCGGCGGCCGCGGCGCGGGCGGGCGTCCCGGTTGACCTTCGCCGGTTTCACCGGTGGCGTGGCCGCGGGGCGGGTGGGCACGCCGAGCTCGTAGTCCGAGAGCAGCGAGGCGGTATCGCGCGGCGCGAGCCAGCCGCGCGCCCTGGCCGATCGAGCGGACCCGCGCGCGGGCGGGGTGGTGGGGATCGGACCGGTCACCGGTACTCCTCGCGTCGAACGCGGCGTGGGCTCTTGGGGCTGGCGTTAGAGGGCGTTGCGCATGCGGACCAAGCCGAGGCCGACCGGCAGGTTGGCGGCGACGAACCCGGAGTCCTGGGCGAGCTCGAGGCGCACCACGTGGTAGGCGCCGGCCACCGAGGTTTCGAGGGCCTCGGCGTGGTCTTCGACGTTCCAGTCCGAGGGCACGGTCACCGAGGCGACCACGGCGTAGCGGACCATCGCTTCCCCGGCGGCCACCGAGTGCTCCTGGCGATACGACGATCCCTGGTCCTGGGCGTCCTTGGCCGCGGTCCCGAACCCCTTGGCGGCACGGACCTCGGTGACCAGCGTGGAGGTCTGCCGTTCGCGGGTGGCGAGCTTCTGGGCCATCCGTTGGGGCAGGACCTCGTAGTGGATCGCCAGGCTGCGGCGTTCGCCCGGAGCGCGGACCGCGAGCAGCGGGGCCAGCGAGCCGAACTTGACCCCGGCGCGCGGGGGGATGATCGCGAAGCTGACGGTGGTGTAGCCGTCGTGGATGTAGCTGCGGGCGGCCGGGCCGGGGGCACGGGTCGGGCCGGCGGCGGCCCGGGGCAGGCCGGGGTCGCCGGTCTCGAGGCGGCGGTGGGTCAGCAGCCCGGCCGCGGCCGGGTTGAACCCGGTGCGGATCGACTCGGCGAGACCGGCGCTGGTCATCCACTCCGGGGCGTCGCAGCCCATCTGCTGCAGCGGCTCGGTCAGCGCGTGCAGGGCCCGGTGCAGGGTGAACGCCCGGCCGGCGGCGCCGCCGCCGGCGGCGTTGGCCGCGCGGCGCAGCGCGTCGTCGGTGGCCGACACGGTCAGGAACGCTTCCTGGCGCACGGCCACGGTGGCCATCGAGCGCAGGTCGTTGGCCACCGCGACCGCAAGCTCGGGGGCGTCGTCGACCTGGTGGCGTTCGCGCCACAGGGCGTGCGCGGTGCCGTCATCGGGCACCGACCGCACCACCAGGCTGGCTCGGTCGATGCGGTCGGTGTCGGCCAGGCCTTTGAGCGCGCGACCCAAACCGGCGGCCAGGCCGCGGCACTCGATCGCCGAGGCCAGCCCCACCCCGCGCGCGGAGAGCCTCGCCGTGGCACCCCAGCGGCCCTCGGCGGTGTCGTGCAGGATGCAGACCCGCCCGTGGCCAGGCATCTGCGGCCCGTCGATGAGATCGAGCCGGGACAGCAGGCCAGGCAGGTCGGGCTCGTCGGGGTCGACCGGCAGCCCCGCCGCGGCGCGAGACTGCCACGACGACCAGCCCGCCAGCCGGCCCGCGCCGAACAGGACGGTGTCCACCAGCCACCGAGCGGCCGGGCGGCCGCGGATCGGGACCACGGTCAGCGCCACCACCAGCGCGGCGGCCGGCAGCAGCGCCAGCGCGGTGCCCGGGCGGTTGGAGCCGAACAGCAACACCAGCGGGAAGAACGCCCCGACGCAGATCAGCGCCTGCGGTATCGTCAGCCCCATGATCCAGCCGTTGCGCTCCGGACGCCCCGGCGCATAGGTCGCTGTGTGGGACTCGGTCATCGGATCACCCCTGCCATGCCCTCGTCGCCCTGGTCATCCCCACCGTCACCCCAACCGTCGTCGCCCTCGTCGCGGTAGTGCCGTTCGGGATCGAAACTCTCGTCGCGGTAGCTGTGCACCACCCGCGGCGCGATCGGCGCCCGGGGCGCGGACGCGCCGAGGTGCCCGCCGCTGTAGTCCCCGAGCCCGTGATCACCCACCGACCCGGTAGCGCCGCCCATCGGGGCCGGGGCCATCGGGGTCGCCCCACCGACCCCGGCCGCGCCAGCTCCGACCCCCGAGGCGGTGCCGCCGAGCGCCTGGGCGGCCGCCCCGACCCGCCCGCCTGCGGCCGAGCCGACGCTGCTCGCGGCCGCCGCGGCCTTCGAGGCCACCGACCAGCCCCCACTCGAGCCGCCCGCAGAGCCGGTGGAACCGGTGGCGCCGCCGCTGACCCCGCCCCCGCCACCGGAGGCGGCGGCACCGGCGCCGGCCAGGTCCTCTTCGGTGGTGTCGGCCTGGCCGGTGTCCGGCGCGCTGTCGGTGCCCTGGCCGCCACCCCCACTACCGCCGGCTGCCGCCGCCGAGCGTGCTGCGCCGCTGGCACCAGCCCCGGAGGACCCGGCCGCACCCGAGCTCGCGCCCCCGGCGGCACCGGCTCCGGCGGCGGCACTGGCGCCGCCGGTGGCCACGGCCAACCCCGCGGCCGCGGCTTGTTGCTTCTTCGTGTCATCGCCGGAGCCACCCGACCCGCCACCTGAACTGGAGCCGGGCAGCATGCCGCCGAGCCCGGAACCGCCGGCTCCTTCGCCCGCGCTGCCGGCGAAGCGGCCGCCGGTGGCTCCGGACAGGACCGAGCCGATGTCGGCGTTGGCGGCGCCGCTGACGGTGGACTTGAGCCCGGCGGTGGCCGAGGAGAACGCGCTCATCATGGCCTGGTGGGGCTGGGTGCCGGGCTCGATGAACGCGAAGAGCCGGAACAGCGCGTACGGCGCGAACAGGGCCACGAACATGATCCCGAGCCCGAGCAGCAGGGTGACCACACCACTGCCGTCGGCCGGGGCCAGCCCCTCGGCGGGCGCCCCCGGCGACACCGGCACTGGAGGCTGTGTCGGGGGTGGCGCGTTCGGGCCCGCGGTGCGTCCGGCGGCGGCGACGATGCCGGAGCCGAGCGCGAAGCACAGCGCAAACGCGGGCTTGAGGAAGATCAGCGCCAGCAGCCAGCGCGCGACCCGCCAGAACCACGATTTGGTGGCCAGGTTGGTCAGCCCGGCCGCGGTGATCGGCAGCGTCGCGACCAGGACCAGGATCGACGCGGAACGGAACAGCAGGGTGATGCCGTAGCCGATGGCCAGTGGCACCACCGCGATGATCCCGAGCAGGCCGAGCACGGTGGCCTTGACCGCGTTGTTGTCGTCGACCAGGCCGAGCTGGTCCATCGCTGCGGCGGTGTCGGTGACGTTCGCGCCTTGGGCCAGGATCACCGCGGACAGCCCGTCCGCGGCGCCGAGCAGACCCGCTACCACCGCCACACTCAAGGCCAGCGCGACGCCGTACTGCACCGGTCCGGTCGCGGCCTGGAACATGTGCCGGCGCGGGTTGAGCGCGGCCGCGGCGAGCTGGGCGAAGAACAGGGTGACCGCGATCAGCGCGGCGAGCTGCAGCATCGTGGTCCACAGCTCGTTGGAGATCGCGCCGCCGCCCGGGGTGATGTCCAGGCTGCCCAGCTCCCCGACCAGCCCCATCACCGCGCGCAGCAGCGCGAGGGTGCCGGTCCAGATCTCGCGCATCATGCCGTCGAGCAGCCCCCCGACGGCATCACTGATCAGTCCTCCGCCGGGCATCAGCGAGCACCTCCATCCCGAGCCGGTTGTTGGATCGGTCGGTATCCGGCCTGGACGAACTCGGTGCTGCCCGGCCACACCACCGGCGCCCGCGCGGCCGCGGGGCCGGGGCTGATCCGCCAGTCGGAACCGGTCCAGCGCATCGCCTGGCAGTCACCGGTGCCCGCGCTGATCGAGTTCACCTTCACGACCTGCAGCTCCCCGAGCACGCAGGCCACCACGAACCGGCCCCCGTCGGTCTCGCCCTTGATCAGGGCCCCGGCGAGCTGCCAGCGCGACGCGACCGGGGTCGGGTCCGAGGCGGCGGTCACCGCCTGGGCGTGCAGCGAGCGCACATCGGCCCCCAGCGGCGTCGATGCCGGGTCCGGCGCTCCGGGCAGCGACACCGACCGGTAGGCGGCGTCGAAGCTGCGCGGGTTCGCGTCGCGCAGGCCCACCTCGAGCAGCGCCGCGAGCTGACCGACCGCACCTTCCGGCGTGCCGGGGAACCCCTCGGGCACCACCAGGCCGGCCCGGGTCCCGCCGGGAACGGTCATCGCGGGATGCCCCGCACCGCGCGCGAGGGTGGCGGGTAGTGCAGCCTGGTCGGGGAAGGCCGGCATCGGCCGGGTCGCCAGCTCCGCCTGCCGCGCGAGGTCCCAGCCCCCCGACCCAGCTCCCGGCTGCGGCCCGGCGGCCGGGGGCGCGCCCGCGGCCGCCGCGCCGGCGTCGTCGCCCGAGCCGGGGTTGCTGGGGGCCGTCTGGTGCCCGGCCCACACCAGCCCGGCGATCACCGCGAGCACCACGACCGCGAACACCCCGAACGCGGCTCGCAGCCGCGCTTGGTCGCGCTGTCGGGTCTCCTCGTTCAGCGAGATCACCTTGGACATCGGCTGCTCACCCGCCGGCCATGCTGGTGATGATCTCGGGGCCGATCCCGAACAGCAGCCCGACCGCCAACGAGGAGATGACCATCATCGCCCCGGTAGACCCGGCGCGGCGGTGATCGACCATCCGGCCGGCGGCGAACACGACCAGCCCGGCGAAGAACCCGGCGACCGCGCTGATCAGCGCCAGCCACTTCACCCACGACAGGATTTCCTCGAGACGCTCCGAGCCCGGCGGCGCCGCCGGCGCCGGGTTCGGCACCGCCGCCAGCGGCGCCTGGGTCACGACGTCGGCCACCACGTGCAGCGCGGAGACTGCGCTGATCATCATCACGATCTGGTCCTTCGGTAGGCAGCTTGGTGGGTCGCTGGGTAGGTCCTGGTGTGTCGCTTGGGAGCCCGCCCGGTGGCGGGCATGACGTTGAGGTCGGCCAGCAGCGGCGTCACCGCCCGCTGTAGCCGCGGCGGAAGCGGGCGCGGCCCGACCCCAGCGGTGCGGGTCTCGGCGTCGTTCGGGAGGAACACCGCGTCGGAGGTCAGCGGGCCAAGCGCCCGCGCGGCCACCCCGGGCACGTCGCGGGGCCAGCGCCGCGCGCCGACCACCGCCAGCCCGGCCGGGGACGCGACGCGACCGTGGTCGGTCCAGGGGCGCAGCCGCTCGAGCAGCTGGTTGGCCTGCGCCAGGCCCGGCCGGGTCGGCGCCACGACCAGCACCGGGCGCGGCAGCGGCGAGCCTGCCTCCAGCCACGCGCCGGGCCCGCGCAGCGGCGCCGCGGCCATCGCCCACGGATCCCAGCCGAGATCCACCACGGTGACCTCCGGGGCCGAGGCCTCGTCCTCGGGCAGCCACCACCCGGGGGCGGGCACCATCGACGCCGACATCACCGCGCCCCGGGTGATGGCCATCTGCGCCATCCACCCGTCGCCGCGGCGCGCGAACGCCACCCCGACATCCGGGTGCAGGGTGCGGCTGGCCACGCCCTGGTTGCGGGCCGCCGCGGCCAGACCCGACCGCTGCGGGTCGGCCGCGTCGACCAACAGGGTCCGCACCCCCGCGGCGTCCAAGGCGTCGAACAGGGCCGCCGCGACCACACTGGCCCCGACCCCGTTGGTGGCGCCGAGCACCGGGATCACCAGCCCGGCCCGGCCCCACGGGGCCCGGCCCGGCTCGTGGCGCGGGCCCAGCCGGGCCACCGCCACCGCCCGCTCGGTCGCGTCGGCCACGGCGTCCAACGCGGCGTGCTCCGCCGCTGCGGACACCGGCGCACGCGGGTCCGCCAACGCGCGGGCATGGGCGAGCTCGCCGGCCGCCAGCGATGTCTCCATGTCCGCGTCGCTGATCGGCGGCCAGGCCTCCCGCGCGGTCTCGGTCATCGCCTCGTCCAGCAATGCCGCCGCGCGCCGCGACGGTCCCACCTCCTGACCCGCGCCCGGCACCAGCGGCGTGTCCGGAACCAGAGCCAGCGCCGACCCCGTCCCCGGCGCCGCACCAGACCTCGGTGTCGAGGCCGGACCGACCCCTGGGGCAGCTGCAGCGCCGAAACCCGGCGGCGCCAGGAGCGGGGGTGGCCCGGTCGTCGGCGACGTAGCCGCGGGTTTCGGGCCCGGCGATGAGTCCTGTACGAGGGCCGGGGCTCGTGGCGGTGCGGATGCCGCTGGGGGCCCGGCCGACGGGCCCACAGCCCCGCCGGGCACGACCTGCGTGCAGTCGGGATCTCCATCCGGTCCTGCGGCCGCGGTCGACGGGGACGCCGTCGCGGGCTGGGGAGTGGTCGGCGGGGGTGCGGACGGCGGCGGGGAAACCCGCTGCGTTCGGGTCGCGTCCGAGATACTGGGCCCCCTCTGCGGCGAGCCCGCCGCCGCGGTGCTCTCGCGCCGTTCTAGTGGGCGAGGCGGGCCCGCCCCGAGCCGCGACGCCGATCCGTTGAGGCCGTGCCCATTCGGTGGTGAGTTCGGCGAGCTCGGTGAGCTCGCCGCGGGCGGCCACGCTGGGCCGACGAACCCGGTCGCCGGCCTCGGGCGATGCCCGTTGACCCGCGCCGGCTCGGTGGGACGTCTCGGCTCCCCCATCGACCTCTCGCCCGACCCCCCGTCCGAGGGTTCGTTCGGCTCAACGACGACGGCGACGTCGCGGGAGGTCTCGTCACGGGGAGCCTCGTCGCGGGGGGTCTCGTCGCGGGGAACGTCACCGCGGCTCGAGTCTTCCGTGCCAACCCCACGCACCACCTGCGTGACCTCTGCCTCGACGGCGTCATCCTCGGTCGAGCCGCCGGCGGGTGCCGCTGAGGTCAGGGTCGACGTGCGCAAGGTCGACTCCGCGTCCTCGCCCGAGGACCTCTCGCAGGAATCGTCGGCGGCCGGGTCCGGGCGAGATTTCGGTGTCGAGTCGGCGGGGTCCCAGCGTCTGCCGTCCCACCCGGTGTCGCTGGGCACCGCGAACTGGGGCGGATGCAGTCGTGCAGACGGCTGCCAGCAGGTCGTATGGCTGCCGGTCATGGGGCCCCCGGAGGATCGACGACGTGGCGCGGCCCGAGGAGTCGGCGACGTCACCGCGGTGTCGGTCGCGTCGTCTGAGCCCCTCGGCGGGTAAGACCGGGTCCGGGCCTCGATCGGTCCCGCTACCACTGCCGGCTCCGCAACCGGCGGAACCCGATCGGGAGCGCCGCGCCGAGCAGGGCACTGGCCGCCGACCCGGCCACCTGGCCCACGCCGCTGCCCCCCGGGGCGGGAGCGCCCGCGAGCCCGGAGACGCTCTCGAGACTGTCGCCGATCTTGAGGTCGTTGAGGAACAGCTCGGTCGCGGGGGCGTCACCGCTCTCGGAGCGGTAGAGGCCGGTCTTGAGGTAGTCGAAGTCGTCGATCATCGTGCCCTGCGGCGGGGCGAAGTCGGTCAGGACCTCCCGGCCGTCGCGCCACACCGACACGGTGCCGCCGCCCTGAGCGAACTCGATCTCCATCTGGACCGCGAGGTTCTCCCCCGCGGTGACCGGGCCGAGGTCCTGCACGAGCTCGCCGACGTTGGCCAGCCACAACCTGCCCTGCTGAACCTCCAGCGCCACCGGCGGCGAGGTGTTCGTGCCGCCGTCGTGGAGCTGCCAGATCACCTGGAAGCCCTGAAAGTCGACCGGGAAGTCCTCGGGCAGGAACGCCGAGTAGCCGAAGAAGTGGCGCTCACCGGCACGGATCTGTTGCGCGGCCTCCTCGGGGCGAAGCTCCGAGCGCTTCCCGCCGGCCGGAAGCGCCAGGCGGATCGCCTCATGGCCCGGCACATTCGGGCTCGCCACCGGAGCGGGGTCCTCCCCGTTCTCGACATTGCCCTCGTGGGGCTCCTGGAACCCGGCCAGCCCCTCGGTCAGCGAGAACACCGCATCCGTCGCGCCACCGACCGCGCCACCGACGCCGCCCCCCGCGTCCTGCCCGCCCGCGTCCTGCCCGCCCGCGTCCTGCCCGGCCGCGTCCTGCCCACCGGAGCTGTCTCCGGCCGGATCGCCCTCGGTATCGCCCGGCCCGTCCGATCCCGGACTCGTCGGGGTCGTCGACGGCGCACCCGACGACCCCGACGACCCGCCGGGCGACGCGCCAGACCCCTGCCCCGATGATCCGGCGCCGCCCTCAGCCCCGTACTCATCCTCACCAGCCGACTCGCCGGATGCCCCGCCCCCGGATGGTGTCTCGGTGTCGCTGCCGCTCGGCTCCGGGGCGCCGGACGTGATGCTCGGGGAGCCCGACGACCCGGACGGATTGGCCCCGCTGGTGCGCGCGCTCGACCCGCCCGCGCCGACCTGGCCCCCAGCACCCGATCCCGCCGCGCCCTGCCCGGACCCCCCGGCGGCGCCCGAGGTCGCGGGCGCACCGGAAGTGACCGGAGCACTCGACGACCCCGAACCCCGGCCGCCGGCGCCCTCCGACCCCGCGGACTCGCCGCCGGCACTCCCAGCACCACCGCGCCCGGAGCCACCGCCCGCCGCGCCACCTCCCGCCGAGCCACTCGGAGCGGCGCCGCTGGTGGATGGGGCGCTGGTGGTAGTCGGCAGCGTCCCCGATCCGCTCTGACCCCCCTGCTGGCCGCCCTGCTCGCCCTGTCCCGGCTGCTGGCCCTCGGCAGCGTCGGGGTCGCCGGGAGCGGCGCCGCCTGTGGTGACCGGGACCTCCCCGGCCACCGCGGGCCCGTCCGGCCCCGGGGTGATCGTGATCGGTCCGACCGTCGTGTCCCCCGCGATGATCGGGCCCAACACCGTCGGCTCCTCGCCAGCGCCAGCCCCAGCGCCAGTCCCAGCACGGGTGTCGCTGTCGGCCTGCCCCGCCCCGCCGCCGGTTCCGGTTCCGGTTCCGGTTCCGGTTCCGGAGTCTGTGCCGGTCTGTGGCGGCGTGACCGGGGTCGGTTCGGCCTCGGCAGGCTCATCGTCAGAGGTGCCTGCACCCGTGTTCCCGGTGGTGTTGGACTCGTTGGCATCGTCGGCGCCGTTGGCCGACGAGATCGACACCTCTGAGCCCGTAGCCGCACCGGCTCCCCCACCCGTACCGGTGCCGGTGTCGCTGGAGTTGTCAGGGCTCGCGGCGCTCTGCGCGGTCGACTCGATCGCCAGCGTGGCGGGCTCGGTGGCGTAGTGGCCCACGACGCCGCCCGCGACGGCCATCGCCACGGCCGCGGCGACGGTCGATGCCCACGAGCGCTCCGACCACGACCGCCTCGACCACGCTCGGCCCGACCATGCGGAGCCTCGTGGACGACTGCGGGGCCCGCGCTGGCCGCGGGTGTGACGCAGCTCGGCACCGATGTCCAGCAGCCGGTCCCAGCCGGACTCGACGCGGCGGCGTACCTCGAACAACCAGTTGTCCATCACACGACCTCCAGGCCAGAGCGGGAAGGACCACGACGACGGCCCCGGCCGGCCGGTCGTGGTGAAGCAGCAGCGGCGCCGCTCGCCGGCGCCGGGTCCGCACTGCGGACGGGTGTGCAGCTGAACCACCGGTTCGACTCCGAGGTCCCGTCGACCCCGGGCGTCAGAGGGCGGCACTCCCACCTCGTCCCGGGCGGTTGGGTGGGCAGCAGCGCGGACAGACGCCCCGCCGCCGGCGGCAACGACCCCGAGGTGGTCGGCGACGCGGGGCGCGACGTGGCCCCGCCCGAAGGCTCGGCGCCGGTTCTCGGCAGCTCATCGGGCCGGGGCGCGGGCCCGCGGGTGGCCGTCGTGGCGGTCGTGGTGGGCGGCTCCACGGGCGTCGTGCTGCTCGCCGTGCCGTCCCGCTCGCCCCGCTCAGAGTCCGGGGTGGCGGTCACTGTTCCGGTGGGCAGTGCGCCGTCCGGTCCGGTCGGGATGACGATCGCGCCCGCGGGTAGCGACCCGTCCGGCTCGGCCGGGATCACGATCGGCCCGATCGTTCGCGGTCCCCCCGGCTGATCCGTCGGCACCGACGTAGGGGGCACCGACGTAGGGGGTACCGAAGTGGGGGGCGCGGACGTGGGGGCCACCGACCTCGTTGTGGTCGGGGCCGTTGTGGTCGGGGCCGTTGTGGTCGTGGCCGTCTCGGGCGTGAGGGTCTCGGTGGGGGCCTGCGAGTCCTGGGGTGGTTCCGGTCTGATCGGGATCAGCCGGGTCGGGTCCCCTGACGGGTCATCCGCGTCGTCTGCACTGTCCGGGGTCTCTGAGCGTGGCGGCGCCGAGCGAGGCCCGGGGTACTCCTCACCTGCTTCGCCACCGACCGTGTCGTCAGCTGTGTTGTCCGCCGTGTCGTCCGTTGTGTCTTCGGCGTTGTCATCGTCGCCGGCGGCATCGGAGTCTCCGCGCGCGTCGTCGGAGGGCAGCGGCGGCCCGTCGGGCAGGGACGGTTCGTCGGCGTCGGTGATCGGCGGCTGGACCGGCACTGCAGGGCTCGGAATCCCCGGTGTGATCGACGGTTCGGGAGCGGTGCGGGGCGGGAGTTCCTGGGCAGGTGTCGGGTCGGGTGTAGGGGTCGGCTCGAGGTCTCGGGAAGGGGCTGGGCGTGTCGGGCTCGTCAATCCACTGCGTCCGGGGTCGGCGATCACGTCGGGGCCACCCGCGTTGGCCAGTGCGGCGATACCGGCGGCTCCGAACACCGCGACCGCCAGCGCGGCCGCCATCACCGCGCGTCCCGCAGCCGGGCCTGGGGCCCGCCTGCCGCCGGCCGGTCGGCGGCGCTCCGGGCCCGGGTCTCCCCAGCCGAGCCGGTCGAGCGGCGTGGCGCCCGCCGCACCACCTTGGCCGGACTCTCGGTCGTCATCGGGCTCGCCGCGGTCGTCGACCGGCGGTAGCGGCATCGTGGTCTCGGTCGCGCACTCGCCGTACTCGCCGTACTCGCCGTACTCGCCGTACTCGCCGTACTCGCCTGTCTCGCGGGGGGCGCGGCTGGCCGGCCGCGAGTCCCACCGGTCCCCGCCGGAGTCAGCACCCCACCGGGTCATGATGGTCCTCCGGGCGCGCCGTCGCCGGTCGCATTCCGGGCCTGGCCATAGGGCCCCGCCGATGTGATTGCCACCGTGATCGCTCCCTGGACATGGACTTCCCTGCGCCTACACAGACCGGGTGTGAGACCGCATCGGTCCCGGCGTGGGGGAGTTCTTCGTCGGGCAGCGCGCCGAGGCTCGCTGCTGGGGTGCTCGGCGGCCCCCGGCCTCAGGGGCCGGGTGATGCTCAGGCATCGGTGGTCGGCGGCGTCTCGCCGCGGCGGTGAAGGATCACCTGAGGGCGCAGCAGGCGGGCGACCTGGGCGCGGACTGTCGGCCGCCGCCGCACCCGTTCCAAGATCGCGTTGGTGTCGTCGATCTCTTCGATCAGTCGCGCACACAGCTCGTCGTCGCCCGCGAGCTGGTCGTCGTCGTGTTCGCCCTCGGTGGTCATCACCGCTCCTCCCCGATCGTCGGCCGAATACGTCCTCGGCCTCATAGACCGGCGCGGGCACCGTGTCGGTCCCTGGCGGCGGCTCTCGGTGGGGACAGGAGCTGGGCTTCACTCGGGTGGGGCCTGCTCGAGCTGGTCGTCGACCGCGGCGAACAACGCCATCGCCTCGGGGCCCAACCGGGCCGCCGCGATGCGCTCGTCACCGAGCACGCGCAGGCTGGTGACGGCCTGGACCACCCCGAGCCCGGACGATTCGTCCAGGTCAGCGAGCCAAGGGCCGCCGGACGATCCCTCGGTCATGTCACACGGGATCGTGTAGTCGCCGCCGAGCCCAGGCTCGACTTCGGGCTGGTCGGCTGAGCAGCGCAGGACCTCGTCGCCGGTGAATCGCCCGGCGGCGGGATAGCCGACTGCTGACAGCGGGCCGGATGGTTGTTCCGGGGCCTCGCCGATGCCCTGGGCGCCGAGCACGTCCCCGGCACGCTGCCCGTCGCGCTGCGCCAGGCGCAGGAACGCGACATCGTGCACGGGGTCCCCGTCGGTCTGCCAGCGTGGGTCGACCGCGATCTGCTCGACTTCCCATACCCCGAACGGGCGCTGCTGGCCGTCGGCGCCGGGCACGAACTGGGTGGACTCGACCCAGCCGCGCTGCCCTGGCGGAGCGATCGTCGCCCCCGCCACCTGCGGCGGGGTGTAGACACAGTGCGCCGCGGTCACCACCACCGACCTGGACCGGGAGGCGACCAGCGTGGCGCTGCACAACCGCTGGCGCCCGCCGCCGTCGCGGGCGAGCAGCTGGCCCACCGTTGAGCCCACCGCCTGCCCGTTGATCGGTTCGGCGGTCGCCACGTCGGCCAGCGGCACCTTGGGAACCGGGGAGGGTCCTGCCGCCAGCCACACGCCGGACACCAGGGGTTTCGCGGGCGCGGTCGCCGGGTCGGTGGGCCGCGCCGGCGAGAGCGCAGCACCCATGGTCACCAGCGTGACCAGCACAGCGGCGACGGCCACCGCTCGAACAACCGCCCGAACAACGGCCGGAGCTGTGCTGGTCCGGCGGGTAGTCGACCCCATGCCAGGACAGACCGCGCGCCCATCCCGGATGGTCCCTCCACCTCCACACACGCATGTGACGTGGACCACGAACCGGGGCGGTGTCGTCGCCGGTCTGTCCTGGCATGGGAACCAAGCTCGGACGGTGGGGATGGCTGGCCGTCATCGACGTCGCGATCCTCGCGCCGGTCGCCGTGGCCCCCGTGGCGGCCGCGACCCAGGACGACGGGCTACTTGACAACCTGTCGGCCTACAGCGGGTTGCTCGCGGCATCGCTGATGGTCGTAACCATCGTGCTGCTCTCCCGGGTCAAGGCTCTGCTGCGCGCGTTGGGGATCGAAACCGGCAAGGCCCTCCACATCCGCCTGGGCGCCGCGACCGCGGCCATGAGCGCGGCGCACGTGATCCTCGCGGTGGCCAGCAGCCCCCACGGCTTGGCCGCGCTCAACCCCCTGGCGGCCGGGCCCGCGGTGCAAACCGGGATCGGCGCCGCGCTGCTCGTGGCGCTGATCAGCCTGCGAGTCCGGCCGCGGTCCGGGGACCGCGACTACGCCCGCCGCGCCCGTTGGCACGCCGCCGGCGGGATCGCGATGTTCGCGCTCGTGGCCGGGCACGTGCTGCTGCTCGGGCGGCTGGTCTCCGACCCGCTCAACGCCGCCGTGCTCGGCGCGCTCGCCCTCATGACGCTGGCCGTGCTCGCGGGCCGCTGGCTGGTACGCCCGCTGATCGACCGCGGCGCGCACGTCGTGCAGGCCGTGCGCGTGGAGAACCCGCGCGTGGTCACCCTGGTGCTCGCGCCGCTGCACCTGCGCCGACCGCTCTCGCTCGAGCCCGGCCAGTTCGTGTGGCTACGACACCGACGCCACCCAGCAGCCACCGCTGAGCACCCGTTCACCATCGCCCACGCCGCCCGCAACGGCCGTATCGAGATCACCATCCGCACCTGCGGACCCTTCACCCACCGGCTCGCCGAGCTCGAGCCCGGCGAGCGCATCTGGGTCGACGGTCCCTACGGCAGCTTCGTGCCCAACCTGCACCCCGGCGACCCGGCCTCGGCCGACGGGCTGGTGTTCATCGCCGGCGGCGTCGGCATCACCCCGATCGCCGCGTCGCTGCGCGCGCTGGCCGAAGCCCAGGACCCACGCCCACATCACCTGCTGCTGGCCGAACGCGACGGCGAGGAACTGTTCGGTCTCGAGCTCGACCGCTTCCTCGCCCGCCGCCTCGACCTGACCGTGCGCCGCACCGGGGGCGCCGCGATCGACCCACAACTGCTCGCGCGGACCCTGCCGCCCGACAGCGGTCACCGGGCCTACTACGTCTCCGGCGGCGGTCGCCTCGTCGCCGCCGCCGTCGACGCGCTCGGCGCGCGCGGCGTCCCCCGCGCCCGCATCAGCACCGAACGGTTCTAGCCGTTGGCGCGACCTACCGCCACAGCTTGGCGGGGGCTCCGGGCACACCGCCTGGAGACGGCTGCGCGCTTGGCAAGTCGCCGGCGTCTGGGACCGGCTGCACCGACGCGTGCTCGACGAGCTCTCCGACGCCGACGTACTGGACTGGTCCCGCACGAGCATCGACGCGGTGTCGGTGCGGGCGAAAAGGGGGGCGAGCTGACCGGCCCGAACCCGGTAGATCGGGGCAAGCCCGGCTCCAAGTACCACCTGCTGGTCGATCACCACGGCTTGCCGCTGCACGTGCTGCCCTCAGCGGCCAACACCCACGACAGCAAGCTGTTCGAGCCGCTGCTCGACACTGCCCCCGCCGTGCGCGGACCTCGCCACCGACCTGGCCGACCCCGGTGCCGTCCCACCAAGCTGCACGCCGACAAGGGATATGACTACCCCCGCTGCCGGCGCTACTTGCATCGGCGCGGGATCAAGGTCCGCATCGCTCGCCGCGGCATCTAAGACAAGGCCAAGCTCGGACGCCACCGTTGGGTCGTCGAGCGCACCGTGTCCTGGCTGCTGCGCTTCAAGCGCCTCGGTCTGCGCTACGACCGCGCCGAAGCCACCCTGCGTCCGCTGCTGCTGCTCGCTGTCTCGATCATCAATCTCCGTCGCCTCGTGAGGCACGCTGAGGAGCGGCCTCCGCCGAAGTCTGCGTCGGGCTAGCCACTCCTCCAGCCGGTCGACCGATCCGGCGATCGGGCAGGAGCTGCGACCTTCGCTGCCGTGCCCCGCCGATCGCTCCTGCTGGTTCTCCCGGTCCTGCTGCTCCTACTGACCATGCCGTCTGCTGCGGCAACTTCCCCGCCCGTGGCCGACGTTGCGGCTCAGGTCGATGAGGAGGCCGCCCGCAGCGGCCTGCCGGGCTTCGCAGTGACGGTGACCCGCGGCGCCTCCCTGCTCTACGCTGGCGGCCGCGGCGTCGATCACGCCGGCGCACCGATGACCGCTACGACCCCGTTGAGCCTTGCGTCGCTGAGCAAGTCCTTCACCGCTGTCGCCGCCTTGCGCCTCGCCGCCCGGGGCGAGATCGCCCTCGACCGCCCCGTCGCCGCCCAGCTGCCGGAGTTCGGAGTGGCGGACCCGCGCGGAGCGCTCATCACGCCGCGCCACCTGCTCACCCAGACCTCCGGTCTTACCGATGTGACTGCTCACGCCGAGGCCATCGACAACGCGTGGGATCCGGCCGCCGCGGTCGGGCGTCTGCACAGCGCGACCCTCGCGACCGATCCGGGTGCCCGGTTCGCCTACACCAACGGCAACTACGAGGTCGTCGCGCGCCTGCTGGAGGTGGCGGGCGGTGCCCCGTTCGCTGAGATCTTGCGGCGGGAGGTCCTCGTGCCCCTGGGCATGGTCGGCACCCACGTGGGGGCCCGTACCGACGCCCAGCCCGGGGCGGTGTCTGTGCTTGGGGTGTGGGTGCCCCGTACCTGGCCGGCCTCGCTGCTGTCCTCGGGAGGCGCAGCGGGGGTCGTGTCCACCGCTCGCGACATGAGCCGCTGGCTCGCCTTCCAGAACGGCGACGGAGCCCCACTGCTATCCGCGGCCGACCTCGCCGCCACGCACGTCCCCGCCGACCCCAGACGGACCTACGCCATGGGCTGGATCGTCGACGACGCCACCGCTGACCACCCGATGCTCGGCCACACCGGCAGCATGCTGTCCCGCAGCTCGGCACAGATCGTCGACCCCCGCACCGGCATCGGTGTCGCGGTGGCCACCGAGAGCGCGTCGATGTCGGACGACACCTACGAGATGGCCCGGCGGCTCTACGCCGCGGCCGCCGGCGCGCCCGTCGATCCGCCATCGCCCACACGTCGGTTCGTCGACGGAGTCCTGGCCGGAGCCTCCTTGCTCGCGGTGGTGCTCGGCGCGCTCGGTGTCGCCCGAGCACGTCGATGGTCCGAACGGCGGGCCTCGTCGCGCCGGTGGATCGTTGTGCTGCGCCTCCTCCCTTCCACCGCCGCCCTCGCGGTGGCGGTGAGCCTGCCCTGGATCGCCGGCGTGCTGTTCGGCCGCACGCTGACCTGGGCGGTGATGTCCACCTTCCTGGCGTCGGTCACGACCCTCGTCGTCGTAGCGGGTGCCGCAGGGGCGGTGACGCTGACCGCCCGTGTCGCTGCGCTGCGCAGCGCCGCTCGGCTAGGTTCGGACTCGTGAGGGCGCCTCGTATGGCCGAGCACGCCGTGCTGGTCCTCGCGGGACTGGTCGCCGGGCTGGGCCTCGACGGCGGCCTGCAACCGTGGTCGGGTCCGCTGTACGTCGTGCTCGTTCCCGCCGCGGCGGCCATCGGCCGTTTCCGCCCGATCCGCGGCGCTGGGTGGGCGCTGCTGCCCGGCGGTGTGCTTGTCGTCGTGCTCGCCGCTCTCGATGTGTGGGAGGCGGTGTCCGCGGTCGTGGTCGCGGGGTTGACGGTGGCTTTGCCGTGGTCGTTGGCCCGGGCGCGGCGCCAGCAGGTCGAGCTGCTCGCGACCGAGCAGGCGCGCAACGAGGCTCTGATCGCCGAGCGGACCGCTGTTGCCGAACAGGCACGCCTGGCCGAGCGCTCACGGCTCGCCGCCGACATCCACCACACCCTCGGACACGAGCTCGCCCTGCTCGGAGTGCGCGCCGGCGCCCTCGAGCTCAGCGGCTACTCGTCCTCCCAACGCGACGCCGCGGCCGACCTCCGCGCCTCCGCCGCAGCCGCCACCGACCACCTGCGCCGCGCCCTCGACCTGCTCGAGCCCGCTCGCACCCCCACCCCCGTAGACGAAGTAGTCGAGCGGGCCCGACGCGCTGGCTTGGAGGTCGAGCTCGAGCGTGTCAACCCCGACACCGGGGACGCCGACGACGTGTCGGAGCCGTTGGCCCGCCTCGCCGAACACGTCGCCCGGGAAGGCATCGCCAACGCCGCCCGCCACGCCGAGGGCGCGCCGATCACGGTCTCGTACACCGTCGAGCCGGCCGAGCTCGTCCTGCGCGTCGCGAACGGACCCGGTCGGGCAGGTGAGCCCGGCACCGGGCGCGGACTCGTCCAGCTGCACGAGCAGGCCTGCGCCCTCGGCGCGCAGATGCACGCCGGGCCGGCCGGCGAGGGCTGGACCACCGAGCTCCGGGCCCCGCGTTGATCCGGGTCCTGCTCGCTGACGACGAAGCGCTCATCCGAGCTGGCCTGCGCACCATCCTCGAGAGCGACGACATCACTGTGGTGGCCGAAGCAGCCAGTAGCCGCCAGGCCATCGCCCTCACCGAAGCTCACAGACCCGACGTGGTGCTGCTCGACGTCCGAATGCCCGGCCCCACACCCGGCGGGGACGGCCTCGACGCGATCGACGAGCTCCGCCGCCACCAGCCCGGTATCGCCGTGACCGTGCTCACCACGTTCGACGAGGACGACTACGTCGCCCGTGCCGTGCGCGCCGGGGCGGACGGCTTCCTGCTCAAGGCTGCCGACCCACGGGAGTTGCTCGCGGCGATCCGTGCCACCGCCGAGGGGGAGGGCTACCTCTCCCCACGGATCACCGCACGCGTCCTGCGCCGGCTGCAAGACCGGCCCGACGACGACAGTGACGGTCAACGCGCCAAGGCCCGTCAGCTCGTCGCCACCCTCACCGACCGGGAGCGCGACGTTCTGGCCCTACTCGCCCAAGGCCTGTCCAACCACGAGATCGGCCGCGAACTGTTCGTCTCGGAAGGCACCGTGAAGGCCCACCTGAGCGCACTGCTGTCCCGGCTCGGGGTGGACAACCGGGTCCGCGCTGCCGTCATCTGGACCGCCGCGAGCCAGCAATGAACACCGGGAGTCACAGAAACAGAGCCGCAGCGACACCTTGGAGGTTTTGAGACCAGGTCTAAACCGGCCGGATGTGGCGATACAGTCTTCGGTGGCCTGGCACGGAGTCGAGACTGCACATATAGCGGATCGCCAAGCTCGTGCTCTCGTCGTCGCCCTTCGCCGGGAGCGGCCGGCCCCGCTGTGGTGTCTGCGCCGACCTCTCCGTGAGCAGAGGAAGCCATCCGGTTCTGCGGTAAAACCCACGAGCCCTGTCGTCATCTTCGGCTACGAGTAGCGTCGCCGCGCGATAGGACCGCAAGACGTCCCGGCTTTCGAGGAGTTCTTGCTGGAGCGCTGTCCCGACGCCGCGTCGCCAATGACATGGCGAAACATACATCGCGCACAACTCCCCGACGTGCGCGTTAGAGCTCGGTCTTAGCGATAGTAACCCTACAAGATGGCACTGGGAGGTCTCTGCCACGAGAATTGTACGCGAAGAGTCCCTCTCGGCGGCCTCGACCGCTTCGTGCCAGGGCTCTCGATTTGCTGCAACAAGAAGGTCGCAGGGCTCCGCGCAGTCTCCTTGAGTCGTTGGCTTCGCGGCCAACGAGGCTAAGATGTGCAACTCAGCCAGGCCGTGCACGTCCAGTCTCGTTGCTCGCCTGATGCGCCAGTTGACGTCCTCGCCCATATCGGCTCGCCGCCATCACCATCGAAGAATCGATCCTTGGTCGCCACAGAGTTCGCCGGCGGCCTGAATAATGTCGATGTGATGGTTCGTCTGTCTCTCGTTAGGGTCTTTTGTTTCGGGCAGCTCCGCGCCGAGCCCGATATGTACACCGAGGTGTCGCTCGTACCAACGCGAGGGCCGGAACGTCCCACCGCTAGCAAGTTCGGCTATGGCAGGTGATTGACCGACACCAAGCTCTCCGATCGCGCGAAGACCAGGCACACGCTCGAGACAAACTGATAAGTCGTCGACTAGTTTTTGGTTGGAACCGGTAACCTCGGCGATCCGACCGCCCGCGAACTCAATCGAGAGTTCTGGGGGCGTAATTCGGCCGTACTTCGCGCCGAACGGAATTGTCCCGATGATCCAGCCGTCAACCTCAAGTCGCCCGTCTACGCTCAGCGGCTCACACGCTACTTCGCCGATCGGAAGCTGATAGTCGGTCGTAACATTCACGCCGTCGTATACGGTCCAGCCTTCCTGAGGGCAAATGAGGTCGAGCCGCCGGCGACTACCGTCGACCGGCGAATAGCTGAGCTGTCTGCTTGCGCGCAGACGTTCAGCGGTGGCCGCACACCGAGCGGCGAGACTAGACGGCGGCTCAGAGAACAGGCTGGCGAAGTTCTCGTCGTGGACGTCATTCATCAGGCGTACTCGCCCGGGGGGCCAGTCCATGAACTTGTGGAGCGCCCGCTGGTAGGGCGGATACAAGCCCTCGGACTCACCTGCGACGAGCTGGAAACAGAGGAACCCGGTGGCAGCGTCCGCCAGCTCCTCCTTAGCAACTCGTGCGACGACCTCGGGCTCGGTCTCCCCCAGAACGAGGTCGTGAACAATCGTGAGTCGCCGCAGCAGCGCGCTGCGGACTAACGAATGTGCTGACTCTGTCCACAGTATCCAGTGGTCCACGCCGTCCGGAAGAAACTCCAGGAAGTTGTCGAGCGCGGCACCGATAGATGCTCCAGGTGCCGCGCCCGCCGTCGATCTACCCATTGGCTACACCCAGATCACGGGGTTTCCGGGCGGATTCCACGAAAGCCGCTCGGCGCGGTCGTGGTCGGGCGACTCAAGGGTCTCGTCTACCAGGTAGGGGGTAAGGTCAAGGTCGGGCTGCTCGGCCTGGGGCGCGTCTGTCTCAGTGGTGGCTGACATCGTGCCGATCCTTCCTTCAGGAGTTGAAGTGCGGGCGTGGCATACATCGCAAATCGTAGCGCAAGGTAATAGAACTCAAAAGCCTTACGGACGGTGTCACGGGGGTTCTGGCGTGTGGTTGCTTGAATGGCCCGACTTCCGTAGTGAGCAAGCCAGCTTGTACTTTGTGTCATGTCTCCGCGTCTGACGGAGTGACGTTTGGCTGATCGACTTTTTCGGGCGGTACCTCGAGGTTCGCTCGGGCGAGATCATTTGGTCCGCTGTATAGCATTCGACTTGATAACAACTTTGTCACGCGCCGAGCTACGATGGACGTGCTGCGCTGGAGTCGATATTGCTGTGTGAAGGCTACGGCTCCAAGCTGAGCCAAGCAGTCCCGGAAGATCCAAGCCGAACTGTGTCGCTGTGTGAGCGCCTGCCACGAGCCCGGCGGCGGGGCTGGTCGTCGGATACGCGCAAACGGCTCTCAGCGTTCGGGGGTGTGTTGGATGCTGGACCTCGGCCGGCGGCGAGATGCGTGGGCTCGGGTGCTCTGGGTTGGAACCGGGGTCGCTCGGCTGGCCGACCCGAAAACGGGCCGCGCCTCAAGGTGGGGAGGTTGGGATGCCGGAACCGACATCAGCCGGTGCGGCGGGGATCAATGAGGAGCCAGGGCCCGTGGAGCTGGTCATCGAAGCCGACGACGTCCGGATGCGCTACGGCTCCGAGGATGTTCTACAGGGGCTCGACCTGAAGGTGGAATGCGGCGAGGTTGTGGCGCTGCTGGGACCGAACGGTGCGGGCAAGACCACAGCGATCGAGATTCTCGAGGGACTTCGCCGTCGATCGGCTGGCTCGGTACGCGTCCTTGGCGTCGACCCAGACAAGGCTACCGAGGCGTGGCGAGCCCGTGTCGGGATTGTCTTGCAGTCATGGCGGGACCACGCTCGATGGCGGGTCCGTGACCTTCTCGGACACCTGGGCCGCTTCTACGTCGCCTACCGCACCTTCGGCCGCGATCGTCCGTACGACGCTGACGAGCTCTTGGCCCGCGTCGGGCTGACCGCGCAGGCAACTACGAAGGTGGGGAACCTCTCTGGCGGTCAGCGACGACGATTGGACGTCGCCATTGGGTTGGTTGGCCGCCCCGAGCTCCTGTTTCTCGACGAACCCACGACCGGCTTCGACCCTCAGGCGCGTGAGGAGTTCCACGATCTCGTCATCAGACTCTCGACTCAAGACGACACGACGGTCCTGCTCACCAGCCATGACCTGGACGAGGCCGAGAAACTCGCCAACCGGATTGTGATCCTGGCTGGCGGCCGCGTCCTAACCTCCGGAACACCTGCAGAGCTCTCCGCGCGCCTCTCCGGCGAGGCCGAGATACGGTTCACCATCAACGGAAACCCGCACCGTCGGCGAACTGCCGACGCCACCGGGTTCGTTCACGCGCTGTTGAGCCACTATGGAGACTCGGTCGACGACCTGGAGGTGCGCCGCCCTCGCCTGCAGGACGTCTACTTGGCTCTCGTACGCGAGTTCGAGGCCGATGGTCGCGCGAGGACCCCCGAAGCCTTGGCTGCGGAGTGGTCATGACGCCGATACTCAATGCTGTCCTCGCGGGGGTGGAGCGCGGGTGGATCGAGGTCCGCCAGAACTGGCCACAGGTCCTCAACTGGACGTTTCTTCCCGTGATCGTCCTGACCATTATGTATCTCCTACGCGACAGTCAGGTCCCGGGGGCTGACTTTTCCCTCGGGAGCCAGGCAGTCCCCGGGTTGCTCGTTGTGAGTCTCGTCCTGACTGCCGTGGTGGGCCTTGCCGTAGCGCTCGTGGTCGAGCGCGAGGACGGGACACTCCTGCGCGCGAAGACACTCCCACACGGGATCGTGGGGTACTTGGTTGGGAAGGTTCTTGGGCAGGCCATGATGGCCCTAGCAAGTGTGACGGTGGTACTGGCCCCAGCGGCATTGCTGTTCAGGGGCTTGCGCCTCAATGAGCCGACAGCCTGGCTTTCCCTAATGGTCGTCGTTATCGTTGGACTCTTCGCGACATTGCCGTTCGGCGCGATTATAGGTTCGCTGTTTCGCAGCGTTCACAGCATTCAGGTCGCGATGATCCTCGTGATGGTTCTTGTCGGCATCTCGGGTCTAGTCTACCCCCTTACCGCCCTGCCGCCATGGTTGCAGTGGGTCGGGCAGATGTTTCCGCTGTACTGGCTTGGCCTTGGAACGCGAAGCGCGCTATTACCGGACCCCCTCGCCGCAGTCGAGGTCTCCGGTTCGTGGCGCCCGTTGCCGACTATTGCTGTCCTGGCGGCCTGGATAGTTCTCGGTTCGCTTCTGGCTCCCTTGGTCCTACGTCGAATGGCTCGGCGCGTGTCTGGAAACACGACCCGCGGCGCGTGATGTAGGGGCGGCCGGAGGGATAGCATGCCGATAACCGAAGAAATGCAGCTCCCGCAAGGCATGCTGACCCCGGGAGCTACGTAGATCAGGGAGGCTCGCGACGACGTTAGTCATGAGCACGAACCTGAAGAATCGGGGCGAAATAGTCTTTAGGAACTGGTTCTGCAACCATCTGTCCGGCAGCCTCAACCCACGCGTGTGCTCCAAATGGCCTGGACCGTACACCGACAACCCAATCAGGCCAGCTAGACTTCAACCTACACAGCAATGCTGTCGCGATGGACCGCTCTAAGCAGCCCCGTCCCGCGCACCGCATGCTCACTGCGACTACGGCGGAGCGCGCGGCTTCGGCCTCTGTATAGCTGGCTGGACGAGCGCCGCGACAAGCCGAGGCAAGGACGCGGCGGATGCGCCGCGGTGGAAGCTTGGCCAGACCCCGTGCGGCCGCGACTGCGGCCAGGGCGCCCAACCGATCACGAGTGCTGAGTTCGGTCGTCGTCGATGAAAGTGCGACTGGAATACTCATCTGCGCGCGAGCCCCGCTTCCAGTAGCGCGTCCATGAACGCTTCGACGTCCTGGCGAACCTCGGCAGGGGTCCGTGTCCGGCTGTCGAGGGAAATCGCCTGCACAGCGTCATCGAACGATCCGTCATCGAGGAGTACGCGAACGACACGTGCTCCAGTGGCGTTGAGCTGCCAGTACTTGCCCGACATCCCGTCGAGCAGCACCGTGTCTCCAGAAGGAGAGGACGTGATGAGAACGTCCGGGTGAAGGTGCATTGCCTCATAACTCACGGTGCCACCACGTCTCTGTTGTCAACATGAGCCGACAAGGCACTCCGAACCCAGAGCTCAGCGGCGACGGTAGCCTCAATCGGTATCAGTTTGCGCACGTCGGCGTGGGGACCACGCAGCACTTTAAGCAGCTTCCTCGGTTCGATCAGCCCAATCTCCGCAAGACGGCCGTCGGAGACGATGGCCTCGATCGCTTCAATGTTCCTTTCGAGGCCCCGGAACATGTCGACACTGAAGTCTCCCTTGGTGGTCCGCCTGAGAATGTCGACCGGGACAATGCCGTCGGCGGCTCGCGCTAGAAGTGGCTTGAACGTGAACGGTGACATTCGATCATGAGAGCGGACCGATAGAGCCGCGGTGATGACGTCGTGGTCGAGGTATGGAAGGGCGACGGTTATACCCTCGCCAGCCATCACACGGGTGACCTGCGAGGCAATGGCGCCGCCACCTCGCAGGTACTGCAGGGTCTCGCTTTGACTCCGGTTAGGCGAGAGGGGCGCGACTTGCGCGCACTCCGCAATACGCGACCGCACGATTCGGAAGGCATCGTCGGACGCCCACGCAGGTAGGCGAATCGGCGGCCCCCAGCCCAACTGTGGCTCGTTCCTGGCGAGCAGCGACGCGTCGAGTTCGCGGCTCGCATCCAACAGCCACCGGCCAAAATCTCGGTGATCCGCAAGCTGTCGCGCCACGGAGGTAAGGGGCCAGCGCGACAGAGCTCGGTGAGCCCGGACACGATGCAGGGCAACCAACGGGTTGCTGCGGGCGAGTCCGTACAAATAGGAAGGAAGGGTCATGAAGAGCTCGTCGCCGCCGTGTCCTGCGAGATGGAGCTGCGAGCCGAGTCGGGAAAGAACGCGGGCGGTGTATGCGATGCGGGCTTGCGCCCTGACCCAGCGGTATGGTTCGTCGGGGTCCACCCGCAGGGTTGTGAGGTCGTCAAACCACGCGGGCATCTCTTCCTGGCTGAGCTGTTCGTGACCCCACGCGCTGAGTGACGTTACCGCGGATTGAGCGAAGATAGCGTCATCGTTTGCTGCGTCTGATTCCGCCCAGTGGACCGTGGTTAGCCGCGGTTGGGAAGCGCCTCGGCTGGTATCGATGAGCCGTCTGTCGGCGAGAAAGGTCAGCGTCGTTGAATCAAGGCCGCCGGACATGTCGGCTGTAATGTGCCCAGCTCCGCGTATGTGTCGGGACACGGCACTCGTCAACGCATCAGCCAGTTTTCGAGCGCCGGTCTCCAGCGGACTTATGGCCTCAGGGGGTTCCCACCACTGCCGACCGCTCGTCGACCTTTCCGGCCCGCTGATAAGAGCTGAGCCAGGTGGTAACCGCTCGATACCTGCCCATAGTGGCCGCTCATCGAGTGGGTACGTGATGGTCGGAGACAAGAGCCGGAGAGCGACACTGTTGCGATCAATAGACGATTGCTGAAGAGCGGCAAGAAGGCTCGGACGGTCCGAGTAGAGCGTTTGGCCCTTCACGAGCGCATGAAAAGCCACGTGTGTGGCGCTGATACTGCCTTGCGCGCGAATTGAACGGTCCGAGCGTGCAATTAGGAAATACTGACCGGGAAAGAGTTCCGCGAATGAGTCCAAGGCCTCCAAGGTTCGAAAACGCTCAAGGGGCCTGGCGAAGAGGGGCTCGCATACGCCGAGCGCGAGGATGTCGAAGTCGTTGGAAGCGACGTGCTGGCCGCTTCCGGTCGGCCACGAGCCCACGACCCACGGCCGACCGGAAGGATGGAGAACCCGCTCGGTGACATGAGCTAGAGAGGCGACCTGATGCTCAAGTGCGTCGCCCACGTCGTGATCAGGAAAAGCCACGAACCAAGGTGTCTCAAGCACGGCCAGCCCTTCCAGGCTCTCTTAGCGGGGCCAAACTGACGGACGTCAGCTTGTGTAGTAGCCAGCGCCGTCTGGGACCGGGTAGGTCGTCGGGCCGAGGGTGATCTCGGAGAATTCCCCGAGCTCGACCAACTGCGGCGGTTCGTACGACATTGCCTGTTCCTCGGTGTTCATCCGTTCCTCCTCACTTAGGTCACGGGCGCCGAGAGAGGATCTCCTCGGCATCACGACCGTCGCACGCCGGATGAATGGCCTCAACGGGTACGGGCAACCCGGTGGGCATGCAACCTGGTTAGTAGAATGACCGTCTTCTGCCTACTACTGTCTGTGACGTCTAGGCGTAAGGTCCCCGGCATGTGGGGAGGTGGGCTTGGGACTGAGAGTCTCTTGGGTCACCCATAGTGATGCGCAGGTATGGCACAAGATCATCTCGTGCGGGCAGCTCGGAGTCGAGCGCTGCTCTTTTCGGAGGTCATGGCTCATCTCCAAGAAGGCAGCCATAGTTGAGCATTCCATAGCTCGGCGGTGATGGGGTTGCCGATCAGGATGGGCCAGAGCCAGGCGAAGTTGGCTACGACGACACCGGTGTAGACGGCGACGACGAGCGTTCCGGTCTGGCGTCGTTCGAGTCCGCTTCGGGAGCGCCCCAGAATCTCTCCGAGAGCGAGTACGATTGCCAGAATAAGGAAGGGGACGGTCGGGGTCATGTAGAAGAAGTACATTTGCCGGTCGATATTGGCGAACCACGGAAGAAACCCTGCCCCGTAGGCGGCCAGGACAGTGCCGTAGCGCCAGTCGCGGCGGGTCACAGCGCGCCACAGGGCCCACCCGAGCGCGGGCAGCGAGATCCACCATAGTGCGGGGGTGCCGACCAGCATGATCGCTGACACGCAGTCGGTACTGCCGCACCCAGGCGCTTGAGGGCCCGACTCGTAGTAGTAGAGCATGGGCCGAAGCCCCATCGGCCACGTCCACGGCTTGGACTCCCAAGGATGGGGCGCTCCGCGCGGGGTGTCGAGGGTGGCGTGGAACTCGAGGACCTTGGTGCTGTAGTAGATCAATCCGCGTAGCCAGTCCGGGAGCCATCCGAACGGGCCGCCGGGCGCGAGCTGCTGGCCGACCGCGTGGCGGTCGGTGCCGGTCTCGGAGGCGATCCACGGGAGCCTGTCAATCTGTCTGTGTAAGTTGATCTGTCGGTGGTCAGGTGAGGTAGGGGCCGATGCGGTCGGGGTAGGCCAGCGCGAGGGCGCCGAGGGCTGGTTTCCAGCCTTGGACGACGCCGC